>NZ_VCKW01000076.1 GCF_005889715.1 Actinomadura soli
GTTGGGCGGAGCGGAGGGCTCCGCGATGGCCCGCGGCGGGGGCCCGGGCCGGATCGGCTCCTCGCCGGACACCAGCATCGCCGCCAGGGCGAGCGTCGTCGCCGCGGCGACCACTCCGGTGCTGAGCGCCTGCTGCTGCCGCTTCGGCAGGCGCCGGAACCACAGCAGCGAGCCGCCCTTGGACGCGAGGTAGCCGGAGGTCGCCGCGCCCAGGACGAGCGGGCCGAGGACGTCCCGCAGGGCCTTGTTCACGTCCACCAGTTCCGCGTGGATGCCCGTGCGGCGCTTGCAGCTCTTCAGATGCCGCCGCACCTTGCGGATCTCGCGTTCGGCCAGCCCGCCGCGCACGTCGGAGCCGAGCTTCTCCAGGGCCGGACGGCACGCGTCCTCGGGGGCGATGTCGTCCAGGTGCATCTGCAGGTAGGCCTGGCGGAGGCCCTCGCGGGCGCGGTAGGCGAGCGCGGCGGCGCCGTTCGCGGTGAGGCCGAGCAGCGGGGCGATCTCGGCGGGCTTCGCGCGTTCGACCTCGGTGTGCCAGAGCACCGTCCGCCAGCGTCCGGGCAGCGACCGGAACGCGCGGGCGATCATCGAGCGCTCCAGCCCCCTCGACCGCCGGGCCGTCGAACGGGACGCCGGAGTCGAAGTTCTCGATCGTGTCGGTGTGCTGGACGCGCCGGTCGGCGCGCCGCCGGTCATAGACGCTCCGGCGGACGACGGTGAGCAGGTACGGGCGGAACCCGGCGTCGGGCCCGCCGCCGCTCTTGAGGGCCTTGAGGACCTTGGTGAAGGCGTCCTGGACGGCGTCGTCGGCGGCGTCCCGCCCGGTCAGGTGGCGGGCGAGGCCGCGGGCGGCGGCGAGGTGCCGTTCGTAGAGGGTCGCGTCGGCGGAGACGTCACCGGCGCGAACCCGGTCGACCAGCTCCGCGTCGCCCACCTCGGCCACGGCGGCCACGGCGGGGTCGGGGTCGGGGTCGTCTCGCCGGGCACGTCGCTCCATGCTTGCTAATTGTGACGACTTGGCCACGAGTTGTCATGCAATTTGGCCACAGTCGGAGTTCTTTGCACGAGTCGCGTCATGGCGGGGTCGCCGCGCAGTCGGAGGGAGTGTGGGCAGTACCGGGGCGGGCTGTCCACACGGGGTGCGTTCGTTCCGGCGAGGGGGTGGAACGAACGTGCCCCGTGCGTACGCGTGCCTGTGCGGGTTAGCCGGTGATGTCGGTGCGGCCCATCTCGTTCAGGGCGCCGCCGTCCCGTGGTGTCTCCCAGAGCACGTCGCAGTTGCGTCCTGACAGGTGGACGGTGGCGATCGCGTTGTCGAACCACGGCCCTTCCGTCATCCGCCACCGGATCGGCGGGACGGGCACCTTCGACAGCCTGGCCAGCGCGCGGAACGGGCCGCCCGCCGCCCGCGAGCACGCGATGCGGTTGGCCCAGCGGAACTTGCCGATCAGCGGGTTCCGCAGCGGCGAGCAGACGATCTGCGAGATCTTCGACTGCGTGCCGGGCTCGGTGACCCGCGCCAGGTAGGAGTAGTGGATGTCGCCGGACAGGAACGAGATGCTCGCCGGCGCGGGCCCGCGTTCGCCGCGTCCGACGGCGACGACGTCGGCGGCCACGTCGCGGAACGACCGCTCGAACGCCGCCCAGTGCTCCAGGTCGGCGGCCTGCCGGATCTTCTCCCCGAGCCCGGCCCCGGCCTTGCCCCACGCGCCACCGGCCATGGCCTCGTTCCACGACTCCGCGTGGTGGATCGCCATGGGCAGCAGGTAGGGCAGGGAACTCGCGATGAGCAGATGGTCCATTCCGCCTTGGCACTGCTCGTCCAGCCAGCGGGACTCGTCGTCGTCGAGCATGCCGCGCCGGTCGGTGGTGAGGAGGCGGGAGCAGCGGCTGTCCACGACGATGAGGCGGGTGGCGCCCCAGTCGTGCGCGTAGCTCCAGCGTGTACTGGCCGGTTCCTTGTCGGCCCTCTCGGCGAACTCGTCCAGGACGGCGCCCGCGTCGCCGGTGCTGTCGGACGCCGTCCGCAACGCCTTGTAGACGGGGTCGGACGCGCGCTCCTCCGGCGACATGTTCCCGAGGTGCTGGTAGATCCAGTACGAGCCGATCCCGCCGGTGATGCGGTCCTTCCACCAGGGCTGCGACCACATCTCCTGGCGCCACGCGTACGAGGTGTTCCAGTCGTCGCGGATGTCGTGGTCGTCGAAGATGGTGAACGTCGGGACGGTGGACAGCAGCCACCGCACCTCCGGGTCGTCGTGCCACGCGAGCTTGTACAGGTGGGTGTAGTCCTCGAAGTCGGCGGCCTCGTCGGAGGGCGGGTCGCCGGGCGCGCGGCGTCCCTTGATGAACTCGCGCATCGCGTCGCTCAGCTCGTCCGCGTAGACCTGGTCGCCGACCATGAGCAGGATGTCCGGCCAGGTCACCGCGTCGCCGCCGCCGCTGAGCCGGCGGGCGAGGGCGGCCAGCGCGTCGTGCCCGAACTGCTCGACCGTGCCGGGCGAACGGCGGCAGGACCCGAACGAGATCCGCAGCCCGCCCTCCGGGTCGAGCGTCCTGATCTGGGACGGCGGGAACCCGGCGTCCTCCTCGGGCCAGACGGTGTCGCCGTCGGCGACGACCTCGTAGGGGATCCGCGCACCAGCCGCGAGCCCTTCGATCTCGACAAGCGCGTAGTGGTGGCCGTGCGCGGTGAACGTGCGGGCGCCCGCGTCCAGGCCGTGCTCCTGGTTGACGACCCGGACCTCGCACGGACGGTCGGTCTCCACCCAGATAGTCGCGGTGTGGTGACTCACATGCCGGACGTGGGGGCCGAGTACCAAAGCGGTCATACCACGTCTCTCTAGCGGACCAGGGGGCGTCGCGTCCACCTAAGCGGGAACCCTGGACCGGGCTAGGGGCGGCGGCACAGTACTTTTGCTTCGGTTTCGGCGTCCAGGCCGACCGTGGGCCGGTCGGGGCGTTGCGGGGCGCGTCCGCCTATGGACTGGAGCCATTCCCACGTGTCCGCCACCGTTTCCTGGACGGTCCTGCAACGCAGCCCTGTGGAAAGAGCCTTGGCGACGTTGCCTCGGTGCAGTGTGTCGTAGTCCTCGCCAGGTGGGAGCCAGATCGGGAGGTCCATCCACGGCTCGATGCCTGCTTCGAGGATTGTTTCTGGGGGTGTCCAGACGAGCTCGGCGTCGGAGTCGGTGGTGTGGATGCACGCTTCGAGCAGCTCTTGCATCGTGGTGTGGTCTGGTGGGCTGACGAGGTCGAAGGGGCCGCCGAGTCCTTGCTCGATGGCGTCCAGGGTCCAGGCGGCCAGGTCCCGGACGTCGATGTACTGCAGTCCGGCATCGCGCGGGCCGGGCGCCAGGACCTTGCCGCCCTTCGCGATCCGGTTCAGCCACCAGGGCAACCGTCCGATGTTCTCGTACGGGCCGAGGATGAGCCCTGCGCGCACCAGCAGCGCCCTGTCGCCGAACACGTCGATCGCTGCCAGCTCTGCACCGCGCTTGGCGGCGGCGTAGTCGACGTCATCACCGTCGTCTGGGGAGCCTGCAACGACGGGGGCGTCTTCACCGAGCGCGTCGGGTTCGGGGAACACGTAGACGGAGCGGCTGGAGATGTAGACGTAGCGTTTGACGCGTCCGTCCAAGAGGCGTGCGCTGTCGCGCACGACGGACGGGGCGGCTGACCAGGTGTCGACGACCGCGTCCCATTTCTCGTCGGTGGCGAGTGCCTTGAGACCGTCCTCGGTGGTGCGGTCGCCGTGCAACGAGGCGACTCCCTGGGGCGGTTCATGGCGTCCCCTGTGGAAGACGGTCACGTTCCAGCCGCGCGCAAGAGCGCCTTCGCTGATGGCGCGTCCTGCGAACTCCGTCCCGCCTAGCATCAGAATCCTCATAGGAAGACTCTGCCTTCTGTACGTTCCGCACGGAACGCCGCACCGCTCACAGCAGAATCGAACCGCCGAAGACAGCGCTAGCGTCACGGCGTGACTGATTCCTTCGACATCGTCCGGGACCTCCCGAACGCGCTCGCTGACCGCAGGGCCGCCTGGACGTACATCCGAGGCTTCGCCGCGACCTGGCACACGCCGCTGACCCCGGAAGACGGCACACCAGAAGCAGAGCTCGCGGCGGCCGAGGAGAACCTCGGGTTACGGCTGCCCGCCGCCCTCCGCGAGGCTTACGCGCTCTTCGGACGCCGCCGCGCCATCCGGCCTCGAAGCGGTCCGCTCGCTCACGCGCCTGCCCTTCCCCGCCTACCCCCCGGGCGAGGAGGGGCAGAGCTTCTACGTCGGCCCGGGGCTGCTCATCTCCGATGGCGGAGGCGCCTGGCTGTGCGTCCGGGCCAGTGACGAGGAGACCCCCGACCGTTTCCGTGAAGACGTCCCCGCCGAGTGGCTCAACGGCTGAGCCGGGCCCCGTCCGGAAATTCTTCTTCGCGGCTGTCGAAATCGGGTGGGGCCGATGGTCGACAGGGGGAGACGTGGTTTCCGGGAGGAGGGACGATGGCCGACGACGGCTTGGACCCGCGCAGGTGGGCGGCGCTGGCGCTGCTCTGCGCGGCGAACTTCATGGTGATCCTCGATTCGCAGATCGTGCTGCTCGCGCTGCCATCGATCGAGCGGGATCTGGGGTTCTCCGGCGGCGGCGCGCAGTGGGTGCTGAGCGCCTACCTGCTCGGCTTCGGCGGGCTCATGCTGCTCGGCGGCCGGACGGCCGACCTGGTGGGCAGGCGCCGGACGTTCCTCGCAGGGACGACCCTGTTCCTGGTGTCGTCCCTGCTGTGCGGGTTCGCCTGGACGGGCGGCGTCCTGGTCGGCGCGCGGGTGGCGCAGGGGATCTCGGCGGCGCTGATGGCGCCGAGCGCGCTGTCCGTGGTCACCGCGATGTTCGCTGAGGGGACTGAACGCAACAAGGCGCTGGCGATCTGGTCGAGCGTCGGCGGTTTCGGGGCCACGGCGGCGCTGCTGGTCGGCGGGACGCTGACGGACGCGCTCGGCTGGCCCTGGGTGTTCTTCCTCAACGTGCCGGTCGCGATGGTGCTGCTCGCCCTGGGGCCGGTGCTGCTGAGCGAGAGCCGGGGCAGGGCGCGGGCGTACGACCCGGTGGGCGCGTTGACGGTCACGCTGGCGGTGTCGGCGGCGGTGTACGGGGTCGTCCGGGCGCCGGAGACCGGGTGGACGAGCGCGTCCACGCTGGGTGCGCTGGGGGTCGCGGTCGTGGCGGGGGCGGTGTTCGTGAGGGTCGAGACGCGGTCGGCGGCGCCGCTCGTCCCGCTGCAGATCTTCCGGTCGCGGCGGTTGACCGGCGGGAACCTGGTGATGCTGCTGACCGCGGTGGGCGCGTTCGGGACGTCGTTGGCCGTGTCGCAGTACGCGCAGGGCGTCCTCGGCTACTCGCCGCTGGAGTTCGGGCTGGCCACGGCCGTGCTGCCGGTAATGGCCGTGGTGGGGTCGTATGCGGCGCAGGCGATGATCGGGCGGGTGGACGTCCGGCCGGTGGCGATGACCGGGATGGCGTTCATGGCCGCGGGATGCCTCGCGCTGGGCCAGGTCTCGGAGAACAGCGGGTATGTGACGGGCCTGCTGCCGGGGCTGTTCCTGTTCGGGCTGGGGCTCGGGTCGTCCGCGGTGGCGGCGGCCGTGGCGGCGCTGTCCGGGGCGACCGAGCGGGACTCCGGGCTCGCGTCCGGGCTCAACACGGCGGCGTTCCAGCTCGGCGGCGCGCTCGGCGTGGCCGTCGCGTCCACCGTCGCGGTCTCGCGGGCGGGCGCCGTGCCGGGGTTCCGCGCGGCGTTCGACACCTCCGCCGGGATCGCGCTGGCCGGCGTGGCGATCGCCGGTCTGCTGCTCGCGAGGCCGCGCCGGCGACGAGTTCCGGAGCCGGTGGGAGTCACCATGTCGAAGGAGGAGAGCACATGCGGTACATGATGCTGATCTGCGGTGTCGAGAGCGACGAGATGCCCGCGGACGTGTTCGCCAAGCTGGAGGCCGACACCGGGGAATGGGTCGAGGAGATGGACGGACGCGGCGTGCGCCTGTTCGGCCACCGGCTCCGTCCCGTCGACACCGCGACGACCGTCCGGACGCGGGACGGGGAGACGCTGCTGTCGGACGGCCCGTTCGCCGAGACCAAGGAGCAGATCCTCGGATTCGACCTGATCGAGTGCGCGGACCTGGAGGAGGCGCTGGAGGTCGCGTCCGGCCACCCGTGCGCAGAGGCGGGGACGATCGAGGTCCGTCCCCTCTGGGAGGAATGACGGGACGCGTCGAGGGAGCGGTCGCGACGGCCTTCCACGAGGAGTGGGGACGGGTCGTCGCGACCCTCATCCGCATGACCGGCGACTGGGACCTCGCGGAGGAGTCGGCCCAGGAGGCGTTCGCGCGCGCTCTGGAGCGGTGGCCGGACGACGGCGTCCCCCGCCGTCCCGGCGCCTGGCTGACGACGACCGCCCGCAACCACGCGCTGACCCGGATCCGGCGCGGCCGGACCGAGAACGCCAAGCTCAAGGAGTTGGGCACGATGACCGGCCCGCGGGAACCGCCGTGGCGGAGCGATCCGAGCGGCGTCGCCGACGACCGGCTCCGGCTGATCTTCACCTGCTGCCATCCGGCGCTGCCGATGGAGGCGCGGGTGGCGCTCACGCTGCGGACGCTGCTCGGCCTGACCACCGGCGAGATCGCGCGGGCGTTCCTCGTCGCCGAGCCCGCGATGGCGCAGCGGCTCGTCCGGGCGAAGCGCAAGATCCGGGACGCGCGCATCCCGTACCGCGTGCCGCCCGCCCACCTGCTTCCCGAACGCACGACGTCCGTCCTCGGCGTGGTGTACCTGCTGTTCAACGAGGGCTACGCGGCGACGGAAGGCCCCGACCCGATGCGGGTCGACCTGTGCGCGGAGGCGATCCGGCTGGCCCGCGTCCTGCACGCGCTGATGCCGGACGAGCCGGAGGCCACGGGTCTGCTCGCCCTCCTGCTGCTCCAGCACTCCCGCCGCGCCGCCCGCCAGGACGCGGCGGGCGACCTCATCCCGCTCGAAGACCAGGACCGCGAACGCTGGGACCACGCCGCGATCACCGAAGGCACCGCCCTCCTGGACGACGCCCTGCGCCGCGGCGAACCCGGCCCCTACCAGGTGCAGGCCGCCATCGCCGCCTGCCACGCGACCGCCCGCACGCCCGGCGAGACCGACTGGCCGCAGATCGCCGCCCTGTACGGACGCCTGATCGAGCTGAACCCGAGCCCGGTCGTCCGGCTGAACCGGGCCGTCGCCGTCGCCATGGCGGACGGCCCCGAGGCGGGCCTCGCCCTGCTGCACGACCTGGAGGAGGGCCTCGCCGGCTACCACCTGCTCCCCGCCACCCGCGCCGACCTCCTCCGCCGCCTGGACCGCCGCGAGGAGGCGGCCGCCGCCTACCGCGAGGCCCTGGACCTGGCCCGGACCGCCCCCGACCGCCGCTACCTCGCCCGCCGCCTCGACGACCTCCGCCGCGCGGACTGAAGTTTCGTCATACTAAAGGGTATTCATCTCCCTCAATAAGAAATATTCGGGGATATTTACATTCGGTGTCGCGGGCGGCAAAGCTCTGGGTATCGTCTAGTTTCTGCAACTCTCATTCGGTGGGGGAATGGGCTTGTGCATTGACGACTGCCTTGCGGCCATGATGACGATTCCGGGAGCGCGGCGCGTGACACTGGTCGACTGTGCCAGCGGGCTCGCCGTGGCGGCGGCGGGCCGGGAGGACCTCGTCGACCAGCACGAGGCCGCCGCCGGAGCGACCGACGTGGTGCGGGCGGTGCTGGCGTCGCCGGCGCTCAGCGCCACCGCGGCGGGCGACGACGTCGAGGAGATCATCGTTTGCGGCACCGACGGATATCACCTCTTGGTCCTTACCGGAGCGAATATCGACGGGCATCTGTTCGTCCATTTGCTGCTCGGCAGGGAAGGGGGCAACCTCGCGCTCGCCCGGCTGCGCATGCGCGATCTCATCGGCGAAATGACGGGCGGCTGAGATGGTGGACGGGAGAGCCGGGCGGGTCGCCGGCGTCCTCGGCGCGCTGGAGCGGGAAAGGAGCACCGGCCTGCTGCGGGTGGGCGACGACGGGGCGTTCCATCTCGACGGCGGCGCGGTCGTCCACGCCGAGAGCCGGCACGCGCCGGGCCCGGGCGAGCTGCCGGGCGGGCCGCCGGGCGCGTCCGGTCCTGAGCTTCCGGAGCTGTTCGCGCTGTTCGACGCCGCCTACTTCCTCCTCGGCTCCGCGGCCGAGCCGGACTTCACCGCGGGCCCGCCGAGCGGGCGCACGCGGCGGATCACCGCGGCGACGCTCGTGCACGAGCGGCGGCGGCGCCGCGTCCTCCTCGACGCCGCCTGGCCCGACGGGGGCGTGGACGTCGCGCCCGTCGTGCCGGTCCGGCGCGTCCGGCGCCAGCGCGTCATCCTGACCGGCGTCCAGGCGGAGATCCTGCTCAACGCCGACGGCCGCCGGACGCCCGGGGAGCTCGCCAGGGAACTCGGCCGGACGGCGTTCGGCTGCCTGCTCGCCGTGCGCGGGCTCGCCGCCGCGTCGCTGCTGCGGACGCAGGCCCCGGCCCCGCCCGCCGTCCCGCCGGCCCGGGTCGAGATCCCGGCGAGCTGGGCGCCCGCCGACCAGGACCTGCTCGACCGGCTCCGCACCGCGCTGACGGAACTGGGCTGACCGTGCCGACGAATCCGGCGAGGGGACAGGTCGGCCTGCGGTGAAACGGGCTCACTTGATCGAAAGGCTGAAGAAGGTGGCGAAACGTACCGGGGCGGGGACGCGGACGGCGGCGGCCAGGGTGCCCGAGCCCGCGGTCGCGGCCGAGCTGAAGGAGCTGCGGGCACGTGTCCCGCTGCTCACCGGGAGCCTCGTCGCGTCGGCGGACGGGCTGCTCATCGCGCAGGACCTGCCGGATTCCGTCGAGCCGGACGGCATGGCGGCCGTGACGGCGACCGGGCTGTCCCTCGCGCACCGGATCGCGCAGACCGCGCACGGCGGCGACTTCCACGAGGTCGTGATCCGCGGCGCGGACGGCTACGTGGTCAGCTACGCCGCCGGGCCGCACGCGTCCCTCACCGTCCTCGCGGGACCGGACGCCAACGTGGGCCGCCTTCACCTGGAGTCGCGTCCCGCCGCCCGCGCCATCGCCGCGCACATCACAGGCACGCGCCGTTCATGACAACGATCGGAAGGGAGCACGCATGTCCAGTCTCGACGTCGCTCTGAAGGACATGATGTCGATCGACGGCGCCATCGGCGTCGCCGTCGTCGACTACGAAAGCGGGATGGCCCTCGGGCAGCTCGGCAGTTCCAAGACCCTGGACCTCCAGGTCGCCGCCGCCGGGAACACCGAGGTGGTGCGCGCGAAGCTCCGCACCATGGAGCAGCTCGGCCTCAAGGACGAGATCGAGGACATCCTCATCAGCCTCGCCGGCCAGTACCACGTCATCCGCCCGGTGACGGGCCGCAAGGGCAAGGGCCTGTTCCTCTACATGGCGCTCGACCGCAAGCGCGGCAACCTGGCCCTGACCCGGCACCGCCTCCGCGAGATCGAGGAGCACCTCGACATCTGACACGCACCGGACATCTGACACGCACCGGACATCTGACACGCACCGGACATCTGACACGCACCGGACATCTGACACGCACCGGACATCTGACACGCGCCGGACATCTGACACCCACCCCGGGCCAGACGCGCGTCCGCCCGCCGCCCGGAACACGGGCGGCGGGCGGCGCCGTCGTCACTTCGCGAGGCTTAGGCCCCGGGAGGGGTGGACGGTCAGTTTGTCGGCGGGCTCGTCGAGGTCGACGATCACCTCGTCGCCGTCGCGGACCTCGCCGGACAGCAGTTCGCGGGCGAGCTGGTCGCCGATCGCCGTCTGGACGAGGCGGCGCAGCGGGCGCGCCCCGTACAGCGGGTCGTAGCCGGTCAGGGCCAGCCATTCGCGGGCGGCCGGGGTGACGTCCAGGGTGAGCTGCCGGTCGGCGAGGCGCTCGGCGAGCTTGTCGACCTGGAGGTCGACGATGCGGGTCAGCTCCTTCGTGGAGAGCGCGTCGAACAGGATCACGTCGTCCAGGCGGTTGAGGAACTCCGGCTTGAAGGAGTTGCGGACGGCGTGCCAGACCGCTTCCTTCTTCGCGCCGTTCTCCAGGGTGGGGTCCACCAGGAACTGCGAGCCGATGTTGGAGGTGAGGATCAGGATCGCGTTGCGGAAGTCGACCGTGCGGCCCTGCCCGTCGGTGAGGCGGCCGTCGTCCAGGACCTGGAGGAGGACGTCGAACACCTCGGGGTGCGCCTTCTCGACCTCGTCCAGCAGGACGACCGAGTACGGGCGGCGCCGGACGGCCTCGGTGAGCTGCCCGCCCTCCTCGTAGCCGACGTAGCCGGGCGGCGCGCCGACGAGGCGGGCGACGCTGTGCTTCTCGGAGTACTCGCTCATGTCGATGCGGGTCATCGCGCGCTCGTCGTCGAAGAGGAACTCGGCGAGTGCTTTGGCCAGCTCCGTTTTGCCTACGCCGGTCGGGCCGAGGAACAGGAACGAGCCGGTCGGGCGGTCCGGGTCGGAGATGCCCGCGCGGGCGCGGCGGACGGCGTCCGACACGGTGCGGACGGCGGTCTCCTGCCCGATGAGGCGGCGTCCGAGCTCGTCCTCCATGCGCAGGAGCTTGGCGGTCTCGCCTTCGAGGAGGCGCCCGGCGGGGATGCCCGTCCAGGACGCGACCACGTCGGCGACGTCGTCCGGGCCGACCTCCTCCTTGACCATCGCGTCGCGGTTGTCGGCGGCCTCGTCCGCCTCTTCGAGCTGCTTCTCCAGCGCCGGGATCTCGCCGTAGGTGAGGCGCGCGGACGTTTCGAGGTCGCCGTCGCGCTGGGCGCGCTCGGCCTCGCCGCGCAGCTGGTCGATCCGCTCCTTGATCTCGCCGACGCGGTTCAGGCTCGCCTTCTCCTTGTCCCAGCGGGCGACGAGGCCGGTGAGGTGCTCCTGCTTGTCGGCGAGGTCGGCGCGGAGCCGGTCGAGCCGCTGCCTGGACGCCTCGTCGGTCTCCTTGGAGAGGTTCATCTCCTCCATCTTGAGGCGGTCGACGGTGCGCTGCAGCTCGTCGATCTCTACTGGGCGTGAGTCGATTTCCATGCGGAGGCGTGAGGCTGCCTCGTCCACCAGGTCGATGGCCTTGTCGGGGAGGTAGCGCGAGGTGATGTAGCGGTCGGAGAGGGCGGCCGCCGAGACGAGGGCCGAGTCGTTGATCTGGACCTTGTGGTGCGCCTCGTAGCGGCCCTTGAGGCCGCGCAGGATCGCGATCGTGTCCTCGACGGACGGCTCGCCGACCATGACCTGCTGGAAGCGGCGTTCCAGGGCGGCGTCCTTCTCGATGCGCTCGCGGTACTCGTCCAGGGTGGTCGCGCCGATCATGCGGAGTTCGCCGCGCGCCAGCATCGGCTTCAGCATGTTGCCCGCGTCCATCGCGCCCTCGGCCGCGCCCGCGCCGACGACGGTGTGCAGCTCGTCGATGAACGTGACGACCTGCCCCTCGCTTTGCTTGATCTCGTTGAGGACGGCCTTCAGCCGCTCCTCGAACTCGCCCCGGTACTTGGCACCCGCGACCATCGCGCTGAGATCGAGGGAGATGAGCTTCTTGCCGCGCAGCGACTCGGGGACGTCGCCCGCGACGATCCGCTGGGCGAGGCCCTCCACGACGGCGGTCTTGCCGACGCCGGGCTCGCCGATCAGCACCGGGTTGTTCTTCGTCCGGCGCGACAGCACCTGGACGACCCGGCGGATCTCCGAGTCGCGTCCGATGACGGGGTCGAGGCGCCCGTCGCGGGCGGCGGCGGTCAGGTCGACGCCGTAGCGCTCCAGCGACTGGTACGTGCCCTCCGGGTTCTCGCTGGTGACGCGGGCGTGGCCGCGGACCTTCTCGAACGCGTCCAGCAGGGCCTGGGGCGTCGCGCCGAACTCCTTCAGCAGGCCCGCCGCCGGGCCGCCGTCCGCCGCGAGCCCGACGAGGAGGTGCTCGGTCGAGACGTAGTCGTCCTCGAGCTGCTTCGCCCGGTTCGCCGCCGTGTTGACCGACCGCTGGAGCTGCCCCGACAGGCGCGGCGTCGACACCGTCGAACCCTGCGCCTTCGGCATCGCGGCGAGCTGCTCCTCCGCCCGGCTCCTGATCGCCTTCCAGTCGGCGCCGACGGCCTCCAGCAGCGGCACCGCCGTGCCGTCGGTCAGCGCGATCAGCGCGGCCAGCAGATGCTGCGGCTCCACCTCGGGATGCCCCTCGGCCGCGGCCCGCCGGACCGCGACCGACACCGCCTCCTGGCTCTTCTGGGTCAGTTTGTAGTCCACCGGTCCCCCTATTCCCGGTTGCGCTCGTGCCAGACGACGACGCTGGTGTGCCTGATCGGCACCAGGTCGGCGCCGGGAGTGCCCTCCGGTTCACCGTGCCGGCGCTGCTGCGCCAGCCGCGCCGCGACGGCACGGGTCGATTCGAGTTCGTTGGCGAGCTCGTCCAGCGCGGCGTGCGCCTTGCCGAGCTCCTCGCGGAGCCGCACGTTGTCGCGCTGCAGCTCCAGGATGTGCTTGATGCCGGACAGGTTGATGCCCTCCTCCTGCGAGAGCCGCTGGATCTCGCGGAGCATGACGATGTCGCGCATCGAGTACCGGCGGCCCCGGCCCGCCGTCCGGCCGGGGCACACCAGGCCCATCCGGTCATAGGTCCGCAGCGTCTGCGGATGCAGCCCGGACAGCTGGGCCGCCACCGAGATCACGTAGACCGGGGTGTCGTCGCCGAAGGGGTCGGTGCCCATGGCGTCACTCCTGCCTGGCCTGCTGGACGAGCTCGGCGCGCAGGTCGTCGCCGGAGCCGGCCTCGCGCAGCCGGACGAGGGCCTCCCGCGCCTGGTCGTCGAGCTTCTGCGGCACCTGGACGTCGACGGTGACGAGCAGGTCGCCCTTCGTGCCGTCCCGGCGGGCCGCGCCGCGGCCCTTCACACGGAACTTGCGGCCGTTCGGGGTGCCCTCGGGCAGCTTCAGCGTGACCGGCTGCCCCTGGAACGTCGGCACCCGGATCTCCGCGCCGAGCGCCGCCTCCGGGAACGTCACCGGGACCGACAGCGTCAGGTTGTCGCCGCTGCGGCCGAACACCTTGTGCGGCTGCACCTTGATGTGGACGTACAGGTCGCCGTGCGGGCCGCCGTTCTCG
This sequence comes from Actinomadura soli, assembly GCF_005889715.1. GTDB lineage: Bacteria > Actinomycetota > Actinomycetes > Streptosporangiales > Streptosporangiaceae > Spirillospora > Spirillospora soli. The sequence goes on from NZ_VCKW01000076.1 coordinate 13,211, forward strand.
CCCGGCGCGCCCTTGCCCTTGAGCCGGATCTTCTGGCCGTCCGCGACGCCCGCCGGGATGCGGGCCTGGATCGTGCGGGTGCCGGTCGCGCGGCCGCTGCCGTGGCAGGTGGGGCACGGGTCGTCGACGACGAGGCCCCGGCCGTGGCACTCCTTGCACGGCTCCTGGAACCCGAAGTTGCCGAGGTTGCGGGTCTCGTGCCCGGTGCCCTCGCAGTTCGGGCACACCCGCGGGACGGTGCCCGCCTTCGCGCCCGTGCCGCGGCAGCTGTTGCACGCCGCCTCGCTGGTCAGCTTGATCGGGACGGTGACGCCGTTCATCGCGCGCCCGAACGAGAGCGTCACCTCGGTCTCGACGTCCGCGCCCCGGCGGGCGCGGCGCGTGCCCGTCCCCGTCGTGCGGGTGCCGCCGCCCCGGCCGAACAGGCCGCCGAACAGGTCACCGATGCGCTCGCCGGCGCCGCCGGTCTGCGTCCCGGCGCCGCCCTGGCCGAACAGGTCGCCGAGGTCGAACGGGAACCCGCCGCCCTGCTGGCCGCGGAAACCGCCCGGCATCGACCGCACCGCGTCGTACTCCTTGCGGCGCTTGTCGTCGGACAGGACGTCGTACGCCTCGGAGACCTCCTTGAAGCGGTCCTCGGCCTCGGTGTCGCCCTTGTTCGCGTCCGGGTGGTACTTGCGGGCGAGCTTCCGGTACGACTTCTTGATCTCCTCCTGCGAGGCCGTCTTCGCGACACCGAGGACCTTGTAGTAGTCCTTCTCCAGGTAGTCCTTGGTGCTCACGGCGCCCCGCTCTCTGCTATCGCCACTTGCCTGATGTCCTCACGCGACCCCGCGGGGGCCCGCCCCGTCCGGGACGGGCCCGCGGTGCCTTCTGGGGAGACGATCCCCCGGAACCCCCGGCGAGGGCCAGGGGATCATTCGCCGTCGTCACCCGGCTCGCCCGAGTCGTCCGAACCGGCCTTGTCGTCCGAACCGGCCTTGGCCGCCTTCTCGGCGTCCCCGGCCTTCTCGGCCTTCGCCGCGGGCTCGTCGGCGTCCGGGTCGGGCTCGGCCACCGCCACGCGCGCGGGCCGCAGGATCCGCTCGCCGATGCGGTACCCGGGCTGGAGGACGTCCACGACACTCGTCTCGGTCACCTCCGCCGAGTACCCGTGCATGAGCGCCTCGTGGACGACCGGGTCGAACGGCTCGCCCTTCTCGCCGTAACGTTCCAGGCCGAGCTTGCCCGTGATCGCCTCCAGGCTCTCCGCGACGGACTTGAACCCGCCGGTGAGCTCGTCGTGGTCACGGGCGCGGCCGATGTCGTCCAGCACCGGGAACAGCTCGGACAGCACCTGCCCGAGCGCCTGCTCCCGGACCGCGACCCGGTCGCGCTCGACCCGCTTGCGGTAGTTGTCGTATTCGGCCTTCAGCCGCTGGAGGTCTGCGAGACGCTCCGCCAGCTGGGTCTTGAGCGAGGCGACCTCCTCGTCCGAGACCGTGGCGCCCCCGTTCGCCGGGGCCTCCGGGGCCGGCGACGAGTCCGCCGCCCGCTCCCGGACTTTCCCCGTTTCGGGATCGATGCGCCGCTTGTCGCGGATCACCGGGCCCTCCTTCTCCTCGCCCTCGTCGGGGGAGGTCGTCACGAAGCATCACCCTTCGGCTTGTCCTCGTCCACGATCTCGGCGTCGACGACCTCGTCGTCCTGCGGCTCGCCCTGCGCGTCGGCCGTCGGGCCGTGGTCGTCGGCGCCGGCCTGCGCGCCCTCGGGGTTCTGCGCGTACATGGCCGCGCCCATCTTCTGGCTGACCTGCGCCAGCTTCTCGGCGCTGCCCTTGATCGCGTCGACGTCGGTGCCCTCCAGTGCCTTCTTCACCTCGGCGACCGCGTCGTTGACCTCGGACTTCAGCTCCTCGGGGACCTTCTCGTCGTTCTCCCGCAGGAACTTCTCGGTCGAGTACGCGAGGGTGTCGGCCTGGTTGCGGACCTCGGCCTCCTCCTTGCGCTGGCGGTCCTCCTCGGCGTACTGCTCGGCCTCGCGGACCATCTTCTCGATGTCGTCCTTCGGCAGCGCGCTGCCGCCGGTGATGACCATCGACTGCTCGCGCCCGGTGCCCTGGTCCTTCGCGCTGACGTTCACGATGCCGTTCGCGTCGATGTCGAAGGTGACCTCGATCTGCGGGACGCCGCGCGGCGCCGGCGGCAGACCGGTGAGCTGGAAGGTGCCGAGCTTCTTGTTGCGCGCGGCGATCTCACGCTCGCCCTGGTAGACCTGGATCTCCACGGACGGCTGGTTGTCGTCGGCGGTGGTGAACGTCTCGGACCGCTTGGTCGGGATCGTCGTGTTCCGCTCGATGATCTTGGTGAAGATGCCGCCCTTGGTCTCGATGCCGAGGCTCAGCGGGGTCACGTCCAGCAGCAGGACGTCCTTGACCTCGCCCTTCAGCACGCCGGCCTGGAGGCTGGCGCCGATCGCGACGACCTCGTCCGGGTTGACGCCCTTGTTCGGCTCCTTGCCGCCGGTCAGCTCCTTCACCAGCTCCGACACCGCGGGCATGCGGGTCGAGCCGCCGACCAGGACGACCTGGTTGATGCCGTCCACCGACATGTTCGCGTCCTTCAGCACCTGCTGGAACGGCGCCCTCGTCCGCTCGAGCAGGTCGGAGGTCATGCGCTGGAACTCGGAGCGGCTGAGCTTCTCGTCCAGGTGCAGCGGGCCCTCGCTGGACGCGGTGATGTAGGGCAGGTTGATCTGCGTCTCCGTCGAGCTGGACAGCTCGATCTTCGCCTTCTCCGCCGCCTCGCGCAGCCGCTGGAGCGCCATCTTGTCCTTGGCCAGGTCGACGCCGTTGGCGTTCTTGAACCGCTCGACCAGCCAGTCGACGACCTTCTGGTCCCAGTCGTCGCCGCCCAGGTGGTTGTCACCGCTGGTGGCCTTCACCTCGACGACCCCGTCGCCGACCTCCAGCAGGGACACGTCGAACGTGCCGCCGCCGAGGTCGAACACCAGGATGGTCGCCTCGTTCTCCTTCTCCAGGTGGTACGCCAGCGCGGCCGAGGTCGGCTCGTTGATGATCCGCAGGACGTTCAGCCCCGCGATCTGCCCGGCCTCCTTCGTGGCCTGCCGCTGGTGGTCGGAGAAGTACGCGGGCACGGTGATGACCGCGTCGGTGACCGTCTCGCCGAGGTAGGACTCCGCGTCCCGCTTCAGCTTCTGCAGCACGAACGCGCTGATCTGCTGCGGGGTGAAGTCCTTGTCGTCGATCTTGGTCTTCCAGTCGGTGCCCATCTCGCGCTTGACCGAGCGGATCGTCCGGTCCACGTTGGTCACGGCCTGGCGCTTGGCGACCTCGCCGACCAGCACTTCGCCGTTCTTGGCGAAGGCGACGACGGACGGCGTGGTCCGCGACCCCTCCGCGTTCGCGATGACGGTGGGCTCCCCGCCCTCCAGGATCGCGACGACCGAGTTGGTCGTCCCGAGGTCGATGCCGACCGCACGTGCCATGTTCTCGTCCTCCGTCGTATCCGGTGATATCGCGCCCCGGTCGCCCCAGGGGTGCGCCCGGTCGGGTTTCTGTCGGCAAGCGTGCCTGGACGGCCCAACGTTGTCAAATCACTTGAGCCGCCCCGACTCAACTTTGCTGACGACCTCTCCAACACTACGTCTGAGCGCCCTATTCCGGTTCCCGATCCGCTCCCATTGGCCCGGAGTTCGGCATCGCGGATGAGGCCGTCCGCCGCTCCATCCCTCGCCAGGAGGACGGCCGCTCCGCCGCGTTGGCCATCGGACGTCCGCAACCTGCCCGTGACCTGCGAACTCGGGTCTGGAATCGATCTTTGGACCGTGCTACCGTCCCCGCCTAGTTCAGATTTGAACAACCCCCCTGGAGGGCGCATGAACCCCGCGACCCGAATCCCCCACCTCTCCGACCTCGGCCTGCTCATCGGACGCGTCGCCGTCGGCGTCGTGTTCGTCGCGCATGGCTGGCAGAAGATCAACGACCTGGGCCACGGCGCCGTGGCCAAGATGTTCGAGGGCATGGACGTGCCGGTGGCGTCGCTGTCCGCGTACTACTCGACCTGGGTCGAGTTCCTCGCCGGACTCGCCCTCATCGTGGGCGCGGCCGTACCGATCGCGGGCCTGCTGCTCGCGATCGACATGGCCGGGGCCTTCTTGTTCGTCCACAAGGGCAACGGCGTCTTCGTCGCCGAGAACGGCTACGAGCTCGTCCTCGCCCTCGGCGGGGCGGCGATCCTGCTCGCCTTCGCGGGCGCGGGCCGCTTCTCCGTCGACGGCCTCATCTTCAGCCGCACAGAATCCCGCGATCCCCAGCACGCGACCTGAACCCGCTGATCTTCACCTGAGAGGGCCCTCGACGTACGCGTCGAGGGCCCTCTCGCATGGTCACCTCGAACAGGCCGCGCCCGCGCGGTTCCGAACTGCTGGGCGTTAGACGCCCGCATCGCCGTCCAGGTTCGCCGCTGGCCTGAAAAGGACGAAACCGCCCGTGATCAGGGGTCTTATCCGAGAAACACCGATATGATCATGCCTCGTTGTCAACACCCCTACATCTGCCCGCGACTCCGTGCGTGTCGCGGATGAGGTGCGAACGCCGCGCCGATCAGGGCGGCCATCGCACCATCGCGCCATCGGCCGCAGGACGAACGATCAGCCCTCCAGAGGAGCAGTGACATGACCCTGACCCGACTCGCGGCCGCCGGTGCCGCAGCCGCCTGCCTGGTGCTGGGCACGGCGGGCGCCGCCCACGCGCAGGAGCAGCCCCAGATCAACGTCAGCCCGCGGGTGTTCACCCCGGGCCAGGCCATCACCATCACGATCACCGAGTGCACGCAGAAGCCGACCATCAACGCGGCGGAGGCCACCCGCGTGTTCACCGCCGTCCCGGCGTTCACCGGGACGCCGGGCGAGAAGTGGACGGCCCGTCAGGCCACCAGGTCCAACCTCATCCCCGGGAAGACCTACACCGTCAACCTGACCTGCACGGTCGGCGAGCAGACCGTCAAGGGCTCCATCACCGTCAACCCCGGCAAGAAGCCCTCCCCCAAGCCCACGCCCACGAAGCCCGGCTCCCCGGCGCCGCAGCCGAGCAGCCCCGTGCCCGTCCCGAGCGGGCCGATCAACACCGGTGACGGCAGCACCCAGGACGGCGGCTCCGGCACGACGCTGCTGGCCGGCGGCGCGGCCGTCGCGCTGGCCGGTGCCGGCATGGGCGCGTTCGCGCTGCGCCGCCGGGCCGGGCGGGAGCGTTCCTGAGTTGACGGACCGCACCACCGTCCCCGCCGGTCGCCGCGCCGTGTGCGCGGCGGCCGGCGCGCTGGTCATAGGACTCCTGCTGGGCTCCTGCGGCGGCGGTGACGAGCCACCGGCCGCGGCGAGCGGCGGTGGGAGCACACCGGCCGCGTCCGCCGCCGTCCCCGAAGGGAACGCGAAGCCGCTGCCCAAGTCGCCGCCGAAGACGCTCAGCATCGCCAAGCTCGGCGTCACCGCCCCGGTGTCCCCGCTGGGCCTGCGTCCGGACGGGCGCATCGAGGAGCCACCGCTCAGCCGTCCCAACCTGACCGGGTGGTACAAGCTCGGCCCCACCCCGGGAGAGAACGGGCCGTCGGTGATCCTCGGCCACGTGGACGCCAACAAGAAGCAGGCCGTCTTCTACCGGCTCAAGGATCTGAAGCAGGGCGACCGGATCGAGGTGACCCGTCAGGACGGGACCACCGCGACGTTCGCGGTGACGTCCAAGCAGGACGTGGACAAGAACGCCTTCCCGCACAAGAAGGTGTTCGCCGAGACCCTCGACTACTCGTCCCTGCGCCTGGTCACCTGCGGCGGCGCGTTCGACGCCTCGACCGGGCACTACAAGAACAACCTCATCGTCTACGCCAAGCTGGTGCAGAGCGCCTGAGCGCGGCGACCGCAACGGCCGTTCCTTCTCCGGACCACCGGAGGCAGGGACGGCCGTTTTGGCGTTGACCCCGGACCCCATCTTGTCATTGACAAGATGCCCTGTCCTGTCGCAATCTAGACAGTGACAGGATTAAGTGTCCGGGGCCCTGGGCCCCCACATCGGAAGGCCGGATCCATGGAAGACCTCATCAACACCGTTGGCGTGGAGCTGATCGTCCTCGTCGTCGCCGCGCCCGCGTTGCGCCTGCTCGGGGCCCTCGGCGTGCGCCGTTTCGCCGACTGGCCGGTCTCCGCCGCTCACGCGATGGCGGTCATGCTCGTCCTCACCGGCATCGTGCGCTTCGTGCCTGACAGCGTGGCCGCCATGCCCAGCGCCGAAGAACTCGCCCGCATGGTGCCGCCGTTCGTGCCCTTCCCGCTGGCGATGGTCTACCTGACCGGCGTCCTGGAACTGCTCATCGCCGCCGGTCTCGTCCTGGCGCGTACCCGCTGGAGCGCCGCTGTCGGACTGGCCGTCCTGCTGCCACTACTGCTCCCGGCCAACATCTACGCCGCCCTCAACGACATCCCCCTGAACGGCGCCGAGGCCACCCCGCTGTGGATCCGGATCCCGCAGCAGGCCGCCTACATCGCCATCGCGCTGTGGATCGCCAGATCCGCCGACTCCACCAGCGCGCGGCGCCTGCTCAAGGGGCGCGTGCTGAAGGGCCGCCTGCTCAAGGGCCGCCTGCTTAAGCTGCCCCTGGCCCGCTAGCGCGACTCCGTGGATCGTGGGCGGGCGTGAAAGTGGTGGGCGGATGCGGGTGATACGTGTGTGACCGCCGTTCGTGTTACGGAAAGGCTGCACAGGACTCGGGAGCCCCTGACCGCTGATCCGCCCCTGGACGGGGGCCCGGGGCGGGTGGACGACGGTGCTGTTCTGCGGTCGTCCCTCCGCGAGCCCGAACGGTTCGGGCAGATCTTCGACGCGTACTTCGCGGAGATCCACGGGTATGCGGCGAAGCGGCTCGGGCCGGACGCGGCGGCCGATGTCGCGTCGCAGACGTTCCTGGAGGCGTTCCGGGGGCGGGGCCGGTACGACGCGTCCCGCGCGGCCGTCCGGACGTGGCTGGCCGGGATCGCGACCAACGTGATCGGCAAGCACCGGCGTGCGGAGGTGCGCGGGTTGGCGACGCTGGTGTGGGCGGTCATCTCCGGGCCGCAGCACGGCCGAACGCGCGCCGGAGCCCGCTAGGAGATGAGGTCGGACGGGACGGTGCCGGTCTCGGTCAGCGGCAGCCCGAGCGCCGCCCGTTCGGCCAGCCAGACGCTCGGACGGTAACGCGGATCGCCCGTGGCCCCGTGCAGGCCGCGCAGGATCTCCAGGACGCGAGCCGCCCCGGCGTGCTCGCCCCACTCCAGCGGCCCGCGCGGATAGCCGAGCCCGAGCTTCACGGCGGTGTCGATGTCGCCGGGACGGGCCAGCCGCTGCTCCGCGATACCGCAGCCCACGTTCACGATCGCGGCGAGGAGGCGTTGGGCGACGGGCGCGGGCGCGTCCCTGACGACGGTGACAGGTCGTCCCGTGGTGAGGAGGGCCGCCAGACCCGCGCGGCCAGCTTCCTTGTCGACGCCCGGGTGGACGGCCAAGGAGAGACGCGTGAAGAACCCACCGAACGGGTCAACGCCCAAGGTGCGCTCTAGGGGAAGACCCTCGGCCTTGGCTGCGGCGACGGTGCTCTGCCCGAAGGGCGCGACGAACACCACGGCCTGGCCGGACGGCTCGTCCCCCGACTCGACCTCCACTCCCGCCGTCGAAAGCAGCGCGCCCAGCTCTTCGCGGACGTCACCCTGTATCCAGGCAGGGCGAGCCTGCACCAGGGGTGCCTTCGCCTCAGGCGGCTCCTGCTTCGCGCCGTCCTCGTACTTGTAGAAACCAGCGCCCGTCTTGCGTCCGTACAGGCCCGCCTCCAGCCGTGCCCGCCCGATCCTGGACGGACGCAACCGCGGCTCTGTGTAGAACCCCGTCCAGATGGACTCCATCACCGGGTGCGACACGTCCATCCCAGTGAGGTCGAGCAGTTCGCAGGGGCCCATCCTCAGGCCGAGGACGTCCCGCGCTATGCGGTCGATGTCCACGGGCTCGGCGGCATCCTCCGACAGGATCTGGAGAGCCTCCGTCACGAGTCCGCGCCCAGCGTGGTTGACGAGGAAGCCAGGCGCGTCTGGCGCGAGCACCGGCTCGTGACCGAGACGCCGGACGAGGTCCGCCAGCGCCTCCGGAATCCATCCGGCCGTCCGGGCGCCCGGAATCACCTCGACCAACCGCATCAACGGCACCGGATTGAAGAAATGCAGCCCCGCCAGCCTGGACGGATCGTCCAGCGCGGCACCGATCGCCGTCACCGGCAGCGAGCTGGTGTTGGTCACCAGGACCGTGTGCTCGGGGCAGGCCTTCTCCAGGGCGGTGAACAGCTCCCGCTTCGTCTCCATGTCCTCCCGGACGGCCTCGACCACGAGATCGCAGTCCTGGAACGGCGTGAGCGGCTCACCGACCGGACGGAGCCGCGCCTTCGCCCGCTCCGCCTCGTCCGCAGCCATGCGTCCCTTGCTCACGAGCTTGTCGAACATGCCGCCGATGTGCTCGACCGCGCTCATCACCGCGTCCGTCCGGACGTCGGCCAGCTCCACCGTCAGCCCGCCTGCCGCCGCGAGCTGCGCGATCCCGCGTCCCATCGCCCCGGCCCCGATCACCCGGACCGTCGTCACCTGCCGCGCCCATTGCTCCACCGTCGCCTCCTCGCTCGTCCGCTCCGCTCCCCGCCTCTCACGCATTCAATCTCTTGCCAGGCGGAAGCCCGGACGCAGCCCTCCCCAACCGGGGACGTAATCTGCGAAGTGCCTGAAAACGACGCGAGGAGCCCACCATGCGCGACGCGGTGATCTGCGAGCCGCTGCGTACCCCGATCGGCCGGTTCGGCGGGGTGCTGAAGACCGTCCCGCCCGCCGAACTCGCCGCGACCGTCATCCGGACGCTCGTCGAACGCACCGGGCTGCCCGGCGACGCGATCGACGAGGTGATCCTCGGGCACTGCTACCCGACGTCCGACGCCCCCGCCATCGGACGCGTCGCCGCGCTCGACGCCGGGCTCCCCGTCGAGGTCGGCGGCGTGCAGCTCGACCGGCGGTGCGGGTCCGGGCTGCAGGCCGTCGTGAACGCGGCCATGCAGGTCCAGACCGGCGTCAGCGACGTGATCATCGCGGGCGGCGTGGAGAGCATGAGCGGCGCGCCCTTCTACACGACCCAGGCCCGCTGGGGGATCCGCGGGCCGTCCCTGGAACTGCACGACGCGCTCGCGCAGGGCCGTGTCACCGCCGGGGGCGCCCACCATCCGGTGCCCGGCGGGATGCTGGAGACCGCCGAGAACCTGCGCCGCGAGTACGGCATCGGTCGCGAGGAGCAGGACGAGCTCGCCGTCCGCTCCCACCAGCGCGCCGTCGCCGCGCAGCGGTCCGGGGTGTTCGCGGAGGAGATCGTCCCGGTGACCGTCCGGTCGCGGAAGGGCGACACGGTCGTCGACACCGACGAGCACCCGCGTCCGGACACGACGGTCGAGTCGCTGGCGAAGCTGCGTCCCGTCCTCGGCAAGGCCGACGACCAGGCGACCGTCACGGCGGGCAACGCCAGCGGCCAGAACGACGCGGCCGCCGCCTGCATCGTCACCACCCCCGAGCGCGCCGCCGAGCTTGGGCTGCGCCCGCTCGTCCGGCTCGTCTCGTGGGCCCGCGCTGGCGTGCCGCCGCGCACGATGGGCATCGGACCCGTCCCCGCCACCGCCAAGGCCCTGGAGCGGGCCGGCCTCACCCTCCCCGACGTCGACCTCATCGAGCTGAACGAGGCGTTCGCCGCGCAGGTCCTCGCCGTCACCCGCGAATGGGACCTCAAGGACGCCGACTGGGACCGCGTCAACGTCAACGGCTCCGGCATCTCCCTCGGCCACCCCGTCGGCGCGACCGGCGCCCGCATCCTCGCCACCCTCGCCCGCGAGATGCACCGCCGCGAGGCCCGCTACGGCCTGGAGACGATGTGCATCGGCGGCGGCCAGGGCCTCGCGGCGATCTTCGAGCGCGTCCAGATCCGCGGCGAGGGCCTGTGACGTCCGGTGGAGGGATACCGGTGGATGCTGGTGGGATACCGGTAGGCGAGGCTCTCGTCGGACGGCTCACGGATTAGCTACTACCGAGTAGTATTCGGGCCCCGGATGATGTGCGGTCTGTGGCGAGCCTTACTCTGACTGCCATCGCCGTACCCAGGAGGACGGAACAGTGTTCTGGATCACGTTGGTCATCGGGCTCGCCGGAACGGCGGTCGCGCTGGCGCTCGCCGGACGGCGGGTGCTGTTCCTCTATGCCATCGCCAAGAGCGGCCAGCCCGACCCCGAACGCGTCCTGCAGGTCAAGCGCGACCCGAAAGCCGACGTCCAGGACCAGGTGACCGAGGTCTTCGGCCAGCGCAAACTGCTGAAGTGGTCGCTCGCGGGCGCCGCGCACGCCGCGGTGATGTGGGCGTTCTTCCTGCTGGCCACCGTCTACCTGGAGGCGGCCGTCGCGCTGCTCGCCGGGCTCGACAAGCACATCCCGGGGCTGCAGACCTGGCCGCCGATCGGGTTCGTCCAGGACACCATCGCCCTCGCCGCCCTCGCCGGCCTGATCGTCTTCACCGCGATCCGGATCAAGAACTCGCCGAAGCGGATCGGCCGCGCGTCCCGGTTCAAGGGCTCGCACCTGTCCGGCGCGTGGATCACGCTGTTCATGATCTTCAACGTGATCTGGACGATGTTCCTGTTCCGCGGCGCCGAGCACGCGTCCGACAACCTCGCCTACGGCAAGGGCGCGTACTTCTCCTACCTCACCGGGCAGCTGTTCGAGGGGATGAGCCATGACGCCCTCGTAAGGCTGGAGTCGGTCGGGCTGCTGCTGCACATCGGCGTCGCGCTGGTGTTCCTGGTGTTCGTCGTCCACTCCAAGCACCTGCACATCTTCCTGGCGCCGCTGAACGTCATGTTCAAGCGCCGCCCGGACGGCCTCGGCGCCGTGCAGCCGATGATGTCCGGCGGCAAGCCGCTGGACTTCGAGGAGGCCGACCCCGACGAGGACACCTTCGGCCGCGGCAAGATCGAGGACTTCACCTGGAAGGGCTTCCTCGACATGGCGACCTGCACCGAGTGCGGCCGCTGCCAGTCGCAGTGCCCCGCCTGGAACACCGGCAAGCCGCTGTCGCCGAAGATGCTCGTCCTGGAACTGCGCGACCACGCCCTGGCCAAGGCGCCCTACTTCACCGCGTCGGAGGAGGCCCGGGAGAAGTTCACCGACGAGCAGAAGCTGGCGATGGAGGTGGACAGGGCGCTCGTCGGTGACGACGGCGTCATCCACCCGGACGTCCTGTGGTCCTGCACCAACTGCGGCGCCTGCGTCGAGCAGTGCCCGGTCGACATCGAGCACATCGACCACATCCTGGACATGCGCCGCTTCCAGGTCATGATCGAGTCGTCGTTCCCGTCCGAGGCCGGCGTCATGCTGAAGAACCTGGAGAACAAGGGCAACCCGTGGGGGATGTCCGAGATGAAGCGCCTCGAATGGATCGAGGAGCTCGACTTCGAGGTCGAGGTCGTCGACGAGAAGGTCCCCGACGACACCGAGTACCTGTTCTGGGTCGGCTGCGCCGGGGCGCTGGAAGACCGCGCGAAGAAGACCACCAAGGCCGTCGCGGAGCTGCTGCACATCGCGGGCGTGAAGTTCGCCGTCCTCGGCCCGATGGAGGCGTGCACCGGCGACCCTGCGCGCCGCCTCGGCATGGAGTTCGTCTTCCAGATGCTCGCCCAGCAGAACGTCGAGACGCTGAACGACGCGGGCGCCAAGAAGATCGTCGCGACGTGCCCGCACTGCTTCAACACCCTGGCCAACGAGTACCCGCAGCTCGGCGGGAACTACGACGTCGTCCACCACACCCAGCTTCTCGCGCACCTGGTCGAGACCGGAAGGCTCACCCCGGTCACCCCGATCGAGGAGAACATCACCTACCACGACCCGTGCTTCCTGGGCCGCCACAACAAGGTGTACAAGCAGCCGCGCGACATCATGGCGACCGTCCCCGGCGTCAAGACCCAGGAGATGCACCGGCACAAGGACCGCGGCTTCTGCTGCGGCGCCGGCGGCGCGCGGATGTGGATGGAAGAGCGCATCGGCAAGCGCATCAACACCGAACGCGTGGACGAGGCGCTGGAGACCAACCCCGACACCGTCTCCACCGCCTGCCCGTTCTGCCTGGTCATGCTGGGCGACGCCATCAACGAGAAGAAGAACTCGGGTGACGCGAAGGAGTCGCTGGAGGTCGTCGACGTCTCCCAGCTCCTGATCCGCTCCATCAAGGGCGAGGCCACCCCGCCCGGGGAGAAGGAGCCCGTCGCCGCCGAGTAGGACAGCGGCGTCGATTCTCGCGCGGCACCGCCGTCCGGCGCGCGGAGCTGGATTGCGGCGTGGGCGGACCTGGTAAGACCCAGGAATGGCCGTGCTCGTGTCCGTCCTCGCGTTCCTGATGACGCTTGCCGGGGGTCTCGCGGCGATGCGGGTGCGCGACCACCGGCATCTCGTCCTCGGGCTCGCGGGCGGGCTGATGCTCGGCGTCGTCGCCTTCGATCTCGTCCCCGAGTCGCTGGAGATGGCGCGGCACGGCCTGCTCGGCGTCCCCACGCCCATGATCGGGTTCGCGGCCGGGTTCCTGCTGCTGCACGTCGTGGAGCAGGCGGTGGCGATCCACCGGGCGCACGAGGAGGAGTACGCGCCCCACGTCCACGCCCACGCCCACGGCGTCGCACTGGGCAGCCCGGCGGCAGGCGCGGAGAACGCGGAGGGCGCGGAGGGCGGTGTGCGGGGCGGGGGATCGGCGGGCCTGCTCGCCGCGTCCGCGCTCGTCGGGCACAGCCTGGTGGACGGCCTCAGCATCGGCCTCGGCTTCCAGTCCGGGACGGACGTCGGAATCTTCGTCGCGCTGGCCGTGATCACGCACGACTTCGCGGACGGGTTCAACACCTTCACCGCCGCGTCGCTGAACCGCGGCGACCGCCGTCCCGCCCTGGCGCTGTTGCTCGCCGACGCGGTCGCGCCGATCGTGGGGGCGGCCGCGGGGACGCTCGTGGCCCTGCCGGACGCCGTCCTGGCGCCGTACCTGGGGTTCTTCGCCGGCGTCCTGCTCTACCTGTCCGCCGCCGAGATCCTGCCGGAGGCGCACAGCGTCCACCCGCGCGTGCTGACGCTGTGCGCCACGGGCCTCGGCCTGGCGGCGGTGCTCTTCACCGTCGGCCTCGCACACTGACACGCGCACCCGCAAAGGCAGTGGGCCGACCGGGATGCCCGGACGGCCCGCTGCCTTGCAACGTTCCAGCGGAACGCCGCCGTCAGCCCGTCATGGACTTCGCGAACGCGGGGTTGCTCACCAGCCACTCGTTCACGGCCTCGTCGGGCTTGCCCTTGTGCTTGTTCTCCATCAGGTCCTCGAGGGAGCCGAGCTGCCTGTCGTCCATGCGGAACTTCTTCAGCCAGGCGGTGACGTCGGGCTGGTCCTTGCTGAAGTCCTCGCGGGCGACCGTGTAGATGCCGTCCGGCTTGCCCATGGCGCCCTTCGGGTCCTTCAGGTCACGGATGGGGAACTTCGTGTACGCCCAGTGGGGCCGCCACAGCGTGACGACGATGTCCTTCTTCCCGTCGATGGCCTTCTTCAGCTCGGTGAGCATGGCCGCCGTCGAGGACGTCGTGACCTTGTACTCGTCCTTCAGCCCGTACGCGGGGAGCATCTCCTCCTGCGACACCCGGTACAGCCCGGAGCTCTTCTCGATGCCGACGATCTTGCCGCCGTACTGGCCGCCCTTGCCCTTGAGATCGTCCAGCGTCTGCAGCGGGGAGTAGTTCGGCACCGCGATCGTCAGCGGCGCCGAGTCGTACCGGGCGCTGATCTTCTCCAGCTTGTCGCCGTACTGCTTCCAGTAGTCCTCGTGGGTGCCGGGCAGCCAGCTGTCGACGAACAGGTCGACGTCCCCCTTGGACATGCCCGCGTAGAGCGGTCCCGTGTCGAGGGTCTTGACCTCGACGCTGTAGCCCTTGTCGGCCAGGAGCTTCTTCCAGAGCGCGGTGGCGGCCTCGCCTTCGGCCCATCCGGAGACCATGCCGATGGTGATGCTCTTGTCGTTCTTTCCGCCTGAGCCGGAGTCGTCGCCGCACGCGGTGACGCTCACCCCCAGTGTCAGCGTCATCGCGGCGACTGCCAGGCCCTTGAACTTGAAGCGCATTCCCGTCCTTTCGTTGCTTGCCGAATGTGAGATGAGGGGGAGCAGGCTCATCGGCGTCCGTCCACCCGTCCTGCTGGGGACGCCGGCCGTTTCACGGGACGCGACCGGGGCACGTGGGCCGACCGAGAGCCAGGGAGAAGCGGGGGGTGGCTCAGACCGACGAGCCCGTCCTAGGAACCGGCGGACGAACCAGCGGCGGCCTTGCCGCGCGCGAACAGGGCGCGCAACATGCCGGGGCCTTCACTCAGAGCGCCGGTCAGACGGTCCAGGTAGATGGCCAGCACGACCACCGCGATACCGCCCTCGAAGCCCTTCGCGACGTCCACCCGGTTGATGCCCTCCAGCACCTCGCCGCCGAGCCCGCCCGCGCCGACCATGCCCGCGATGACGACCATCGACAGCGACAGCATGATCAGATGGTTGATCCCGGCCATGATGGACGGCATAGCCAGCGGGATCTGGATCCGGGTCAGGATCCGGTTCGGCGGCGTGCCGAACGCCTCGCCCGCCTCGACCATCTCGGGGTCGACGCCGCGGATGCCGAGCTCGGTCAGCCGCACCCCGGGCGGCATCGCGAAGATCACCGTCGCCACCACGCCGGGCACGGCGCCGATGCTGAAGAAGAAGATCGCCGGGATCAGGTAGACGAAGGCCGGCATCGTCTGCATGAAGTCGAGGACCGGCCGGACGACCCGGCTCACCAGGTCGCTGCGCGCCGCCGCGATCCCGATCGGGACCGACAGGACCGTCGCCACCAGCGCCGACACGATCACCAGGGCCAGCGAGTCCACCGCCGGTTCCCACAGCTCCATGCTGTCGATCAGCAGGAAGCCCAGGATCGTGAACAGGCCGAGCTTCCAGCCGCTGATCGCCAGCGCCACCACGGCCAGAACCAGTGTCAGCCCCAGCGGCGGCAGCAGGTTCAGCGCGTCCGTCAGCCCGTCGACGGACGACTCGATCGCCGAGCCGATCCCGTCGAACAGCCACGAGAGGTTGTCGGTGCACCAGGTCACCAGGCTGTCGAACCATTCACCGACCGGCACCCGGGGCAGCTTCACCGCGTTACTCACCGTCAACGCCACTGCCCTTCTTCGCCGGCACCGGCTTCCGTTCCTCGTCCACCACCGAGTTGATCGCGCCGAGCGCCGCCAGCAGCGTCACCCGGGGGATCACGCCGAGGAGCCTGCCGTCCCCATCCGCGACGGGCACCGGCAGGTCGCTCTCCGCGCACCGGACGAACAGGTCGGCGACCGGCGTGTCCGGCGCGACGGGTTCCGGTTCCTCCAGGTCGATCAGGCCGTCGAGGCTCTGCGCGTTCTCCTGGACCGCGTCCGCGATCACCGTCGCGCGCACCCGCCCGACCAGCCTCCGATCGCGCCCGATCACGAACGCCGCCGACGTCTGGTGCTCCCGCATCGTCCGCAGCGCCGTCCGCGGCCCCGTCGACGCCAGCACCGTGACCAGCGGCTTCTCCATCACCGAGGACGCCGTCAGCACTCTGGTACGGTCCACATCCGCGACGAACCGGGCGACGTAGTCGTTCGCCGGATCGGTCAGGATCTCCTCCGCCGTCCCGATCTGGACGATCCGGCCCTCCCGCATCACCGCGATGCGGTCGCCGATGCGCATGGCCTCGTCCAGATCGTGGGTGATGAAGACGATCGTCTTGCCGAACCGCCCTGCAGATCCAGCAGCAGATCCTGGACTTCCCTCCGGATCAGCGGGTCCAGGGCGCTGAACGCCTCGTCCATCAAAATGATGTCGGTACCGCTCGCGAGCGCTCGCGCGAGCCCGACCCGCTGCTTCATACCGCCCGACAACTGGCCGGGAAGCATGTTCTCCGACCCTTCCAGACCCACCAGTCCGAGGAACTCGCGCGCCGTCTTCTCCCGCATTTCCTTCGGCACACCACGCACCTCAAGCCCGTACGCCGCGTTCGCGAGAACCGTCCGATGCGGGAACAGCGCGAAGTGCTGGAAGACCATGCTGACCTTGTTCTGCCGAAGCGCCCGCAGCGCCTTCGGTGGCAGCTTCGCGATGTCCTGACCGTCGATCTCGACGCGTCCGGACGTGACTCCCCAGCAGCCCGTTCAACGTCCGGATCAGGGTCGACTTCCCGGACCCCGACAGGCCCATGACCACGAAGATCTCGCCCTGCCGGACCTCGAATGTGGCGTCCACCACCGCCGGTGTTACCCCGAGTTACCGGACCGCCGTCAGACCGGCGCCCGCCTTGAGTTTCCGCTGTGCCTCGGCCGCCTTACGGCCGAAGAGCTTGGTGACGCTTTCCGCGCGGAGTACTGACACGATCTCCTTTCGGGTTCCCACGTCGCTGCGCGGAAACGGGTCGCCTCGTCGGGCGCCCGAGCTCAGCCAAAGACGCTGTCAACCAGACGCCAATGCCATGCGTCGCTTGAAACTACCCGTTTGAAGAACATGTTTCATCTTTTGGTGCCTTTCGTCACGTTCACGTCACGATCGAACTACACCTTCGTCCGATGGAAGTTCAGGTACGACCGCGACGGCGTGGGCCCCCGCTGATCCTGATACCGCGACCCGTACCGCGCCGACCCGTACGGGAACTCCGCCGGCGAACTCGTCCTGAACAGGCACATCTGCCCGATCTTCATCCCCGGCCACAGCTTGATCGGCAGCGTCGCCACGTTCGACAGCTCCAACGTCACATGGCCGGAGAACCCGGGGTCGATCCACCCCGCCGTCGAGTGCGTGAGCAAGCCCAACCTGCCCAGGCTCGACTTCCCCTCCAACCTGGCCGCGAGATCGTCCGGCAGCCCGAACACCTCATACGTCGAGGCCAGCACGAACTCCCCGGGATGCAGCACGAACGCCTCGTCGGGCTCCACCACCACCATCCGCGTCAGATCCGGCTGCTCGATGGCCGGATCGATGTGCGGATACTTGTGGTTCTCGAACACCCGGAAGTACCGGTCCAGCCGCACGTCCACACTGGACGGCTGAACCATCCCCGGCTCATACGGGTCGATCTTCACCCGCCCGGACTCGAGCTCGGCCCTGATGTCGCGATCGCTGAGCAGCACCCCGAAACGCTATCCCACGACCACGCCCCACCCGACTTCCGGTACAGTATCCACAGCATGGCGCCCACGAGCGCCTCACGCGGGTGTAGTTCAATGGTAGAACTTCAGCTTCCCAAGCTGACAGCGCGGGTTCGATTCCCGTCACCCGCTCCCAGCACAAAGGCCCAGGCCAGTGATATCACTGGCTCTGGGCCTCTTCTGTTCATCACCCGCCGTCCCCGCTACGTGCCCGATGACGGCCGCCGGGCCGAGCATCCTGCTGGTGCCGGTACGTCCGCCAGCGGTCACGGGGTCGCGCCGCCGCCCAGGACGAGCCAGCGCCGCCGCGTCGAAGGCCATTCGCCAAGGACGTGCCCGTGGCTGAGGACTATTGCAATTCGTCACGGCCTGCACGGGGCGAGTGGTTCAGCGTGCGTTCCTGGGGAACCCCGTGGTTCCCCAGACCCCTCCGGACAGCTCCGTTCGTCTGTTACGGCCCGTGCTGGGAAGGGGGTGGGATCAGGCAGCAAGGAGCGCAGCACGATGGGCATGATGTTCAGTAGTCGGATGACCAACTGCGGAATGCCGGGACAGGTCTCCACTCGTCGGTTGGACCGGGTAGTCCTGGGGCGTCGAGCTCACCTTTGAGCCAGGCAAGCAGCACCTCGGTCATCGTGCCCTTCAACGGCGGTCCCTGATCACCGTGGCGCGGATAAACGATTACTGTCCAATAATCGGGGTGGCCCTGGGTCAGCCACCCGACTCCGTCGGCATCGTTGGTGCAGGCGCAGACCAGAAGCCCACCCGGTTCAGGGTAGACCGCAAGAGGTTGATACTCGGGGAATTCTTCACGCAGATCGCTGTAGTCATCTGCCCACGTTCGTGCCTGGTAGGCCACTCCTTCCTCCGGATCGAGCGGGTCGTAAAACCCGAGTTCGTCCGACCAGGCACCCGCGCCGTAGATGCTCATCAACGCCTCATAGTCCCGAGGCAGGCGCATGCCCAGCGCCTCATGTAGCTGATCCCATGTCCACTCACCCCACTGGGGTCGAGGCGGCGGCACGAGCGAGAAGATCGCTCCGGCCGCGCCCTTGAGCAGATCGAAGGTCGCCCAGGTGGGCGGAGGGTGTCGGGAGCTATGCCTGTCAACCTTGAAATGGAATCTAACCTAAATCGACAGCGGGGAATCTGCCGCCAATTATAATGATGCGTATAAAGTACAAGTAGGTTATTGCATACAATAGCCAGCCGAATGCGATAGCATACCCCACCCAGAGTGAGGTGATAACATTGGGACTCGGTGGGGTGGCAAAAATTCTAACCGTGGTGGTGTTGTACTTTTGGTCGATGGAAGCCTTATGAGTCTTGCCGTTGTGGTCGACATACTTCACATCGGTATATTCTATGACGAGCCCGCAATTCCCCTGAGGGCATTTGATCTCCTGGTGATGGCCAATGACGGTTGCCGTGTACCAGTTGCCCTGGATCATGAAGCGGACCGTGTCGACCGCCGCGTAGGTACACAAAACTAAGAGGATAGATCCCACGAATACGAGCCACACCTTTAGCATTTTCCCTCTGGGGGTGACAGACCGTCAAACGGACACAATTACCAGCGTAACAAACTTCCAGTACTCTCTGCAATCAATCCGTTGCTGACGGTGGCTTCGCAGCCTCCAGCCGGCGGGCCGGACGGGCACGCCTGCGCGTAACTGTCCGTTACACCATCTCGCCGTTCGCGCGGGCACACCCTCCGGGACGGGTGGGGTGCTAACGGCGGTGCTAACGACAGGGTCGGATGACCTTGGACAGGTGTGGACGCGCCGGAGGTTGCCGCGCTGGTCAGGAGACGTGTGGGGACTTGCCCGGATATGTCTGATCTTGCTTGTAATCAGGCAGGAGGGGACCGCACGGCGGGGACCTTGGCGTGTTGGACGACCGGGGCTGGGGTTCGAGTGGGTGGCGGTGCATCCGGGTCGTGTGTACGAGGGGGTGGTGGCGGCTCGCCTGGTTGGGTTGGGTCGAGGGGAGTTGCTGCGGGTGGAGTGTGTCGGGGTGCCTCCGCGTATGGGAGAGGACGAGGAATGAGGTCGCGCGATCTGGGGCCTGCGAGCGGGGGAAACGTCTCCCGTGTGACGGGTCTGCCTC
>NZ_VCKW01000623.1 GCF_005889715.1 Actinomadura soli
CGGTACGGGTCGCCCAGCGCATCTTGGCCATGGCCGCAGCGATCTGGCACAACCACCGCACCGGCCAGCCCATCACCCGGTCACTGACCGCGTTCGACCACTGATCACTTCGGAACTACTCGTCTAGTGTGCCACTGGCCTCTGTGTCCTGCGGTTACCTCCGATCACTTGCGTGCGGTCCACGCCGCCCCACACCCTCACGACGCAGATGCACGTGCATTGGGCCTTGCATTCGCACGCTACGATGCGCAGGATAACGCACGAGACTTCCAAGCCACGGCTGCACAACAAGATCACTTTGCGGGGTCCGGTTGGAATGACGTCACGCCACGCGCACGACGACACGCGGTGGGGGTTCGGCCCGGCGTGCGGGCCGG
>NZ_VCKW01000077.1 GCF_005889715.1 Actinomadura soli
GAGCGAAGGGGCTGGTGGGGAGATGTCGCCGCCTGGCGGGTCCGGAGCGTTTCATTACCGCATTATGCGCCCGACCACGGGGTTCAGGGAACTCTTCCGCGCCGGCCGCGGAATTCATCGGCCGCGTCCGGGCGGCGGACGCCCGGGTCTTGTTCACCCAGCCGACTCGTGTGGTACTCTGCAAGCAGTTGCGGTTCCCATAGACATGTTCGTGCGCCTGTCGGATCTGACCTCAGGCGCATTTTTGTTGTTCTGGATCTTCCGGATGGGCCATCGCGGCGATCCCGGTCGCACACGGTGTGCGATCGTGACCGACCAGAGGAGATGACCATGGCCACCGGCACGGTCAAGTGGTTCAACGCCGAAAAGGGCTTCGGCTTCATCGAGCAGGACGGCGGCGGCGCCGACGTCTTCGCCCACTACACCAACATCGCGGCCCAGGGCTTCCGTGAGCTCCAGGAGGGCCAGAAGGTGACGTTCGACGTCACCCAGGGCCAGAAGGGCCTGCAGGCGGAGAACATCGTCCCCGCCTGACCTTCGCTTGAACCGTGCGGCGGGCGTCCCCTCGGGGGCGCCCGCCGCACGGCTGTCCGGCGGGTCCGCGCGGGCTCCACGCGGGTCAGGTGGGCTCCACGCGGGGCAGGCGCGGCTCCGCGCGGGTCAGTTGCAGCCCTCGAACTCCGGGACGCTGGCGCCGACGGCGAAGTCCACCGACCCGAACCACTCGGTGAGCAAGGTCTTCGCGGCGCCGTTCTGGTACATCTCGGTCAGGTAACGGTTGACGGCCTGGCAGCCCTCCACGTCCCCCTTCTTGAGGCCGACGCCGTACTTCTCGTTGGTGAACGGCGCCTTGACCATCGTGGTGCCCGAGCCGTTCGCCGCGGCGAAGCCGGCGAGGATCAGGTCGTCGGTGGAGACGGCGTCCATGCGGCCCTCCTTGAGGGCGGTGACGCACTCGCTGTAGTTGCTCGCGGCGACGAGCGTCGCGGCCACCTTGCGCTCCTCGGTCACCCGCCGCCACGAGTTCGACCCGGCCGCCTGGCAGAGCCGCTTGCCCCGCAGATCGCTCACGTTCTTGATCGACCTGTCGCCGGCGCGGACGAGGATGTCCTGGTGCGCGACGTAGTACGGGCCGCCGAAGGTGACCTTCCCCTTGCGCTCCGGGGTGATCGAGTAGGTGGCGAACACGATGTCGACGGTGCCGTCGTCCAGGGCCGCCTCCCGCTCCTTCGAGGTCAGCCCGACGAACGAGAGGTCATCCGGGCCGACGCCGAGCCGGCCCGCGACGTAGGTGGCGACGTCGACGTCGAAGCCCGTGAACGTGCCGTCCCACATCCGCAGCCCCAGCCCCGGCTGGTCGGACTTGACCCCGATCCGCAGGCTCTTCTTGCCGATGATCGACGCGGTGGCCTCGCCGCCGCCGGCGCGGTAGGCGACCAGCGCCACGCCGACGAGCAGGACGGCCACGATCACGATCATGGCCTTCCGCAGTACGCGCACGGTCGGCTCCTTCCATTCGCGATGATCCGCCGGCCCATCAGCGGTACTCCGCCAGCCGCGGCCACACGCCGCCCACCACCAGCGCGGCGATGACCAGGGCGGACGCCGGCAGCAGCCACGGCCAGGGTGCCAGCGCGCCCTCCCCGTCCCGCACCATGCGGTCGACGACGAGCTGGTGGCGGACGACCCGGGCGTCGAGCCCGGCGTCGTGCTGCCGGAAACCGGGGTGGGACAGGAAAGGCCAGCGCGGGTCGACGTGGGCCTTCGCGGCGTCCTCAAGCCTGCGGGCGCGGGCGAGCTCCCGGACGCGGCGGTCGTTCTGCTGGTAGGCGCGGTAGCGGGTCAGCAGCGTGTCGACGGGCGCCTGCTGCCCCCGGTCCGCGGCCTCGGTCGCCTCGACG
Organism: Actinomadura soli; assembly: GCF_005889715.1. Classification (GTDB taxonomy): domain Bacteria; phylum Actinomycetota; class Actinomycetes; order Streptosporangiales; family Streptosporangiaceae; genus Spirillospora; species Spirillospora soli. The sequence continues at coordinate 1,902 of NZ_VCKW01000077.1, forward strand.
CCGTAGTAGCCGCCGAAGGACACCGGATGCGAGTCGCCGCCGTAGCGCGTGACCCGCGTCTCCAGCATGCGGTAGTAGGACTCCAGGTCGCGCGCCTCGGGGATGTACAGCATCGTCTGCGACTTCTCGAAATAGGTCTGGTCGTACCGGTCGGCGTCGGCCGGGTCGAGCAGGCCGCGGATGCGGTCGGCGTTCAGGCTCTTGCCGGTCGCCCGCGTCCGCGACAGCCGGAGGACGGGGTCGAAGCCGTCCTCCTTGGCCATCTGCACGTAGTCCGCCTCGGTGGCCAGCAGGGACGCGGCCGCCACGGTCAGGGCCGTCGTGCTCAGCGCGGCGGCGACCAGGAACAGGCTGACCACCCGCTTGAAGCGCCTGGCGAGGTAGACCTGCAGCCCGGCGAGCGCTACGAGCACCGTCAGGCCGAGCACCAGCACCCAGATCCGGCCCGACCGCATCCGGGAGAGCGGGTCGCCGTAGGACGCCTCCACGTCCGACGCGCCGGCCAGGGTGAGGTTGTTGGCCTTGGGCAGCAGGTCCTCGGTCATGATCTTGGTCGCCGCCCGGTACTCGACGGCGGCGTCCTCCGGGAGCCGGCCGAACGCGTGGTCGGCCCCGCGGCCGCGCTCCATCGCCGCCTGCACGCGCTGGTCGTACAGGTGCAGGCCGTCCAGCACCGACTGGACGGTCCGCAGCCGCACCGGGTCATCCTCCGCCAAGCGCGCGGCCTGCAGCGCCGCCCGCTGGGCGTCCTCGCGGCGGATGTCGTAGAAGTAGCGGGGCAGGCTCCGCGCGCAGGACGGGCCGCCGTCCATGTCGACGTCGCAGAGCCACTCCTCCTCCGCGCCGGTCAGCAGCACGTTGGTCACCTGGGCGTCCATGTCGCTGAGCGCGAGGTAGACGTCGTTGGTGGCGACCACCATCGGCCCCTCGTCATGGCCGATGGCGCGAAGGGCCGCCCGCGCGTCCCACAGCGCGACGCCGGTGACGGTGAACAGCACGATGACCGCCAGCAGGACGACGGCCGTCAGCGCCTGGACGCGGCGCGGGACGGTGCGCAGCCGGAACAGCCTGCCGGACACCCTCACTCCTCGTCCTCAGGGTCGTCCTCGGGCACGTCTGAGGGCCCGCTCTCGGGCTCGGGATCGTCGTCGGGTTCGTCGGGTGGGCGGCTGGCCGATTCGCTGGACTCGGTGTCGAGGGCGATGAGGTCGGCGGCGTCGACGTCCTGCCTCGGCCGGACCTCGCCGGTCTCCCGGGCGACGACCTTGTCGAGCCGCTGGGACGTCCCCGTGTTGCCGGTCCTCTCGGCCAGCTCGTGCGCCCGCCGGAGCCTGCTGCTCGCGGTCTCGTCGTCGCCCTTCCTGTACGCCGCCACCCCCTCGCTGACGGAGTCGGCGAGCTCCTCCTGCCGGGAGTAGTGCTCGACGGACGGGTGCCGTCCGGTCGACTGCGCCTTGTCGTCCGTCCATTCGGCCAGGACCATGGCCTCGGCGAGGGACTCCTCCGGCTCGCCGGCGCGGCCCGGGACCACCACCGACACCCGGGCCGCCTGCATCCGCTGGTACGGCTGACCGATGGGCACCGTGACGCACAGGTGGTAGTCGCGCTTCTCCGTCCCCCAGATGCCGGTCGGGTAGTCGCCCGTGGCCGGGCCCTCCGGCTGCGGGTCCACCTCGACCCGCTTGCCGGTCAGGTCGCGGCGCGCCGGGAACACCTGCTTGAGGAACCGGAGCGTGACCTGGTCGGGCGTCCAGACGCGCAGCGCGACGTCGGCTACGGCCTTGCCCATGGCCCGTCCGATCATCTCGGTGAAGTCGGCCGTGAGGTGCCGCGGATCGGCCACCACGGCGAACCGGCCCAGCAGCCGGGTGGCGATCTCGCGCAGCTCGTCCGGGTCCCAGTCGGCGCCGACGCCGCGGCAGTCGCAGACGAAGCGGGCGGCGCAGCCGGTCAGCGCCGCGTCCAGCTCCGCCCGGCTCTCGTGCTCGTTGCGGCCGTCGGTCAGCAGGACGGCGTGCCGGATGCCGTGCCGGGAGCCGTCGAACAGCTCGGCCGCGAGCCTCAGCCACCGGCCGATCCGGGTGCCGCCCGCGGCCGTCAGCTTGGAGATGGCGATCTTGGCGTCCTCCTTGCAGCGGTCGGTCGCGGGGGCCAGCAGCACGTTGCGCGGGTAGACCATGGCGGCGTCGCGGGCCCCGGCGACGATGGCGAAGTCGACGTCCTCGCGCAGCGCGTCCACCGCCGCCTTCGCGGCCTGCTGCGCCTCGACGAGCCGCTCGCCCGCCATGGACGCCGAGATGTCGATGATGATGACCTCCGCGGCCGAGGTCGGCCGGGGCGCGGAAGAGACCGGCGCGGCCCGCGCCCCTGATGCCCCCGACGCCGCCGACGCGGCCGGCGCGGACAGGGGCGGACGCCCGGTCCGGGACGCGACCCGGACGATGGCGTGGACCTGCGTGCCGTCCGCCGGGAGGTAGGGGTTCTGGTGGATCTCGACCGCGAAGTCGGGGCGGTCACTCATCGATCACCTTCCTGGGGCCGGTCGTTCCGGGGCTGGGGGTTCAGGGGCCGAGGAACGTCCTCGGGCGCACCGCGTTGGCCTTGTTCACCAGCGCGTGCCGGGTCTCTCTGTCGTCGGCGACGTGGGCCAGCGCCCGGTAGGTGCTCTCCAGCTCCTTCCGCAGCCCCTCGCGGGTCAGCGGCGCGTTGATCAGCCTCGTGTCGGGATGCTCCTCGCCCTTGGCCTCGGCCCAGGCCAGCGCGGCCTCCAGCAGCTCGGCGACGAGCTGGCGGCGCCGCTCGCCGTCGACCCGCGCGTGGTCGAGCCGCGCCGCCGCCTTCTGCAGGTGCTCCTTGGAGAGCTGGTCGGACGGGCGGCCGCGCAGCGTCGCGGCCATCGCGGCGAGCTGGGCGGCGCCGTAGTGCCTGGACAGCGAGGGGACCTCGTCCAGGGCGTCCACGGCGCCGGACGGGTCCGACATCGCCAGCCGGACGCGGGCCAGCCCGAACGCCGCGCTGAGGTAGCCGCGGTCGGTCCGCCAGACGCTCTCGTAGCGGCGGGCCGCCTCCGCCATCTCGCCGGCCCCTTCGCAGCAGAACGCCAGCGCCAGCTTGGGCGCGGCCTCGCCGGGCATCCGGTCGTACAGGCCGTCGAAGAGGACCTGCGCCTCGGCGTACTCGCCCGCCATCAGCGCGCTGACCCCCCGGTACCAGAGGACGCGCCAGTCGACGTCCTCGCCGGAGGGCGGATGCTCGGCAAGCGCCTCCTCGGCCTCCGCCCGCTGGCCGAGCTGCAGGTGGGCCTGGATCAGGGCGAGCCGCTCCTCCAGCGACGGCTGGTGGCGTTCGGCGCGGGCCTTCAGCGTCTCGACGATCTCGACGGGCCCCCGCGCGGTCAGCTCCGCGAGCCCGGCGACCACGTCCGGCTCGACCGTCACGGGCACCGGCAGGGCCGTCGCGGCGGCGCTCGCGGTGAGGGAGCCCAGCACCGGCCCCTCCCGGCCGGACGAGGCCCGGTCGGGCGCGATGATGTCGGTGCCGAAGGCGAGCCGCTCCCGGCCGAACAGCGTGGACGGCACCGGCCACGGGTCGGCGTTGCGCGGCGCGGACATGACCTCCCGCAGGACGCCGAACAGCTGCTCCGCCATCTCGGCCGCGCCGCGGAACCGCCGCGCCGGGTCCTCGTGGGTGGCGCGGCGCAGCAGCCGGTCGTAGGAGTCGAACCGCCGCAGCAGCGGCACGTCGTCGCGGTCGGGCAGGCTCGACTCGAACTCGCCCGTGTAGTCGAAGTCGAAGCTGAGCACCGCCATGGTCCGGCCGACGGTGTAGATGTCGGAGCTGATCGACGGGCTCCGCGCGGGCAGTTCTGGCGCCCCGAAGCCGCGGGTGCCGTAGAGCGGCGCGCCCGGCGGGCTGCCGTCGATCCGCCAGGTCGCGCCGAGGTCGATGAGCGTGATCCGCTGCTCGCACTGCATGACGTTGGCGGGCTTGAGGTCGCAGTAGAGGATGCGGCGGGTGTGCAGGTAGTCCAGCGCCCACAGCATCTCGATCCCGTAGGCGATGACGTGGTCGACGGGGAGGACGGCGTCCGGGCCCTCCTCGCGGCGGCGGGCGTCCAGTAACTCCTGGAGCGAGCGGCCGCCGACGTACTCCATCACGATGTAGCGCTGGACACCCGCCCGGCCCGTCCGCGTCGTCCCCGCCGGATGCCGGACGAAGTTGTGGATCTTGACGATGTTGGGGTGGCTCACCGCGGCGAGCGCGGCGCGTTCGGACTCCGGCACGTCGGACACGTCCGCGCGGGCGTCCAGGAGGCCCTTCAGCACCACCCAGTGGCCGACGTTGTTGTCGTGCGCGAGATAGATCCGGCCCTGGCCGCCGTGCGTCAGGCAGCCCTGGACCTCGTACTGGCCGCCGACCATCTCGCCGGAACGGAGCGGTGGGATGGGCTCGTCGCCGGGAACGTCAGCCAGGACGGCCGTCTCAGGGTCGCGATACGGGACGGGCGGCACACCGGCCATGTCCAGCAGGCCGTAGGGCGTGATGCGCCTGGACGGGGTCTGCCCCGCGGGCCCCTGCCAGGGCTCCGTCGGCCCGGACCACGGCTCGGTCGGCGGCCTGTCAGGCCGTTCCGGGGGCTGCGCGGACGAGGGCGCCAGCCCGCAGAAGTCGCAGAAACCGGACCGGACGAAGCCCCTGCGGCAATGGGTGCACTGGCTCATCGAGCTACCCCTCCTGGATCTCCCGCAGGTAGCGCAGCACCGCCGCCTCGGCGGCCTCCAGGTCGCACGGGGCCGTCCAGAGCAGGTCGTGGGCCGACCGGTACGGCTCGTCGAGGCGCGGGTCTTCGGCGCGTCCGAGGTTCCGGGCCATGACCTGCAGCGACGCCAGCCGGCCGCGGAGCTCCTCGCGCACGTCGAGGGGCCCCTGGACGACGGCGAGCGCCGCCCCCGCCTGCTCCAGCGCGGCGGCCGCGGCCCGTTCCAGCTCCGACGCGGCGGCGAGGAGCCGCGCCCACCGGTGCCCCGGCCGGGGCTCGTCGAGCGAGGCGAGGCGGCCGGGCAGCCCGGCCGCCGGATCGGAGACCTCCGGGACCGGGGAGGAGACCTTCTCGACCGTCTCCGCCCGGACCTCCCGGGTCTTCTGGAGCGTCGCGTCGACGGAGGCGAGCGCGTCCCGGATCCGGGCCAGCGCGTCGCAGAACTCCCGGCCGGCGCGCAGCTGCTCGGCGAACTCGCAGATCCACGCCTCGACGTGCGGTTCCTTGCCCGTCGTCCGCACCTTGCGGTCGGCGGAGGAGTCGAAGACGCGGCGCGTCCGGATGACGTCGTGGTGGAACTGCGCCGAGGCGATGAACGCCAGGTCGCCGGGCGCGTCCTCCAGCGCCCGCTTCACTTCGGGGGCGTCCAGCAGCCGGAACGCCTCGTTGAGCGCCGTGCCGACGACGCCCTTCGGATCGTGGTGGACGTACCCGGCGTGCAGCGCGACGCGGAGCCGGATGCGGGTGTCGGCGGTCACGGTACGGTTGTGGCGCGCGAGCTCACCGGCCAGGTGGAACGGCAGCGGCTCGACCAGCCTTGACTGCGGGCCCTCCGTCGGGACGAGGTAGAACGCCCCGTCCCCGCGGTCTTCGTGGTAGCGATCGTCCGAGCTGATCCCGGCCCAGGTGAAGGCCCGTTCCAGCGCCTCGTAGAGGCCCTCGCGCATGTCCGCCCGCTGGACGTCGTTGAGCCCGGGGCGGGTGAACCGCTCGATGTCGACGCAGATGATCGCTCTGTGGACCCTCCGGTGCGAATGTAAGGGAGAGCTCATGGAAGGAGACTCCATGGCGCGGCGTGGGGGTGACGGGCGCTCCCGCCCCCCGCGGGGTGCCCCTGGCGAAATCACCGTTCATGCTATACGTACGGCGGCCACACCCAGTGAGTAATTTGCCCGGGTAGCGTGCACGTATGCTCGCCGAACCCGCGCCCGCCCTGAGCGACCTCGCGCTCGGCCTGGTCGTGGTCCTTCTAGCCGCCCGACTAGGACGCCCGCCAGCAGTCCACCGTCCTCCAGCCCCCGCCCACCACCAATCAACGGACGAGATCCGCTCGGCCTCCCGCTACTGGCGCACGTCCTTCTGGTGGGCCGGGATCGCGGCGCTGGCCGGGTTCATCCACCACGGCTTCGTGAAGTTCTCGGACCGGTGGGACGAGCCGAGCTGGGCCGTCATCAGCGCCATGGTGGTCATCGCGGTGTCGTACCTGCTGGCCGCGACCGTCACCGAGGTGCTCGGCCCCCGCCACCACAGGACGTTCTGGCTGCTGCGATCGGTCGGGATCGTGGCCTACGCGTGCCTGGCGGCGACCGGGCACGCGGGCGTCACCGCGCTGCTGGCCTGCGAGAGCCTGACGATGGTCAGCATCCTGATCCTGTGGGGCGTGGCGGCCCGGCGCCGCAACCCGATGGCCGGTCCGATGATCATCGCGCTGGCCGCCAGCGGGGCCGCGGCGGGGACCAAGGCGCTCGACCCGAACGTCACCGGCCGCGTCGCGCTGGATCCGACGTCGGTGTACCACCTCGCCCAGATCGTGGGCATGGTGCTGCTCTACTTCACCGTCAGCGCCCCGCGCCGCGCGGCGCCCGAGCCGAGCCCCGCCACCGGCTGACCCCGGCTACCGCAGGGCGGCGACAAGGGCATCGCTGTGCGAGCACCAGACCTGGCGGGCCTCCGCGAAGCCCTGCTCGCGCAGGGCGTCCAGGTGCCATCGGGTCGTGGTCGGACGGTCGGCCCGGTGCGCCCCGTCCGGGCTCCGGGGGTCGCCGAGCATCTCGAAGCGGCACCGGGCGGGCTCGGCGAGGACGGGGTCGGCGGCGACCTTCGTCCACCAGTTCGGCCAGTCGAGCGCCCCCGCGGCCCGCTCGCGTTCCTGCCGGGCGGCGTGGAACGCCTCGGCCGCCGCGTTGAGGCGGGGCGTGGACTCGTCGGTCATATGGTCGGCGTTGAGGAACACGCCGCCGTCCTTGAGCACGCCGTGGACGCGCCCGTACAGGACGCGGAGCGGCTCGGTGTCCAGCCAGTGCAGGGCGGTGGCGGTGAGGACGGCGTCGTACGAGCGGTGCGGCAGGGCGTCCGTCCAGGACGGGTCCGTCAGATCGGCGGTCACCAGCTCCACCCGGGCGTCACCGGCGAAGTGGCCGCCCGCGATCGTGAGCAGGGCCGGGTCGATGTCGACGCCCGTGGCGCGGGCGCCGGGGAAGCGCCTCAGCAGCCGGTCGGTGATGGTGCCCGTCCCGCAGGCGAGGTCGAGGACGACCGGCTCGGGGCCCGCGAGCGCCTCGACCGTGTCGAGCATGACGCGGAAGCGCTCCTCGCGGTCGGGCATGTACCACTCCTGCTGACGGTCCCAGCTGTCCTGCCATTCCCGCCAGGTGGCCATTTCGGTCATGGTTTCCTCCGTTGGGGTCGGGCCGCCTGGATCAGCAGGCGGGTCGTGCCGGACTCGGGTGCTTCGAGGACGCGGTCGAGGTCGCCGCGGTCGACCACAGAGCGCGGCCGGTGGGCGGCGGGCGGTGCCCGGTTCGACGCCCAGGCGAACTGCCGCTGGGCGTGCGGGTCCATGGTCTCCTTGGCACCCGCGCCCGGGAACACCGCCCGCAGCGTCCCGCCCCTGCGAGGCGCGCTGGACTCCGTCCCGCCGGACGAGCACGCGCCCAGCAGGACGGCCCCGCCCGCCGTCGCTCCCGCGAGTCCCAGAAACCCACGCCGCGTGGTACCGCTCGGCACGCCGCACACCACCTCTTCACAAACCGGCTCACTTCGGTGCATCTCAGTCGCAATTGCAACATTATTGCAAGAGAGGTTCCCGGACTCGGCCAAGGGGCGGGCAAGACCCCGCGCCGTGCCGCTAGGGGCGGGCCCCGGCGACCGTAGGGTCCCCGCGAGAGGGGGCTCGTCTTGAGCAGATCGTGGAAGGTCACCATGGTGGCCGCGGGGGCGACGGCGGCGATGATCGTCCCGGCGGTGGCCTGGCCCGGCGGCGGCGCGGACGCGTCCGGCGCCGCGGCCCATGGACGCTGGGTCCTGGTCGATCACGAGGGCTTCGACCGGCCGCTGAAGGTCGACGGGGCCCCGTGGCGCCGCGACCCGCAGGGGCCGGGCAGCCCGTGGCACGTCGACGCGTTCGACGACGACGGCGACGCCTGGAAGAAGATCAGCGGGCCGCTGTTCGCGCGGCAGCTCGCGACCCTGAACGTCTTCCGCAAGCGCGTCGCGTTCGGCCGCGACGGCTGGCTGACCGCCGAGGTCGCCGCCGTCGACAAGGACCGCGACGGCCGCCCCGACTCGCGTCCCGGCCTGTCGACCGCGGCCCTGCCGGGCGGGCAGCGGGCCGCGCGGATCTCCGAGCCGAGCTGGGACGCCGGGGTCCTGATCCGGCCGACGCGCCCGCTCCCGCCGCGCTACCGCGTGGAGATGACGCTGCGCGGCATCGACTTCGGCGGTAAGCGCGGCGGCACCTTCGACTACGGCGGCAAGCACAACGGCTACACCCGCGAGCCCTGCAAGACCCGGTACCCCTGGACGTTCCAGGGCGCGCTGCCCGGCAAGTCGCGCTGCGACTATCCCGACGTGACGAGGGAGAACGGGTTCTACTACCTGACGGTCCTCGACTACGCGACCCCGGCGCCGCACGGCAACCCCGGCATCCACTACCGGCGCAAGGTCATCATGGACGGCTACTACAGCGACGACGAGCGCTGGAAGAGCGCCGGGACCTGCAACCCGAAGACGGGCGAGATCTACCGGACGTTCGACGGCACCTTCAACGGGGTCAACGCGCTGTTCGTCCGCGGCGACAGGTTCCGCGAGGCGTCCAACAACAACATCAGCAACGAGTACTACATCAAGACGGCCTGCGGGGACGTGTCCATGGACCGGCCGTACGGGCCGGGCGGCAAGTTCCGCCAGCACCTCACCAGCGCCGAACTACGGCCGGAGCTGCTGCCGGAGGCGTCCTACACGTTCGCCATCGAACGCGACCGCACCGGCTACACGCTCGAAATGAGCGGGCCGTTCCTCAACACCGGGCAGACGACGCTGCGCGTCCACCACGACTTCGTGGAGGACGGCCGTCCGATCTGGCACTACAACCAGACCCCGGACGAATACGACGGCCGTTTCGACCGCACGCTGAAGCACACCGGCCCCGCCGGGACGTTCACGACCGAGCATTCCTGGCCGAAAGGCTCGGCCTACCCCGACTCCTTCATCATCGGGGACCCGCACCTGAACTACTACGAGGGCTCGGCGTACGTCGACGACATCCGCCTCTACATTCCCGCCGACAAGAGGTAGGAAAGCGAACGACCCGCGCCCGGGTGGTGGCCGGACGCGGGTCGGACGCAGGTCGATCGCGCGCGAGGGGAGTACGCGACCGGCCCATCTATTCTTGAGTTTCATCCTCGGTCCCCGGTCAGGTCACGCCCTCACGGACAGACCGGATGAAACATCACACTCCGTCAGCAGGTCAGGTTGTCACCGGTGGGGACACCGAGAAGCTGGGTGAACCGTTTGTAGGCGTTCACCCGGCTCTGCACCTGGGACGGGTTTCCGCCATTGCATTCCAGGCTGCCGTTGATACTGCGGATCGTCTCGCCGAACCCACGGCCGTTGACCATCGCGTTGTGCGGGGTCATGGTGCCGGGGCCGTTCTGCGTCATCCAGTACCAGAGGGCGCTCTTCCACGACACGGCCGCGTCGCGCTCCACCTGCCACGGGTTGTTCAGCAGGTCGATGCCGAGCGCGTCACCCGCGGCCTTGTAGTTGAAGTTCCAGCTCAGCTGGATGGGTCCGCGGCCGTAGTAGGCGGCCTGCCCCGCGGGACACCCGTAGGGCTGGCTCCTGTCGCAATAGTGCGGGTAGTTGTCCTTGTTCTGCTCGACGATGTGCACCAGCCCGCCGGTCTCATGGTTGACGTTGGCGAGGAAGGCGGCCGCCTCCTGCTTCTTGACCGTGTCGCTGCCGGTGCCGGCGAAGGCGGGGAAGGACGCTATGGCAGCGGTCAGGCCGGTGTAGGTGTAGAAGGAATTGCGGCTCGGGAACATCTGGTTGAACTGCGCGTCGGTCACCACGAACGCACTGCTGCCGGGCGGGTCGGTGGGACTGCTGGATCCACCGCAGTTCCCCTGGTCTGCCCAGACGATCGTGCTTCCCGGTGACTCGTTCTGCGTCCACCATTTCGCGGTCCAGTTGTGCCCGTTGTGGGACGCGACCGCGCCGCCGGTGTAGACCTTGGAGGCGTTCCATGCCGTCGCGCAGTCCGCGGCGGTCGCCGGCGACATCGGCAGAATGGCCGACAACGCTCCCGCCGCGAGCAGCGCGGCGCCGAGCAGCGTTGTTCTGCGTTGCACCACATCACATCCTTTGCGATTTCACGCGGTGCGGCCCGCCACACGGTGCGGAGCGAGCCGGCCATCACCAGCCGCCGATGTGCCGCCGCGAGTTCTCGAAGCCTCCGGCGGCTCCGGACAGTTGTTACTGGACGTTCACGTCGATGCAGGCGTAGAAGGCGTTGGCGGTGTCGGCGATGTTCCAGATCGCCAGGATCTTCTGGCGTCCGCTCACGCCGCCGAGGTTGACGTTGTGGGAGAGGGTGGCCGGCGGCTGCTTGTTGTTGCCGCTGATGTCCGCGACCTTGCGGCCGCCGACGTAGTACTCGTAGTTCCTCGTGCTGTGCCGGGCGGTGAACGTCCAGGTGAACGTCACCGACTGGCCGACGTTGGTGACCTGCCAGCCCTTGCTGTCGTCGTCGAGCTCGCGGAATCCCGCGTTGCCGCCGCTGCAGCTGCGCAGGCCCTTGGGCCCCTCGACGCTCTGCGGCTCGTACTTGATCGCTCCGCACTGGACGATGCCCTTGGCGCACTGCGCCTGCCGGCTCATCGGCGCCGAGACGTAGCCGTGCGCGAGAGCCGAGGTCGCCGGGATCACGGCGACGAAGGGGGCGATTCCGACGCCCGCCGCCGCGGCGGCGAGCCTGCGATGTGACCTCTTCATGCGGGGGGTCCTTAGCCTTGGGGTGGGGTCATGGCATGGCGTGGACGGGGACCGGACGGCTCGGGGCCGGGGAGACGGCCTCGGGCCGGGGAGACTGAGCCGCGTCTGCCCGAGCGGCACGGCCGCGGCCATTACCAGCCGCCGATGTGCCGCCGCGACGTAGTCGAAGCCTCCGGCGGCTCCGGTCGGGTGTTACTGGACGTTCACGTCCACGCAGGCGTAGAAGGCGTTGGCGGTGTCGGCGATGTTCCAGATCGCGAGGATCTTCTGGCGTCCGCTCACGCCGCCGAGGTTGACGTTGTGGGAGAGGGTGGCCGGCGGCTGCTGGTTGTTGCCGCTGACGTCCGCGACCTTCCGGCCGCCGACGTAGTACTCGTAGTTCGTCGTGCGGTGGCGGGCGGTGAACGTCCAGGTGAACGTCACCGACTGGCCGACGTTGGTGACCTGCCAGCCCTTGCTGTCGTCGTTGAGCTCGGTGAAGCGGCTGCCGCCGCTACAGGTGCGCTGGCCCTTGGGCCCTTCGACGCTCTGCGGCTCGTACTTGATCGCTCCGCACTGGACGATTCCCTTGGCGCACTGCGCCTGGCGGCTCATCGGCGCCGAGACGTAGCCGTGCGCGAGGGCCGAGGTCGCCGGGATCACGGCGACGAGGGGGGCGATGCCGACGCCCGCGGCGGCGGCGGCGAGCCTGCGATGTGACTTCTTCATGCGGGGGGTCCTTAGCCTTGGGGTGGGGTCATGGCATGGTGTGGACGGGCCAGGCGGCTAACGGGCCGGGGAGTCGGCCTCGGGCCGGGGAGACAAGCCGCGTCTACCTGTGCGGCACGGCCGCGTCCATCAGGGGCGATGGAGGGGAGCGGGGCATGCGGGACTCCATCTGATAGGAAACTTTCCTATCGGGTAGCTGAACGTTAACGCTCCGTCCGTTTGCGGGCAAGACCGGGCGGTGCCTCGATCACGACGTCCCATTTGGGCGCGCATGACCAGCGCAGGCTGTGAACTGAACCACTCTCGACCGCTCCAAAGAATTGTCAGAGTTCCCCGATCGACGCGGCCCCGCTTGGCGACATCTGCCGACATCGGCCCGCAAAATGCCCTGTGACCTGCGCAAACGGACCCGGCCCCGCACGACGGATTGCCACGTTCCACGGGATCAAGCTCGTGTGTGCCCCGTGGTGCCCGTGTGTCACGTGCCGGTGGGACGCGGACCCGCACGCCACCCCCCGCCCTGAGAGCAATCGTCTGAAATGTATGGTTTGTAGTGAACTGTTTCGAGCGGAGGGGTGAGGGGTCATGGGGAGGCAACCGCTGGGCTGTCCGTTCTTCCTCGCGGTGGGGCTCAGGCCCCGGCCGGACGAGACCGAGGCGGAGCTGCGCGCGCTCGCCGGCTTCTACGACACCGTCCACCTCGCGGAGGTCGTCCGCCTGAACGAGGGGTTCGTCAGCGGCGCGCGGTACGAGCTGACCGAGCCCGCCGACGACGAAACCGTCCCGTCCTGGCTGGCCGTCTACGGCATCGACGGCGAGGAGTCCGCGCGCGCGTTCGTCGCCCGGCAGGGCGAGCGGCGGCCCGCGTACACGACCGGGCCGCCCGCGTTCTACCGGGCCGCGGTCGTGTGGCGGATGATCTGGGAGAGCGCCGGGTCGGTCGGGGCACCGGTGCCGAGCCCCGGCAAGATGGCGATGATCGGCATGAATCCCGCCGCGGACGCCACCGACGCCGAGATCGCCGGCTTCGACGACTTCTATACGCGAACGCACCTTCCCGAGATCGTCTCCGGGCTCGGGTACGACCGGGGCACCCGCTTCCTGCTCTGGCACGAGTTCACGCATCCCGCGCCGGGCTGCCCCCGCTACAACGCGGTCTACGAGGCGGAGGACCCGGAACCGAGGCCGCCCGGCGTGCCGCCGCTCACGCCGGGCCCGCGCGCGTGGGAGGAACGCCAGGTCGGCTGGCGGGTCAAGTACCGGCGAGCGGGCTGAACGAAGGGAACGGGATGACCTCGGCGACGATCAAGATCGGCCGGACGCGGGTGTCGCACGTCAGCGACGGGGTGGCCCGGGGGCCGCGCCGGTACTGGTTCACCGGCGCCGACCCGGCCGAGTGGATGCCCGCCGTCGGCGTGACCGAGCCCGACGCGCCGTTCACGGTGACGTTCGGCGGGTTCGTCGTCACGGGCGACGGCCATGTCACCGTGGTCGACGCGGGCTACGGCCACCGCGCGCACGAGATCCCCGGCCTGGCGGGCGCGGGCGGGATGCCCGCCGCGATGGCCGCGCTGGGCATCGAGCCGGGCGACGTGGACCAGGTCGTGCTGACCCACCTCCACGCCGACCACTGCGGCTGGCTGACCAAGGACGACGAGGGCTCCCTCACGTTCCCGGACGCGACCGTCCTCGTCCACGAGCGCGAGTTCGCCTACTGGACGAGCGACGAGGTCGACGCCATCGCGTTCAACGGCAAGGTGTCCGGCGAGGTCCGTGCCCGCCTCCGCGCCGTCAAGGACGCCGGGCGCCTGCACACCTACGAAGGCGAACTCCGCCTGTCGGACGCGATGACCGTCCTGCCGACCCACGGCCACACCCCCGGCCACGTGTCGGTGATGGTCGCGGACGGCGGCGAAGCGGCGATCCTCGCGGGCGACGTCCACCACCATCCCGTGCACGTGGACCACCCGTGCTGGCTGCCGTCCGTCGAGTACGCGCCCGCGGAGTCGACGCGCAGCCGCGAGCGCGTCGCCGCCCTCGCCGCCGACCGCAACGCGAAGATCCTCGCCCCGCACTTCCCTGTCCCGACCATCGTCAACGTAGACCGCACCCCGGACGGCCGCGTGCGGAGCACCGCGAGCCACAACGTGGAGGACGCGACATGACCGGAACCGACCCGCGCATCGGCCCCATCGACGTGGACGCCTACCACCGGCTCGAACGCGAGCTGTTCGGCGACGACGCCCTGACCGGCACGGCCCACGTGTCCCGCACCTGGGCGCACAGCCCCGGCCTGATGAAGGCGCAGCGGCCGCTGCAGACGTACCTGCTCGGCCAGTCACCGCTCCCCGCCCGCGACCGCGAGCTGGCCATCCTCCGGGTCGCCTGGCTGAGCCGCTGCGAGTACGCCTTCGGCCAGCACGTCCGGATGGGCGGTGCCGCCGGGCTGACCCCCGAGGAGATCGACCGCGTCCCGCACGGTCCCACCGCCGACGGCTGGACGGAGTTCCAGTCGACCCTCCTCCACGCGGTCGACGAACTGCACGCCCGCGGCCGCCTGACCGACCCGACCTGGACGGCCCTGGCCGGAACCTACGACGACGCCCAGCTCCTGGACCTCATCGCCGTCATCGGCCGCTACTGGACGGTCGCCGCGATGCTCAACACGATCAACGTCCATCCGGAACCCGGCCTCCCCACCTTCCCGCCCGCCGGATAGGGCGGCGGCCCGCACCCGCCAAATACGGACCGACCGCGAGACCCTTTTCATTCGGTCAAACAATTGATAATCTCAAGGCGCCCATGAAAGGAGCATCATGGCATTTGCCACGCCTTCGGGCGCCGACTTCTTCGCGTCCTGGATCGATGGATCGTGGCGCGGAACCGACTCGATGTACCCGGCGATCAACCCCGCCGAGGGCCGTCCATTCGCCGATCTGGCGGCGGCGTCGACCCAGGATGTGGACGCCGCCGTCGCCAGTGCCGGGGCGGCCTTCCGCAAGACCCGCGGCGTGCGTCCGGCCACCCGCGCCGAGTGGTGCCGCTCGGCCGCACAGGCGCTGCTCGCCGCGCACGAGGAGCTCGCCGAGGTGCTCTCCACCGAGCACGGCAAGCCGATCGCCGAGGCCGGCGGCGAGATACTTTTCGCAGTTCGCGGGCTGGAGATGGCCGCGGAGTCCGTCCTCGCCCAGGGCGGGGAGACACCGCACGTGCAGGACGCGAACAAGCGGGCGATCGTCCGCCGCGAGGGGCTGGGCGTGTGGGCGGTCATCACCCCGTGGAACTTCCCGGTCAACATCCCGGTGGAGTACATCGGCCCGGCGCTCGCGTCCGGCAACGCCGTCGTGTGGAAGCCGGCGCCCACCACGGCCGTCGTCGCGGCGAAGTTCCGGGAGATCCTTCTCGCGGCCGATTTTCCGCAGGAATTGCTGCAATTGGTGATCACGAACGAGGTCGCGGTCGCCGGCCATCTGGTGACGCACCCGGGAATTGTCGCGGTCGGTTTCACCGGCGGCAGCGGGACCGGTCAATCCATCGCCAAATCGGCGTGGGATAAAAAGCTTCTGCTGGAGCTGGGTGGAAACTCGCCCATCGTGGTCCTCGGTGACGCCGACCTCGACATCGCCGCGGCGGCGATCTCCAACGCGGCGTTCTGGAACGCCGGCCAGGTGTGCAGCGCCGCCGGCAAGGTGCTGGTTGCGGCGTCGTGCGCGGACGAGCTCACCCAGATGCTCGCGAAGCGGGCCGCGGACACGGTGCTCGGGTCCCCGCTGGATCCCGGGGTCACGATGGGACCGGTCCACATGGAGGCCAGCATCGCCCGCTACGACCGGCTGATCGGCGACGCCCGCGAGCGCGGCGCGGACGTCGTGGCCGGTGGCGAGCGGGTCCAGGGCCGGGACGGCTTCTTCTTCCCGCCCACCGTCGTCACCTCCGTCGGCCGCGACGCCGCCCTCTTCACCGAGGAGACCTTCGGCCCGGTCGCCTCGCTGTCGGTCTTCGACGACGAGGACGACATGGTCGAGGCCGCGAACGCCGGTGACTTCGGGCTCGTCGGCTCGCTGTTCACGACCGACGTCTCCAAGGCGTTCCGGCTGGGCGAGCTCATCGACTGCGGGCTGGTGGTGGTCAACGACACCTCCAACTTCTGGGAGTACAGCCTGCCGTTCGGCGGCGCGGCCGGACGGCGGTCCGGGCGCGGGCGGCTCGGCGGCCGCTGGGTCATCGACGAGTTCAGCCAGGTCAAGACCCTCGCGATCGACGTCCGCTGACCGATCCCGTTGATCATCGGGGCGGCTCCGCCCCGCCGGTGAGGCTCAGGTCCGCAAGGACCGCCTCCTGGTCCTGACCGAGGGCCGGAGAGGGAGCCGGATCCGGCGGGGCGTGGCCGCGCATCGTGAACGGGAACCCCTTGCGGCGGGAGTCGCCGTCGCCCAGGAAGACCCGCCGCTCGCGGAACCGCGGTTCGCGCCCGCGTTCGGCGGCCGGGAGCACCGGCGCGTTCGCCACTCCCGCCTCGGTCAGGGCCTGGACGCATTCCGCGCGGGAACGGGCGCGCGTCCACATCCCGATCAGGTCGTCCACGTGAGCCTCGTGCTCCCACCACCACTCCTCGGATCTCCCCGCCAGCTCGTCGGGCGCGACGAGGGCCGCCAGCGCGTCCCGTTCGGCCTGGCTGTGGCACGCGACCGCGACCCACTGGCCCTTGCCCGAGCAGGGGTAGACGTCGTGCGGCGTGCTGCCGGGGCGGCGGTTGCCGGTGGGCACGGGCAGCGCGCCCGTCGCCGCGTACCCGGCGATCCGGTCGGCGAGGGTCCAGCTGATCAGCTCGCGCTGCGAGACGTCCAGGTGGACGCCCCGGACGCCGCGGTCCAGGCAGTACGCGACGAGGGCGGCGCCGAAGAGCGACGCCGCCTGGTCGGGGTAGTTGACCTCGCCGGACGACCACATCGGCCCGCCGTGCGGGTACCCCGTCACCGAGGCCAGCCCCGACAGGAGGTCGAGCGTCGACCCGTACGACCTGTGTCCGGCCTCCGGGCCGTCCTGCCCCTGGCTGGACAGGGAGAGGTAGACGAGCCGCGGGTTCACCGCGCGCAGCGTCTCGAAGTCGGCCCCGAGCCGCTTGGTCACGCCCACGGTGAAGTTCTCGATCACGACGTCCGCGCGGGCGGCCAGCCGGTGCAGCGCCTCCCGCCCGGCGTCGGTCTTGAGCTCCAGCACCACGCCCAGCTTGCCCGCGTTGTTGGACTCGAACATGGGCGAGACGTCGTGGCCGTTCGCGCCCGGGGCCTGGCCCGCCACCGGCCATTGCCGGAACGGGTCCGGATGGCCCGCCGACTCGACCTTGATCACCGTGGCGCCGTAGTCGGCGAGAAGGCGTCCGGTGGCCGCGCCCGCCGTGATCGTCCCGAGGTCGAGCACGGTCACGCCCGCGAGCGGCGCCCCCGAACCGTTCCGAGACATCGACCGTGCCCCCCGGTCGGAGTGCTCCCACGCCGGGTCACCGTCACCGAGCACCGGCGGCGGCCCGGAACGCCATGGCAGCCCCTCGGCGCGGGCCGGGGGCCCGACCAGGGCGGCCGTTCTGCCGTCCTGCCGCGCCCCGCGGAAGAAATCGCGCGCGCGGTACTGCGGGTCGCGGAGCAGGTCGCCCAGGTCGGCGCAGAAGCCGACGGCGAGCCCGAGCGCCTGCGCGCGCTCGTAGACCGTCCGCTTGGGCAGGCGTGCCGCCCACCTCTCGATCACCGGCCACCCCCGCTCCGGGCCCGGGAGGGGGACGGGGGGC
This sequence comes from Actinomadura soli, assembly GCF_005889715.1. Lineage (GTDB taxonomy): Bacteria > Actinomycetota > Actinomycetes > Streptosporangiales > Streptosporangiaceae > Spirillospora > Spirillospora soli. The sequence goes on from NZ_VCKW01000077.1 coordinate 19,427, forward strand.
GGCGACGGCTCGCTGACGAGCCCGATCAGCAGATCCCACTGGTCGGGGTGGAAGATGACGCCGACCCAGCCGTCGGCCGCGCGGACGATCCGCCACTGCCCCGCGGTGGCCCCCGTGCGCGTCGGCGCGGTGCCGGCGACGGCGGTCTCGACGTCGCTCTTCCAGTCGATGTACGCGGCGACGTCGCACAGGGCGACATCGACGACGTCTCCCTGCCCGCCGTGCGCGCGGCGGCGGAGCGCGAGCATGCCGCCGAGGAGGCCCGCGAAGGCGGCGGCGTGCGCCGCCTGTTCCCCGCCGAGGCTCAACGGGGCACGGTCCGGCTCACCGATCATCGAAGCGAGGCCGCCGAGGCATTCGGCGAGCAGGCTGTCTGCGGGGTGGTCCGAGCGCGGGTCGTCGAGGCCCGCCGCCGTGATGCTCACGGCGACGAGCTCCGGCCAGGCGCGGCGGATCTCCGGCGCGGTCAGGCCGGCGGCCCGTGCCCGGGTGGGGCCGAGGTCGGTGAGCAGCAGGTCGGCACGGTCCAAAAGGTGGTGCAGCGCCGTCCGGCCGTCCGCCGCGTCCAGGTCGACGACCACGCTGCGCTTGTCCGCGCCGAGGCTGGAGAAGGCGAAGCCGACGCCGTGCTCGTCCAGGGGTCCCCGCGTTCTCAGCGCGTCCCCGCCGGGCGGCTCGCACAGGATCACGTCGTGTCCCAGCCCGGCCAGGAGCCGGCCGCAGACCTTCGCGGCCACGCCGCTGGAAAGCTCCACGACCCGCAGCGCCGGGGCCGGGACGGGCCGCTCCTCGTCTGGTCGTGCCATCGGCTAGCGCGCCGTTTCGGTGGTGCCCGGGTCGGTGCGCTCCCATTCGAAGCCGCCCTCCGGACGGGGCCAGTTCAGCACCGTGGCCGCCGTCCGGCCGAGCATCCAGACCTTGTCCTCCTCGCTGAGGAAGTCGAGCGTGCACCGGACGTGGTCGAGGTTCTCCCGCCAGGTCGCGCCGCGCACCCGCGTCGTGTCCGAGGCCCACATGAGCCGCTGCGGCCCGTACGCGTCGTACACGCGGCGCAGCGTCGGGGTCAGCGACGGGTAGGGGTACGGCTCGGACGTGTAGTCGGGGATCGCGGAGTACTTCATGTAGACGTTCGGGTACTTCACCAGCGGGAAGATGTCGTCGATGTGCGCCCAGAGGTCCTGGGTGTCAGGGTCGCCGATGATCAGGCCCATGTGGTCGACGATCAGCCGGAGGTCGGGGTGGCGCTCCGCGATAGCGGCGACCTTGCGGACCTCGGGGCCGTAGATCAGCAGCATCAGCGGGATGCCGAGCCGTTCCGCGGCCTCCCAGAACCACGGGAACGTGTCGACGTCGATCCAGTCGCGTCCGCGGAAGTCGGGGTAGCTCATCCGGATGCCGCGCATCCACGGGTCGTCGAACCAGCGCTCGATGCGCTCCCGGTCCGGATCCCACAGGTTGAACCGGCCCATCACGCCGAACCGGCCCGGGTGCTCCGCGGCCCAGCCGAGCGCCGGGGTGTTGTCGTCCCCCGCCCAGATGGCCGGGACGATCGCCACGGCGTCGATGCCGAGCTCGTCCATCCTGGGCAGGATCTGCTTCGGCGTGGACTCCGGTTTCCCGGTGTAGGTCTCGCCGATGTCCGGCCAGGGCCGGTCCGGGGTGTCGGGCAGGAACATGTGGATCTGGGTGTCGAGAATGAACACGCCTCCCCCTCCTCAAGGTTGCCGGGCGGTCGTTCCGTTCGGCGGCGCCGCCCGTGGAATGAACGAGACGTGCCGGTACCAGAGCCGCCACGGCGTCGTCTTCCTGGTCCAGGAGGCGGGCCCCGGGGTCCAGGCATTCGACGCGATCAATGTGCGCAGCGTCGCGCGGGCCTGCGCGTCGGTGCCGTCCGCCTGCTCGTAGACGGCGAGGTAGCGCGGGCAGCCGGGGTCCGGATGCTCCAGTGCGCGCCGCACCTCGTACCTGGTCCCCCGGCTGAAGCCGCCGATGGCCGTCGCCTCCGGCATGTGGACGCCGGTGTAGAACTCGTCGAACTCGGCCAGCTCGTCGCCGGCGTCCGCGGGCGGGTCGATCCCGATGATGTAGATCGAACCTGGGGTGCCCGTCGAGGGCCCGGTCTCCGCGACCTTCTCGTAGACCACCCGCCAGCGATGGGTGAGCAGGTCCGGCCAGAGCGGCGGGTCGTCGCTGTAGGGGGGACGGGTCCCCCCGGGCGCGGTCGTTCCGGCGAGGTACTCGGCGATGGCCTGCTCGCTCTCGGCCTCGTAGGCCGCCAGGTACGCCCCGCCGAAGTCGCCCCGCTCGTCCGGCACCTGGAGGGCGTAGCGATGGGCCCCCACGAAGCCCGGATACCTCGCGAGGACCTCGGGGACGTGCGTCTCGTCGTAGAAGCGGTTGAACCGCGCGACGTCGGCCGGGTCCGAGCCGGCGAAGTCGAGGGCGATCCAGTACAGGAATCTGTTCGAGAAGGGTGCGTGCGCGCTCATCCGACGGCCTCCCACCGGCGTCCGCCCGGGGCCGTCATGCTCCCGAGGCTCGTTCTTCTTCCAGCTTGGCGATGGCCGCGAGCGCCGCCTCCTTCGCGGCGTCCACGTGGCACCGGGCGAGCTGGGCGGCGCGGTCGGCGTCCCGGTCGGTGATCGCCGCGACGAGGTCGAGATACTCCTGCGCGGATCTCTCCCGGCGCCCGGGAATGCTGAGCGACAGGCGGCGCAGCGCGTGGATGCGGGCGTGCAGCGGCGCGAGGGTGGCCTCCAGCAGGGCGTTTCGCGCCCCCGCCAGCAGCAGCTCGTCGACCCGGTGGATCGAGGAGAGCTGGTCGTCCTCGCTCTTGCCCGGCCGCGTGAGCTTGACCAGTTCGAGGACCTCGGCGTCCGTCGCGCGCTGGACGAAGAGCGACGCGGCCTCGGACTCCAGCGCCGCGCGCACCTCGTAGAGCTGCCGGACGTCGTCGCTCCCGAGCACTGCCACCCGCACGCCCCGCCGCCCCGACGTCTCGACGAGGCCCAGCGTCTGGAGATGGCGGACCGCCTCGCGGATCGAGGTCCGGCTCACGCCGGTGAGCTCCATGAGCTCGCGCTCGGTGAGCCGGCGGCCCGGGGACAGCGTGCCTTCGAGGATGGCCTCCCGGACCCTGCGCACGACGAGCTGCGGGACGGTCTCCGCAGGGCGGTCGATCCGCAGGTCCGGTCCGGGCTCCGACATGCTGACTCCTCGATTTTGTATGACGTAAGTTAGTCATACGCTTTGAACGGGGTCAACCTCCACGGAGCGCACCGGCACGGTAGCCCTACGCCTAAATCGCTGGTCAGACGCGGCCGCTGGGGACAACTCAGCACACCTTGTCCGGTTTAGATATTGACGTGGCATAGTACGTCTGCTTTGGTACGTCATACAAACTTGCCTAGTACGTCATACAAACTCGCCAGACTTGATCGGACAGAACGACCTTCTGTTCACCACGTTCGCGGAGCAAGGCACCCCAGGGCGCACCCACCGACCTCGTTCCCGGGCAAGAGCTCCCATCGCACCCGCACCAGCGTCTTCCCTAAGGAGGAAGGATGTTGAGTCGATTGGTTGGCAAGGGGCAGAGGAGCCGTCCCCGGGTACTCACGGCCGTGGTGGCCTCCGCCATGGTCGTCAGCCTCGCGGCGGCATGCTCCGGAGAGTCGTCCGAGGGATCGGGGGGCAGTTCCGGGGGGACGCTCCGTGTCGGCGTGGTCGCCAGCACGATCTCCACCCTCGACGCCTACTCCAACCTGAGGTCGCAGGACTTCTACGTCCGCAACGCGACCATGTTCGAGCCGCTCGCCCACCGGACGAAGGACGGCGGCTACCAGTGGGCGCTCGCCACCGGCATCACGCACAACAAGGACAACACGGAGTGGACCGTCAAGCTCCGCCCGAACGTCAAGTTCCATGACGGCACCCCGTTCGGCGCCGACGACGTCATCGCGGTCTTCCAGCGGGTCCTCGACAAGAAGAACGCGCTCATCGAGCGCAACTACATCGACTTCATGGACCCGAAGGGCATCGAGAAGGTCGACGACCTGACGGTGCGGTTCAAGCTGCCGAAGCCGTACGGGCCGTTCGAGTTCGCCGTCACCAACAGCAACATCATCTTCTACAAGAAGGGGTCCAAGCCGGAGCAGGCGATGGGGACGGGCCCGTTCAGCCTCGTCTCGTTCACCGCCGGGCGGGAGACGCTCGTCAAGAGGTACGACGGCTACTGGGGCACCAAGCCCAAGCTCGACCGGGTCAAGATCATCAGCTTCAAGACCGCGGAGGCCTCGACCAACGCGCTGATCGGCCGGCAGATCGACGCGAGCTCCAACATCCTCCAGACCTCGCTCCCGACGATCGAGAAGACGCCGGGCCTGAAGGTCATGAAGAGCGATGTGAACCTGAAGGTCTCCATCGGCATGCGCGCCGACACCCCGCCGTTCGACGACGTCCGCGTCCGCCAGGCGATGCGGCTGATCGTGAACCGCAAGCTCGCGCTCACCAACGCCTTCGACGGCCTCGGGGAGCTGGCGAACGACCACTCGGGCTTCGACCGCTGCCTGCCGGCCGTCCCCCAGCGGGAGCAGAACCTCGACCAGGCCAAGAAGCTGCTGGCGGACGCGGGCAAGTCGAACCTCACCATCGACCTGCGCACCGCTGCGAACAAGCCCGGCATGCTGCAGCTCGTCCAGATCCTGGCCGAGGAAGCCAAGAAGATCGGCGTGACCATCAAGGTGCAGAAGATGGAGCTGGGCGCCTACCTGGAGAAGTGGGGCGAGTGGCCGTTCTACACCGGCTACGACACGCGCCCCTACCTTGAGGGCGTGCCCGAGATGATCAGCGGCGACGCGGTGCTCAACCACAACCACTGGGACGACGCGGAGTTCAAGTCGCTGGCCAAGAAGCTCTACGCCACCGCCGACGCGCAGGAGCAGTGCGAGATCCAGAAGCAGATGAAGAAGATCGAGCACGAGCGCGGCGCGAGCATCCTCACCGCGACGAACCCCACGGTGAGCGTGTACTCCTCGAAGGTGAGCGGCCTCGTGCCGGAGTTCCCCTCGGGGAACCTGTACGACTTCACCAAGGTCAGCATGGATCAGTGAGCAGGTAGGGCGGACGACGGGCGGACACGTGGAACGGGATTGCTGCAATGGCCATTGAGACGACGACCGACAACGCGGTCAAGGCCGCCCCGACCCCGGGCCCCTCCCAGCGGTCCGCCCTGCCGTGGCTCATCGCCCGGCGTGCGCTGACGGGCCTGGTGACCCTGTGGTGCGTCTCCGTCATCGTCTTCGTGGCGACGCAGGCGATGCCCGGGGACGTCGCGCACATCATCCTCGGGCCGAGTGCGTCCGCCGAGCAGGTCGCCCAGCTGAACCAGAACCTGGGCCTCGATCAGCCGCTGCTCAGCCAGTACTGGAACTGGCTGAGCAGCGTGCTCACCGGCGACATGGGCGACTCGCTGGTCAGCGGGCAGCCGGTGTCCGAGCTGCTCGCCGAGCGGATCTTCAACTCCGCGACGCTGACCGCGATCGCGATGGTCCTCATCCTCCCGCTGTCCCTCCTGGTCGGCCTGCTCGCGGCCGTCTTCCGGGACAGGCTGCTCGACCGGTCCTACCTCGGCACCTCGCTCATCGTGACGGCGACGCCGGACTTCGTCATCGGCAGCCTCGTGATCGCCCTGTTCGGCACCGTCGTCTTCAAGGTCCTCCCCCCGGTCTCGCTGATCCCCCCGGGGGACGTGCCCTGGGAGCATCCGCGGCAGCTCGTGATGCCGCTCGCCGTCATGGTGCTCGTCGGGGTCACCTACCTCTCCCGCCTGGTGCGCGTCTCCTTCATCGACGTGCTGGAGAGCGAGTACGTGCAGCTCGCGATCATCAAGGGCCTGCCGATGCGGCGGATCCTGTTCCGGCACGCGCTGCCGAACGCGCTGGCGCCGAGCATCCCGGCGGCGAGCATCATGGCCGCGTTCACCATCGCGGGCTCGGTCGTGATCGAGTACCTGTTCGCGTATCCGGGCATCGGCTCGGCGCTCGTGGACGCCGTCGCCGGCCACGACCTGCCGATGATCCAGGCGATCATCATGCTCATGGCGGTCGCGTTCTTCTGCTTCAACCAGCTCGCCGACGTGCTCGGCACCCTGAACAAGTCCCGCTGATGACGAGTCCGCTGAAAGACGGTCCCGCGGAGACGCGTGCCCGCCGAAAGACGCCCGCCGAAAGACGAAGGAGCGTGCGGCCATGATCCGAACGCGACCCCGGGAGCAGGGGGCCCAGGCTCCGCCCAGCAATCTCACCCGCCGCGTCCTGACCTCCCGGCAGACCCGGCTCGGCCTGATCATGCTGCTGGGCATGATCCTCTTCACGATCGTCGGCCCCTTCCTCGCGCCGCACTCGCCGACCGCGGTCATCGCCAAGCCGTACGCGTCGCCGGGCGACGGGCTGCTGCTCGGCGCCGACTCGCTGGGCCGCGACATCGTCTCGCGCATCCTCAGCGGCGGGGTCAACCTGACCTGGATGGGCATCGCGGCCACGGCCGGCGGCGTGACGCTCGGCACCACCATCGGGCTGGTCGCGGCCTTCGCGGGCGGGATCGTCGACACGCTCCTCATGCGGGTCGTCGACGTGCTGCTGACCTTCCCGACGATCATCATGGCGATCCTGTTCGTCTCGATGGTCGGGCCGAGCCGGATCCTGCTGGTGATCCTGGTGGCGATCGGCCTCACGCCCGGGATGGCGCGGGTGATGCGCGGCGCGGCGCGTCCGGTGATGCGGCGCGAGCACGTCATGTGGGCGCGGACGATCGGGCTGCCGTCCCGCCACATCCTCATGCGGGAGGTGCTGCCGAGCGTGACGTCCCCGCTCATGGTGGAGATCGGGCTCAGGCTCATGTGGTCGGTCGTCGGGCTCGCCTCGCTGAGCTTCCTCGGCTTCGGCGTCCAGCCGCCCGCCGCCGACTGGGGGCTCATGGTCAGCGAGAACAAGGACGGCCTCGCCATCCAGCCGCTCGCCGTCATCATCCCCGCCGCCTGCGTCGCCCTGTTCACCATCGGGGGCAATCTGTTCGCCGAGGGCGCCGCGCGCGTGATCGGCCGCACCGAAGGGGCTCGTTCATGAAGGCGGTCGAGGTCACCGGGCTGACCGTCGCGCTCGACGACGGCAGCGTGATCGTCGACGACGTGTCCTTCGGCCTGGAGAGCGGCCAGGTCATGGGGCTCGTCGGCGAGTCGGGGTCGGGCAAGAGCACGGTCGCGCTCGCGCTGCTCGGCTTCGCCAAGCGCGGCGCGAACATCACCGGCGGCAAGGTCGTGGTCGGCGGCGTCGACCTGCTCGCGCTCGCCCCGAACGACCTGCGCGAGGCGCGCAAGAAGCTCATCGGCTTCGTGCCCCAGGATCCCGCGACGGCGCTCAACCCGGCGATGCGGATCGGCACCCAGCTGACCGAGGGGATGCTCGGCACCAAGAAGGACAACCTCCCGAGGATCCGCGAGGTCCTCGAAACCGTCGGCCTGCCCTCGGACGACGCGTTCCTGCGCCGCCACCCGCAGGAGCTCTCGGGCGGCCAGCAGCAGCGGGTGGCGATCGCCATGGCCGTGGCGAAGGGCCCGGAACTGATCGTCTTCGACGAGCCCACGACCGGCCTGGACGTCTCGACCCAGGCGCGGGTCCTGGAGATGGTCGCCCGCCTCTGCGCCGACAACGGCATGGCCGCCGTCTTCGTCTCGCACGACCTCGCGGTCGTCGGCACCGTCGGCGACCTGGTGACCGTGATGTACGCCGGGCAGATCCTGGAGACCGGGTCGCGCGAGGAGGTCCTGCTCTCCGCCGCGCACCCCTACTCCATCGCGCTGCTGGAGTCGGTGCCGTCGACGCGCCAGCGGTTGCCGCTCGTCTCCATCCCCGGCCGGGCGCCGGCGCCGGGGGCCGAGTTCGAGGGCTGCGTGTTCGCGGACCGCTGCGCGTTCGTGGAGGACCGCTGCCGCGAGTCCGCGCCCGCGCTGGTCGCCACGTCCACGGGCGGCGCGGCGCGCTGCGTCCGCGTCGACCACGTCCGGCGGAACCAGACGATGCTGGTCAAGGAGCCCCTGCACAGTGCCGAGGGCAGGGCGGAAGGCGACGCGTCCGTCCTCAGCGTGCGGAACCTGGACGCCTCCTACGGCCGGACGCAGGTCCTCTACGACATGTCCTTCGACGTCGCTCCCGGCGAGTGCCTGGCGGTCGTGGGCGAGTCGGGCAGCGGCAAGACGACCATGTCCCGCTGCCTGATCGGGCTCCACGAGGACCATTCCGGCACCTTCGTGATGGACGGCAAGCCGCTTCCGCCGCGCCTGCGAGACCGGTCCAAAGAGGTCAAGCAGCGGATGCAGTACGTCTTCCAGAACCCCTACGGCTCGCTGAACCCCCGCGAGACCGTCGCGACCGCGGTGATGGTGCCGCTGAAGCACTTCTACGGAGATCGGGGCAAGGCCGCCCGCGCCAAGGCCCAGGAGGCCCTGGAGCGCGTGGAGATCCCGTGGCGGCTCGCGGACCGCTACCCCGCCGAGCTGTCGGGCGGCCAGCGCCAGCGGGTGGCCATCGCCCGCGCTCTCGCCTGCGACCCTTCGCTGCTGATCTGCGACGAGGTCACCTCGGGCCTCGACGTCTCCGTCCAGGCTTCGGTGGTCGAGCTGCTCCGGACGCTCCAGGACGACGGCCTGAGCATGATCTTCATCACCCACAACCTCGCCGTCGTCCGCAGCATCGGCGACCGCGTCGTCGTCCTGAGCCAGGGCCGCGTCGTGGAGTCCGGGGCGGTCGAGTCGGTGCTCATCGACCCGCAACACCCCTACACCCGCGGCCTCCTGGCCGACACGCTGGAGGTGGACCGCCCCGACCCCGAGACGAGCGACCTCCCCGGATGACCTTCTACGTCCGGGTGGCGGCGACGGGCGGGCCGTAGATCTGGGGGCCCAGGGACTGGGCGCCGTCTGCGGTGAGGGTCGTGCCGGTTATGTAGGCGGCCCGGTCGCTGAGGAGGAGGCCGATCAGGTCACCGATCTCGGGGGCGGTGGCGAAGCGGTCCAGGGGGACGGACGACAGGACCCGGTCCCGGTCTTCTGGGGTGGCCCAGAGGGCGTTGCCCGCGCCGTCGGTTTCTGTGGGGCCGGGGGCTATGCAGTTGAGGCGGATGCCGTAGCGGGCCCACTCGACGGCCAAGGTTCGGGTCATCGCCACGACGCCTGCCTTCGCGGCGGCGCTGTGGACGGTGCCGGGGTGGCCCGTCCAGGCGTAGGTGGCGATCACGCTGACGATCGAGCCCGGACGGCCCGCGTCGATCAACCGGCGGGCCACGGCGGACGTGCAGTTCCAGGTGCCGTTGAGGACGATGTCGACCACCGCCCGCCAGCCGTTCGGTGACAGCTTCTCCGCCGGGGTGACGAAGTTGCCCGCGGCGTTGTTGACCAGGCCGTCGATCCGGCCGAAGCGGTCGAGGGTGGTCTCGACGGCGGCGTCCACGGCGTCCGGGTCGCGGACGTCGGCGGGGTGCGCCAGGGCGTCGCCGCCCTGGCGCTTCACCTCGTCGACGACCGTGTCCAGGGGCTCCTTGCGGCGTCCCAGCACGGTGACCGACGCACCCAGGCCGGCGAGATGGAGGGCGGTGGCCGCGCCTATGCCGGTGCCGCCTCCGGTGACCAGGTAGGCGCGGCCTGCCAGTGATTCCACTGCGTTCTCCTCGTGGTGCGTCGGGTCTCCGAAGTCAGGACTTCGCGAATTCCTGGAAGCGCTTCAGGACGGCGTCGCGGTTCTTCCCCCACCATTCGGCGTCCTGGAGGAACTGCACCTCGACGTTCTGGGGGTGCGACGGCAGCGTCTTCGCGAACTCCTTGTCCATCAGGTCGAGGGCCTTGGAGTTGGCCGGGCCGTTCGGGTACTTGCTCCAGACGCTCGCCTGGATGTCCGGGCGGACGGAGAACTCCATCAGCTTGAAGGCGTTCTCCTTGTTCGGCGCGCCCTTGACGACCGACCAGGCGGCGAGCTGGAACATGCCGCCGTTCCAGGTGAACTCGAGCGGCGCGCCCTTCTTCTTCAGCTCGCCGATGCGCCCGGAGAAGATGCTGGACGCACCGACCTGCTTGCTGACGAGCATCTGGCCCGGCTGGGCGCCGGACGTCCACCACTGCGGCACGTTCCGCTTGAGCTTGCCGAAGCTGCGGAACGCGCGGTCGACGTCGATCGGGTACACCGACTTCATGTCGACGCCGTCGCCGAGGACCGCGAACTCCATGTCCGGCGGGACGCCGTTGTCGGCGCCGCGCAGCGAGCGGCGGCCGGGGAACTTGCCGGTGTCCCAGAAGTCGCCCCAGCTCTCCATCTTCTTCCCGGCGCCGACGACCGAGGTGTTCCAGGCCATGACGATCGAGAACAGGTAGTAGGTGAGCCAGTTCTTGTCGACGTAGGTCGGGTCGATGCCGGGGATGTTGAGCAGCTTGTCCGGCAGCGGCTCGAAGTACTTGCGGCCGATCGGCAGGACCGTGCTGGGGCCGCCGGCGATCAGGTCCCATTCGATGTTGCCGGTCTCGACCATCGCCTTGATCTTGGCGGGGGTCGGCGGCCCGGCCACCACGACCTCGATTCCGGTCTCCTTGCTGAACGGCTCGAAGATGTACTTCTTCTCCGCCTCGACGAGGGCGCCGCCCCAGTCGGCGACGACGACCTTCTTGCTGCCGCCGCTCCCGCCGGAGCCGCCGCAGGCGCTGAGCAGCGGCGCGGCGGCGAGGCCGCCCGCCAGCAGGACGCCGCCGCGCAGGATGTCGCGGCGCAGGACGTCGTGGCGCGCGAGCGGGGAACTCTGTGATCTTCCGGGGATCTTCATGGCTATCGTCCTTCTTCGGGGTGGGGCGCGGGGATCAGGGTGGTGACCTCAGCGGAACATTCCTCGCTTGAGCAGGTTGCGGGCGATGATGATGCGCTGGATCTCGGACGTGCCTTCCCAGATCCGCTCGATGCGGGCGTTGCGGTAGGCGCGTTCGACGTACGTCTCGTTCATGTAGCCGGTGCCGCCGAAGATCTGCAGGACCCGGTCGGCGACCCGGCCGAGGGCCTCGGTGGCGAACAGCTTCGCGGTGGCGGCCTTGGCGTGGACGATCTTGGGCGCCGCGCCGCGGTCGGCCGCCCACGCCGCCTCGTAGGTCATCAGGCGGGACGCGTGCAGGTCGGTGGCGCAGTCGGCGAGCATGAACTGGATGGCCTGGTAGTCGGCGATCGGGCGGCCGAACTGGACGCGCTGCTTCGCCCACTCGATCCCGTCGTCGATGAGCCGGGCCATGGGGCCGAGGCAGCGCGCGGCCGTCATGATGCGTCCGTTGCTCAGCGCGCCGTGGCCGAGGCTGAAGCCGCGGCCGGGCTCGCCGAGCACGTTCGCCTCGGGAACGGCACAGTCGTCGAACACCAGCTCCGCCTGCCGGTAGCCGCGATGCCCCATCGTCTTGTGCAGTTGCCCGACGCCGAAGCCGGGGGTGCCCTTCTCGACCAGGAACGCGGTGATGCGGTCCTCGTCGCGGTCGGGGTGGGTGAGCGCGAAGACGATGGCGAAGTCGGCCGTGTCGCCGTGGCTGATGAAGCGCTTGCGGCCGTTGATGACCCAGGAGCCGTCGCGGAGCTCGGCGCGGGTGCGGATGCCCGCCGCGTCCGACCCGGTGTCGGGCTCGGTCAGCGCGAAGCACCACTGGACGTCCCCGCGGACGCACGGGATCAGGAACCGCTCGCGCTGCTCGTCGTTGCAGGCCAGCAGGACGCTCGGCGTGGTCGGCACGGTCTCGGCGACGCCGCCCGCCGCACGGAACAGCACCTCGGTGACGAGGACCTGGCTGAGGACGTCCATCCCGCCGCCGCCGATGTCCTCGGGCATGCCCATCGAGTTCAGCCCGATCGCGACGGCCCGCTCGCGGATGCGCCGCTCGACGTCCTCGGGGAGGCCGTCGTGCTCCTCGACGTGGTCCTCGTGCGGGATCAGCTCGGTCTCGGTGAACTTTCGGACCGTCTCGCGGAACTCCACGAGATGGTCGGGAATCGCGAAGTCCATCAGTTTCCTTTCGCGAGGACGATCAGCGCGTCGAGCGCCAGACAGCCGTCGGGGCGGCACAGCAGCGGGTTGACGTCGATCTCGGCGATCTCCGGGAAGTCGGCCAGCAGCCGCCCGACCTGGATCGCGGCGGCGGCGAGCGCGCCCGCGTCGGCGGGCTCGGCGCCGCGGAGCCCGCCGAGCAGGGCGCCGATCCTCAGCCGTCCGAGGACGGCCTTCACGTCGTCGGGGCCGAACGGCCAGAGCAGGGCCGCGGCGTCGTCCAGCAGCTCGGTGAGGACGCCGCCCGCGCCGATGACCACCAGCGACCCGGCGGCGTCGTTGCGCCCGCCGACGATCAGCTCGACGCCCGGCCCGGCCATGCGTTCGACCAGCACCTCGTTCGCCGTTCCGGTGCGCTCCTTGATCCGGTGGACGGCGTCGCGCAGCGCGTTCTCGTCCGCCAGGCCGACCTCGACGCCGCCGACGTCGGACTTGTGCGCGACCCCGGCGGCGTGGACCTTGCACACCACCGGATAGCCGATCCGCCCGGCGATCTTGGCGGCGGCGTCGGCGTCGGCGGCCACCTCGCCGGGCGGTGACGCCACGCCGTAGACCGACAGCAGGTGTTTCGCGTCGGCCTCGGACAACGTTCCGTCCCGGCCGGTCAGGATCTCGGCCGCGCGCCGCCGGATCTCCGGGCCGGTGGCGGGGGCGGGGACCGTCGCGCTCGCCGGTGGACGCGGCTCGCCGGCGAGCGCGACGGCGCGCGGGGCGGGGCGCGTCCCGGC
>NZ_VCKW01000078.1 GCF_005889715.1 Actinomadura soli
GTCGCGGAGATGGGCGAGCGGGGGGCGCGGGCTGTTGGGGTCGACCCCGACGAGCGGATGATCAGCCTGGCCCGGGAGCGCTGGCCCCGCGCGGACTTCCGGGTTGCGGACGCCTACGGGCTGCCCTTCGTGGACGGGGCGCTACGCGGCTATCGGGCCGACAAGGTGTACCACGTCCTGGACGACCCGGCCCGTGCGATCACGGAGGCATGGCGCGTGCTCGGTCCCGGCGGGCGCATCGTGCTGGTCGGGCAGGATTGGGACACGTTCGCCATCGACGCGGATGACGCCGCGCTCACCCGCACCATCGTGCAGGCGCGTGCCGACATGGTCACCGCGCCTCGTATCGTCCGGCGCCTCCGGCAGTTGCTGCTGGACGCGGGCTTCGCGGACGTCACCGTGGAGGCCCGCACGGCGGTCTCCACCGACGCGGCCATTGTGCCCGTGCTGGCCGACATGGCCGGCAAGGCGCAGTCTGTTGGGGCGATCAGCGAGGCGGAGGCCGACGCCTGGGTCGCGGAGCAGCGGGAACGGGGGCGGAGTGGGCGGTTGTTCTTCGCCCTTCCGATGTTCGTTACCGCGGCCACGCGGCCCTGACCGGCCCGTTCGGTCCTCCCGGGTGGGGGGAGGACCGGACGAGCCCGTGCGGGCGGGTCAGGCGACGTCCAGTTCGCGGCGGCGTTCGGCCCACAGGAGGGAATGGCGGATGGCGTCCTCGATGGTGTATTCCGGTTTCCAGCCGAGCAGGTCCCACGCTTTGGCCGGGTCGACGAAGGCGCCTACCACGTCGCCCGGACGGGCCGGGGCCTCTACCGCCTGGAAGGCGTCGCCGACCACCTCGCGGAAGGCTTGGACCAGTTCGCGGACGGTCGTCCCGTCGCCCGTGCCCAGGTTGATGACCTCGTAGCCGGAGCCCTCGCCCCGAGGGGGGTTGATCGAGTCGAAGCGGGCGGCGGCCTCGGCGAAGGCGCGGGCGATGTCCCAGACGTGGATGTAGTCGCGGATCGCGGTGCCGTCGCGGGTCTCCCAGTTCACGCCCGTGATCGTGAACGGCACGCCGAGGGTGTGGCACTCGATCATCTTGCCGAGGGCGTGGGTCGGTTTGCTGTTCTGGAGGCCGGTGCGAAGCTGGGGGTCGGCGCCGATCGGGTTGAGGTAGCGGAGCGAGATGACGCGCAGGCCGTAGGCCTTGCAGAAGTCCTCCAGGAGGAGCTCCGCCATCATCTTCGAGCGGGTGTACGGGTTCTGCGGCTCCAGGGCGGAGGTCTCGGTGACGGAGAGGTCCGCCTCGGGGCGGTACATTCCGGCGGTGGACGCGAAGATCATCCGGTCGCAGCCGTTGCGGACGAGATGTCCCGCGAGGTCGAGCGTCTTGGTCAGGTTGACCCGGTAGTAGCGCAGCGGGTCGGCCATCGAGTCGGGCACGACGATCAGCGCCGCGCAGTGGACGGTCGCGACGATCTCCGGGTGGCTCTGGAAGATCTCGTCGACCAGGTCGCCGTCCGCGATGTCGCCCCGGTAGAAGATCTTGCCGTCCGCGAACTCCTGCCGCCCCGTGACGAGGCTGTCGAGCACGACGGGCGTGACGCCGCGTTCGGCGAAGGCGGAGGCGATCGTGCTGCCGATGAAGCCGGCTCCCCCGGTGATCAGGACTTTCATGGGCCATCCCCTGATTGCCAGTACGTCCCTCGAAATGACAGGGATCAGGATCAGCAGGCGAAAGCGGCTGGTCAACGCCCCGCACTCCCCGTGACCGAGTCTGGACGGAGGTGAACCTCGCGCCGTGATTTCGCGTCCGCGCACGCGATTTTCTGCGGGCCGGCCGCGGGAGCGTGTCCGGTCTTGGCCGCCGCGATCGGGCGCGCGGTGGAAGTACAGCGTTTGCAGGATCCGCCGGGCGGCTTCGGCGGTCATGGTCGGGGCATGGAACCGATCCGCGTCCTCATCGTGGACGATCACGCGCTCTTCGCCGAGGCCCTCGCGACCCGGCTGAGCCGCGAGCCCGACCTGGTGATCCTGCCGATCGCCGCCGACGTGCGGCGCGCACTCGCGCTGACCGCGACCGAGCGCCCGCGGGTGCTCGTGCTCGACCTGACGCTGGGCGCGGAGAGCGGGCTGGAGGTCCTGGACCGGGTCCGCGAGTCCGATCCCGAGGTCCGGGTCGTGATGCTGACCGCGATGAGCGACCTCGACGCGATGGTGCAGGCCGTCCGGCGGGGCGCGGTGGGCTGGCTGGAGAAGACCGAGAGCGCCGACCTCGTCGCGCAGGTGATCCGGTCGGCGGCGTGGCGGGGCGGCTGGATCCCGCCGGACCTGCTGGGCGAGGTCCTGCGCCGGCTCCTGCGCGACGGCGGCGAGCAGAACGGCGGGGCGCGGCTGCTGGCCGGGCTGACGCCGCGGGAGCGGGAGGTCCTGCAGTGCATGGTGGACGGCCTCGGCCGCGCGGAGATCGCCGAGCGGCTCGGGCTGTCGGCGAACACCGTCCGCACCCACACGCAGAACCTGCTGGCGAAGCTCGACATGCATTCCGCGCTGGAGGCGATCACGCTCGCGATGCGCGCCGGAATGCGCCCCTCGGACGGGTGAATCCGCCCGCCGCGGCGGCCTGATGCAAACGGCGTAGTCGGGGGTCGTCGTTTGCGCGATTGCTCGGGCGGGTCCCGTTTCTACGCTCGCGATCGACCGAACTTTCTTCGTCCGCCCCGTCCGCGGGGACCTGCCCGGGCCGGTCCGCCGAGGACGAAGAGCGTTCACCGAAGCCGGAGGGAAGATCGTGGAGATCGACGAAGTCGCCGCGCGGGTGGTTCGCAGCTACTGGGCGCTCCTGCTGGTCATGACGGTTCTTCCGGTGACGCTGGTGGCGCTGCTGATGAGCGGGCAGGAGCCGGCGTCGGTCGCGAAGTCGCGGCTGCAGGCGAGCAGCAAGGCGACCGACGCGGCGCCGGGGGACGCGGGCGTGAGCATCGTGGTCAGCCAGGTGAAGGCGTTCGCGACCGGCGAGACCCTGCTGACGCAGGTGCTGCGGGAGCAGCGCGTGGACCGGACGACGGTGAAGACCGCGAAGGCGATCGAGGTGACCGGGCTCGGCACGTCGACGGTGGTCGAGCTGTCGGTGAAGGACGCCGACCCGGCCGTGGCGCGCAAGCTGACCGACGCCATCGGCGCCGCGGTCGTCAGGGAGATCAACCAGTCCAACCAGGGCTCGATCAAGCAGCAGATGGACGAGATCGACAAGCGCGTCCGGACGCTGGAGCGCAGGCTCGGGCCGCTGTCGCGGCGCGCGGCGGCGCAGCCGGTGCCGGACGTCGACGCGGCCAACGAGCGGGAGCGGGTGCAGGCGGAGCTGGCCGACCTGCGGTCGAACCGCTCCGACCTGCAGACGCAGCTGACGTCGGCGGGGACCGCGTCGGTCGTGCAGCCGGCGGTGCTCGCGCCGAGGACTGACCCGACGGTGATGATGTCGGCCATCGCCGGGCTCGTCGGGCTGATCGGCGGGATCCTGATCGCGGTCGTGGCGGAGATGGTCCGGCCGACGATCCCGGGGCAGCGGCGGGTGGCGCGGCGGCTCGGCGCGCCCCTGCTCGGCTGGGCCGACCAGGGGCCGGCGCGGCTCGCGGACACCGGACGGCGCGTCCGGCTGGCCGCGAAGAAGGAGGGCGTCGGACGCGTCACGGTGGTCGGCGCGCCCGGCCCGCTGCCGGCGTCGCTCGTGTCGTCGGTGGCGGCGGCGGTGTACGGGGACGAGACCAAGGTCGTGGGCGTCGCGTCCGCGAAGCCCGCGAAGACCCGGCCCGAGCGGAGCGCCTCGGACGACGAGCCCGAGGGCGACGAGGGCGGCGACGGGCCGTCCCTCAACAGCGGCGGGCCCGGCGGCAAGAAGAGCACGTCCGTGGTCCGCGCCGGCGGCACCGCCGTCATGACGAAGAAGTCCGGCGAGGTGTCCCCGTCGGAGATCACCCAGCCGGTCCCGCTCCGCCAGCTTTGCCACGTGCACGCGTTCGAGGACATCGACCCGGGCTCCGACGACCTGGTCGGCGTGGTCGTCGCGGTCGGCCCGGTGACGACGGTGGCCGGGCTGGAGACCGTCCGCGACCTGCTCGCGGCGTCCGGCTGGCCGCTGCTCGGTGTCATCGCCACATCCCGCAAGATCGCCGTGTCCCGCAAGACCGCCTGAACCGGAAGCAGGGGTAGCCCATGAGTTCGTCCGTTCCGTTCACGATCCCGTCGCTCGCCGGCGAGGTGGCCGACGCCGTCGTCAAGGTGCTCGACTCCGGCTGGATCACGACGGGGCCGCAGACGGCCTCGTTCGAGCAGGAGTTCGCCGACTACCTGGGCGCGGCGCACGTGGTGAGCGTCGCCTCGTGCACGACCGCGCTGGAGCTGTGCCTGCGCGCGCTGGACCTGCCGCCCGGTTCGGCGGTGCTCACGCCGAGCCTGACGTTCTGCGGCGCGATCAACGCGATCCTGCACGCGGGGCACCGGCCGGTGCTGGTCGACATCGACGAGGACACGCTGGTCCCGAGCCCGGAGACGGTGGCCGCGGCGGCGGGGCGGTGCAAGGGCCCTTCCGGGGGGCGTGGGGGGTCGTCCCCCCACAATGACGCACCGGCGGCGATGATCGTCCAGAACCAGGGCGGATATCCGGTCGACGTCCCGGCGCTGGCCGAGGCCGCGGGGCTGGACCGGACGCGGATCATCGAGGACGCCGCGCACGGGCCCGGCGCGGCCCGCGGCGGCAAGCCCGTCGGGTCGGAGTCGTACGCGGCGTGCTACTCCTTCTACGCCACCAAGAACATGCCGATCGGCGAGGGCGGCGCGGTCGCGTCGAGCGACCAGGAGTTCGCCGACCGGGTCCGCGCGATGCGCCTGCACGGGATGAGCAAGGACTCCTGGAAGCGGTACCTGCCGGGCGGGAGCTGGCGGTACGACGTGAAGACGGTCGGGCTGAAGGCGAACATGACCGACGTCCAGGCGGCGATCGGGCGGGCCCAGCTCGCGGCGCTGCCGGGCTGGCAGGAGCGCCGCGCCGAGATCGTCGCCGGGTACGACGAGGCGCTGCGCGGGCTGCCGGGGCTCGTGCTGCCGCAGCGGAACCTGGACGGCGTCCAGCACGCCTGGCACCTCTACCAGGTCCGCGTCCAGGACCGCGACGCGATCAGCGGGGAGCTGGAGGCGGCGGGCGTCGCGACGTCCGTGCACTTCATCCCGGCGAACCAGATGACCGCCTACCGGGAGATCCTCGGCGCGGACGAGTGCGCGCGGGTGCCGGTGACCGACCGGGTCGGCGAGGAGCTGCTGTCGCTCCCGCTGTACCCCGGGCTGACCGCCGACGGGCAGGACCGCGTCATCGCCGCTCTGACCGAGGCGCTGCGGACCCGGGGCTGACCGTGCGATTCCTGCCGCGCCGCGACACCGGCTGCCAGGGGGACACCGGCGGTGACCCGGACGCCGGGGCGCCCGTCCCGGCCAGCCCGCTGGCCCTTCTCATGGGGCGGGACGAGGTGGACCTCGCCGGCCCGCGCGGGCGTGTGCTCGTGCGGGGCCGGCGGGTGCTGGTCACCGGCGCGTGCGGGGCGGTCGGGCGGGCGCTCTGCGACCAGCTCGAACGGCTGGAGCCCGCGGAGCTGTGCGCCGTCACGGTCTCCGAGATGGACGTGCGGGACGCGGGCCGCGTCGACCGCGTCATCGAGGACGCCCGGCCCGACCTGCTGTTCCACACCGCCGCCCGGGACGGCCTCGCGGACGTGGAGGGCGACCCGTGCGGGGGCGTCGCCGACAACGTCCTCGCCACCCGGCACGTGATCGACGGCGCGGTGCGGCACGGCGTGCGGCGGCTGGTGTTCGTGTCGTCGGACAAGGCCGCCGTCCCGACGTCGGTGCTCGGCGCGACGATGCGGCTCGGCGAGCTGCTGCTGCGGACGGCGACGGGCGGCCCGACGTGCTTCGCGGCCGTCCGCGTCGGCAGCGTCATCGGGGAGGCCGGGCCGCCGCTGAGCCTCCTCGCGGACCGGATCGCGTCACGGCAGGTCGTCACGATCACCCATCCGGAGGCGGCGCGCCACCTCATGACGGTGGAGGAGGCGGCCGGGCTGCTGATCGAGGCGGCGGCGATGGCGGAGGAGGCGGAGACCTTCGTCCTCGACATGGGCCGGCCCGTGCCCGTGATCGACCTCGTCCACCGGTACGCGCAGCAGCTCAGGCTGCCGGAGGTGACGATCAGGTTCAGCGGGCTCGGGCCCGGCGAGAAGCTCGCGGAGCAGGCGTTCGCCGACTCCGAGCGCCGGATCCGGACCGCGCACCCGAAGATCTGGGCGACCCGTCCCGCCGCGCCGCCGGCCGGGCTGCCGCAGCTCCTGGACGAGCTGGACGCGGCGGCCGGCGCCGGCGACGCCGACGCGGTGCGCCTCCTGCTCCGCCGGCTGCTGCCCGAATACCACCCGGTCCGGCGTCCCGAACCGACCCTCCCGGCCCTGTGAGGTGTGCCCGTGAGTACAACCAGGAAGCTCAGAGTCGCCACGGTGATCACCCGTTTCAACGGCGGCGCGGGACAGGTCGCGCTGAACGGCGTGCTGGCGCTCCCCGACGGCGAGTACGAGCGCGCGATCGTCACCGGCGGCGTCGGCATGGACAGCACCGCGATGGCGAGCGGCGACGACGTCCGTTACGGGGACGAGGCCGTCGCGAACGCCGCGCCCGGCGACCTCACCCCGCGGGCGCACGCCGCCGGGATGGAGATCGTGCAGGTCGGGCCGCTGGTGCCGCAGATCTCGCCGCGCGACGACCTGGCCGCGCTGCGCACGCTGACCCGCGTCCTCGCGGACGGGCGGTACGACGTCGTCCACACCCACAGCGCGAAGGGCGGCGTGATCGGGCGGGTCGCGGCGGCCCGCGCGGGCGTCCCGCGGATCGTGCACACCTGGCACGGGTTCCCGTTCAACGAGTTCCAGTCGTGGGCGCGGCGACGCCTTTACATACGGCTCGAAAGAATCGCGGCGAAACGCACCGACGCGTTCCTCGCGATCGGGTCGGAGACGGTGACGACCGCGCTGCGCCTCGGCCTGACCACGCCGGAGCGGGTGCGGCTGTCGTGGCCCGCCGTGGACGTCGGCGCCTACGCGTCCGCGCCCGGGTCCCGCGCGCAGGCCCGCCGCCGCCTCGACCTCCCGCTCGGCGTGAAGGTCGTCGGGTCGATCGGGCGGCTGACGTTCCAGAAGGGCCCGGAGATCTTCGCGAAGGCCCTCGCCCGGCTGCCCGACGACGTGTTCGGCCTGTGGGTCGGCGGCGGCCCGATGGCGGACGAGCTGGAGCGGCTCACCGGCAGGCTCGGCATCGAGGAGCGGATGCGCTGGCTCGGGCACCGCGACGACGTCGCCGACGTGCTGCCCGCGTTCGACGTGATGGCGATGGCGAGCCGGTGGGAGGGCCTGCCGTGCGTGCTGGTCGAGGCGATCGGGGCGGGCATCCCGCTGATCGCGACGGCCGTCCCGTCCAACCAGGACCTGGTGCTCGCCGGTGAGACGGGGATGCTCGTCCGGCCGGAGGACCCGGAGGGGCTCGCCGGGGCGATCGCGGCGCTGCTGGACGACCCGTCCGCCGCCGCGCGGATGGCGGAGCGGGCCCGGGCGCGGGTCGGCGACTGGTTCTCGCCCGCGCACCTCGGGACCGTCCTGGACGAGACCTACCGGGGGAGCTCGCACCGCCCATGACAGCGACCATCGAGGCCCCGGCCCGGGCACCCGCCGGTTCCGCGCCGCCCCCGCTCAAGCGGCGGGTGCGGTCGACGTCGGTCGTCCTGGTCGCGGGCATCGCCTCGCTGCCGATGCTCATGCCGGCCGGGCTCCCGCCGGGCCCGGGCAACACCGGGCTGCCCGACCTGGCGCTCGTCGTCGTCACCGCGGCGACCTTCCTGTGGGCGGGCACCCGGAAGCTGCCGATCCGGTGGCCGTTCCTCATCCCCACCCTCCTGACGATCATCGCGGGCGGCATCGCGGCCCTCGTCAACGACGCGGGCGCGCTCACCCTCGTCAAGGACCTGTTCGTGCTGCTGTGGGCGGTCAGCATCGCCAACCTCGGCCGCGAGACGGGCCACCTGCGTGTCGCCCTCCGCGCGTTCGTGTGGATCGGCACGTTCTACGCCCTCGTGATGATCACCGGCTTCGTGCTCGGCCTGGACGCCCTGTCGGGCAAGCAGGTCGACGGCGAACGCGCGATGTTCACCTTCGGCGACGCGAACTACGCGTCCAACTGGTTCATCTGCGTCTTCTTCATCGCCCGCGCGACGCGCTTCCCCGGCACGGCGTGGAGACGGTGGACGGTCTGCGGCGTCCTGCTGACCGCCGAGATCCTGACCGGCTCCAACGGCGGCCTCCTCGCCCTCCTCGTCGCGATCCTGCTCGGCTACCTGTTCCGGCTGTTCCGGGAGGGGAAGGCGCACCACGCGATCGCGGTCGCGTCGCTCGCGGTGTTCCTCGGTGGCGGCGGCGTCGCCGTCGTCACGCAGGTCGACATCCAGCCGTTCCTGGACCGGGCGAGCGAGACGTCCCCGATCCTCCGCGACTCCATCGGACGGACGACCGGGGAGAGCACCAACTCGCGCAGCACCGTCCTCGGCACCACGATCACCATGATCGAGGAGCAGACCCACCCGTGGGGCATCGGCGCCGGTGAGACGGAGGCGGCGATGCGGGTGCGGCAGGAGACCTACGTCCGCGAGGCGCACAACGACTACGTCGCCGCCGTCCTGGAGCGCGGCTTCCTCGGGGGCGCCGCGCTGATCGTGCTGGTGTTCGTCCTGCTGCTGTACTGCGCGCGGATCGCCCGGCGCAACGCCCTGACCAGGGAGTACGCGCGGCTCGTCCCGCGCCCGGAACTGTTCGGCGCGCTCGTCGCCGTCTTCCTCATCTCGGGCCTGTTCTACGAGACCCTGCACTACCGCCACGGCTGGGCCTTCTTCGGCCTGATCGCCGCCCTCCACTTCTTCGGACGCCGCGAACCCGTCCCTGATCGCGGGGTGAGACCCGGCGGCGCACTGATCGCACCTCCGTCTCCGTCCAGAAGAAAGCGGTCAACAGCGACCGCCCCTGTGCCCGCCAAGCAAGAGGAGCCGCCGCCCGACGACGCTAGGACGAGCGCGGCGCGGCTGCGACGTCGGCTGGTCGCGCTGGTGGCCGGGAACATGGCCGGACGGATGGGCGCGCTCGCCTCGCTCGGCATAGCGACGATCATGGTGGCGCGGATCGGCGGGCCGCAGCTCGTCGGGGCGTTCACGCTCGTCCGGGTCCTGCCGGGGCTGCTGTGCCATCTGTGCAACGCCGGGCTGCCCGCCGCCGCGCCGTTCTTCCTCGCCCGCAAGGACAACGACCAGAGCCGGGTGCGGCCCACGCTCGCCTGGCTGACCGTGATCGGCGCCACGATCTCCGGTGTCGCCTGGCTGGCCCTCAGCCCGCTGTTCTTCCTGGTGTTCTTCAAGTCGTTCGGGATCTGGGTCACGCTCGCCGCCGCCGTGCCGTCCTTCACGCAGGGCTTCGTGTCCGTCGGCAAGGGGCTGCTCCAGGGCACCGACGACCAGCCGGGCGCGAGCCTCGCCATCGCGGTCGAGGAGTTCGTGTTCCTGCCGATCTACCTCGTCCTGCTGACCGGCTGGTACGGGCCCGGCGCGCTCATCGCCGGGCTGGTGCTCGCCGACCTCGCCGCCGCCGCGTGGATCGCGCGGCGGCTCGCCTGCCGCGGGTTCTTCTCCGGCTGGGGACGGCCCGACCGCAGGCTCGGCCGCACGATCACCGGATACGGGTTCCGCGGCTACCTCGGCCAGCTCATCGACCTGCTGCAGCTCCGGTTTGACATGGCGTTGCTCGGCGCGCTCGCCGGGCCGAAGGTCCTCGGCGTGTACACGGTCGCCAGCAAGTTCGCCGAGCTGGTGCAGCTTCCGGGGCTCGCGGTCAACTACGTCCTGTACCCCGACTTCGCCAAGGAGGACCGGGAGACCGCGACGAAACGGACGTCCCGCCTCATCCTCCCCGCGCTCGGCGTGTCGGTGCTCGCCGCGCTGCCGCTCGCGCTCATCGCCGGGACCGCGCTGCCGTGGGTCTTCGGGGACGTGTTCGACGACGCGGTCGTGCCCACCCACATCCGGCTCGCGGGCGTCGTCACCTTCGGCGTCACCGGGCTGATCATGGCCTACCTGTACGGGGTCGGACGGCCCGGCGCCGCGTCCACCGGGCAGGGCATCGGCCTCGTCACCGTCGTCGTGCTCGGCGCCGTCCTGATCCCGGCGCACGGCGCGATCGGCGCCGCGATCGCCACCTCGCTGTCCTTCGTCGCCACCACGGCCGCGCTGCTGGTCTGGTTCCAGCACGTCAAGAACACCTCCCCCACAGATCCGTCGCTCACGACCAAGGGGTGACCATGTCCGAGGACCATTCGGCGCTCGCGAGCCGTCCCATCGACCCGTCCGACGGGGTCGCGCCGTCCCGGGCCCGCCGCGTCCTGGACGTCGCGGGCGCGGTCGCCGGGCTGCTGCTCCTCAGCGTCCCGCTGCTGATCGTGTACGTGCTGGTCCGGCTGTCCAGCCGCGGTCCCGGCGTGTTCCGGCAGACGCGGGTCGGGCAGGGCGGGCGGCCGTTCGTCATGTACAAGTTCCGGACGATGCGGCAGGGCGTCGGCGGGCTCACCGTCACCGCCAACTGCGACCCGCGCCTCACGAAGATCGGCAAGCTGCTGCGGCAGTGGTCGCTGGACGAACTGCCGCAGCTCGTGAACGTGCTGCGCGGCCAGATGACGCTCGTCGGCCCGCGGCCCGAGACCTACGGCCTCGCCGTCCACTACGACGCGGACTGCCGCTGGATCTTCGACCACCGGCCGGGGCTGACGGGCGTCTCCGAGGTCCGGTTCCGCGACTTCGACGTGCTCGGCCCCGGCGAGGAGGTCGACCTCGTCAACTACATCGAGCGGATCGTCCCGGCGCGGGTCTCGGTGGACGCCGTCTACCTGCGCGACCCGTCCCTGCGCGCCACATTCGGCGCACTGTGGGACACCGTCAAGCATGTCCTCGGCTTCACGCTGCCGCCGCTCAAGGACACTCAGAAGAAGCCACCGCAGGAGACGGCGACCGCGGCCCGCACCGCCGAGGAGCCCGGCTCCGCAGCCTGACCGACCTTTCGGGGGAGCAAGCCATGGACATCCGGGGCGTCCCGTACAAGGTGTCGGCCGTCGCGGCCACGCTGCTCGCCGTGATCGGCTTCCTCCTCTACATGCGCGACCGGACGGCCGAGTACCGGCCCTACGACGGGCCGCTCGCCTCGCCGGGCGCGCCCGGCGGCGGGCCCGGCGGGACCCGGCGGATCGCGCTGAACACCGAGCCGTCCGACTATCCCCGGCTCCAGGAACTCGGCTACGACCTGGTGGACGTCAAGGCCGAGCCGTCGCTCGTCGCCGGCGTCCCGCAGGGCATGCAGGCGCTGCTGTGGGTCGGCAACTTCACCTGCGACGGCTTCGTGCTCGGCTTCGAGGAGTTCCAGCAGGCCGTCCAGCGGTTCGGACGCGACCCGAAGGTGTACGGCTGGTACCTGTCGGACGAGCCGAACCCCGGCGAGTGCCCGGAGATCGCGACCGAGATCCGGCGGCGCGCCGCCTACATCGAGCGGCACGCGCCCCGCCAGATCTCGTTCATCTCCCTGACCGACTGGCCGATGAAGCCGGTCACCCCCGAGGCCGTCGGCGTCGACCTGGTCGGCCTGGACCCCTACCCCTGCCGCGGGTCGTCGAAGGCCCGCGAGCGCTGCGACATCGGGGCGATCGACCGGATGGTCAGGATGGCGGACGTCGCCGGCATCCCGCGCTCGCGGGTCGCGCCCGTCCTGCAGACGTTCGGGCAGAGCTGCTCCAGCGGCGACAAGCAGTACTGGCTGCCGACGCGGGAGCAGTTCCGCGAGATCCTCGCCCGCTGGGACCGCCTCGCGCCGCGCCCCCCGCTGGAGATCTCCTACTCCTGGGGCCACCAGGACGAGTGGGCCTGCCCCACCCTCGCGGACGCCACCGGCGGCGACCACCCCGATCTGCAAAGCCTCGTGAAGGCCCGCAACAAAGGCCGCTGAGCAGGGCTAATTCCCTCCCGGGTTCTCGGCCACGGCCGGATGGCCGGACGACGGGACGGTGAAGTCCATGGATCCGAGCTTCAACGCCAGGACTTCCATCACACCGATGACTAGAACGAACGCGACGGCCAGCAGGCCGAGCCGCGTGCGGGTCAGACCGCGCACTCTTCAATCCCCCCAGACAAGCAGGCTGAAAATCTAACATGAGGTGGTGCATAACCCCATGTCAGACACGCTTCACTCGTCTCGGGGGATTGCACGACGAACGGTGATTCAGGTCACTTTCCGGCTCGTGAGATTGGTGGCTCTGGCGTTGACGCATTCGCCGGTCGCGAGGTCAAAGGCGAAGTTGTGGGCGAGGCAGTGGATCTGCCCGTCGCGGACGACCGCGCCCACCGACAGGTCCTCGCCCGCGTGCGGGCAGTAGCGCGGGATGTCGTAGCGGGCGCCGTCGCAGGAGACGGTGATCCGCTCGGACTCGTCGCGCCCGGTCTCGTACGCCTCGACGGCCTGCAGCGCGGGCGCGTTGGCGTGCTTGAGCAGGCCGACCAGGTAGTCGTTGTAGACGTCCGGGTCGCGGTAGAGGCTGAGCCGGAACGAGATGAGGAGGTCCTCCCACGCCAGCCGCCCCGCGAGGACGCCCTCGATCCAGCGTCCCGCGGTGGTGATCCGGTAGTGCGGGCGGGCGCCCGGGGACGCCGCGGCGACCGTGACCCCGTCCGGGGAGAAGTCCACGTCCCAGACGCCGCCGTTCGGGCCGGTGACCTCGAACTGCACCGTCATGGAAATCTGCCGGAGGAAGTAGTCGCTGAGCCCGCCGAGGTACTCGAAGTGGGCGGCGAACCGGTCGAACAGGTCGGGACCCGGCTCCGGGTGCATCGCCATGACCTCGGCGATGTCGGGCGCGCGGTCGGCCGCGTACTGCTTGAGGTAGCCGGGCCGGTCGGCGTCGGCGAAGGAGAACTCCGCCGAGACGGGGTCGCGGATGATCTCACCGGTGTCGAGGTCGATGGCGTCGCCGGGCTTGAAGTAGTCCCAGCGCTGGTTCGGCAGGTGCTCGCGCAGCCATTCCGTGGCCATCTCGGGGTCGCAGAACGCGCCGTCCTCCTGGCCGAGCACCCAGTTGAGGTGGTCGACCTCCTCGTCCAGGAAGCACGGCGGGCCCGCGAACGGGACGGCCAGCTCGGGCGCCGTCTGCCGGACGAGCCGCTGCACCGAGCGGAGCTTCGACACCCGCTTGTCCATGGAGATCTTCGCCATCTCCTCGGCCGGGTACCGGTAGCAGATCGGATGCCAGGACGCCCCGGACGTCTGCACGGCCATCAGGTCGAGCCGCCCGCCCGCCAGGTGCTTGGCGCGGCGGGCCTGCGCGGCGGTGAGCCGGGCGTCGTTGCCGTGCAGGATCCCGCGGCCGTCCGCCACGATGAGAAAGGCCGCGTCGTGGCACATCGGTGAGAGCTCTGGAATCGCCGTGATCCAGGAGCCCCGATTGTCGAGCGGGAATTTCTCCCACGCGGTCAACTCGATTACCTGACGGCCGCCCGCGGCGGCCGCCATGCGCTCGCGGAAGGCCGGTCCCGGATAGCGCGGAATGAGGATTCGGGTCCGGGCCGGAAGCCGGTCCAGGACCCACGGGTCGAAATGATCTAGATGCTCGTGCGAGACCGCGATCCAGTCCGCGTCGAGCAGCGGGGCGGGGTCGAGGTGATCGTTTCTCGGAAACTGGTGCCAGGCTCCGAGAAAGGCCCCCGTTGGAGCGAGCCACGGGTCCGCGAGCAGGTGGAACGCGAGCGCGTCCACCGCCACGCCCGCATGTCCGAGAAATGTGACCTTCGGCATGTGGAGACTGTCTCTCCCGCGGGCCGCCGGCGCACCCGCCGGAATGCGCAAAGCGGCTACGCCGTAGGCATGAAAGAAAGGCGGATGGTGAACGACAAGGGGAACTGACAATCCTGACAAGGACGCACCGTCAATCAAAAAGGTTCACCCACTGCGGTGCGTGTCCACTTCCGGACAGACAGTGGTCTGTTACGGCCATTTCCTGGACAGCGTGCGTATCGCGGAGAGAACGTCTAAGCGGTGCTTGAAATAACGTACGGGGGGACCCATGGACAACGGGTGGTCTCGGTCTTCTCCGGTGGAACCTCCCGTGGGCGTGGGCACGCTCGCGGGCACAGGGCCCCGGGAACCAAGGCCCGGCGACGAGCTCCCCGCCGCCGGCGAGCCGCATGCCCGCGGGGCGAACGTCCTGTGGCGCCGGCGGCTCCGGCACGACATACGCCACGAACTAGGCACGATCATCATGCTGGCCTCGGCCGTCGCCGTCGCGGAGGACGTAGGCGCCACCAGCAGGGCCCGCATCGAGCAGCTGCTCGGCGAAACCCGGTGGCTTGACCATCTGCTCCGCCAGCTCGACGACGGCGCGGACGACGAGAACGCCGACCGCCCGCCGCCGAGCCCGGAGCGGATCCGGGTGGACGACCTCACCGCCGAGATCGTCACCGGGATGCGCCTCGCCACGCCGCACGAGGTCTGCTTCAGCGGCGGCGAGGCGTGGGCGCACATGGACCCGGTCGCCCTGTGGCGCGCGGTCCGCAACGTCCTCGACAACGCCTGCCGCGTCGCGGACGGACGCGTCGACGTGCGGGTCGAGGCCGACCAGGGCTGGATCGTCATCCAGGTCGACGACGACGGCCCCGGGTTCGGCGCGGGATGGAGCACGCAGCCGGGCCCCGCCGCGCCCGCCGGACGCGGCGTCCTGCCACGGGGCCGGGAGCGCGGGAGGCCCAAGGCCGCTCGGCGCGGGCTCGCGTCGCTGGGCCTCGGGATCGTCCACGACCTCATCTCCGGGTACGGCGGCAGCCTGGAGATCCGCACCTGCGAGATGGGCGGGGCGCGCGTCCGGATCCTGCTTCCGGCGGCGCCGCCCCCGGACACCGCGGCCGTGCACGTCGACGTGCACCCCGAGGTGCACCCCGAGGTGCACGCCGACGACTGGCGGCTCCATCCATGAGAATGGTCGTCTGCGATGACCACGCGGTCTTCGCCGAGTCGCTGTCGCTGGTCCTGGCGGACGCCGGGCACACCGTCGTCGGGGTGGCCTACTCCCCGGCCGACGTGATGCCCCTGCTGCGGATCAGGCAGCCCGACCTGTGCCTGATCGACCTGCAGTTCCCGTCCGGCACGGCGCTGGACTGGATGCCGCGGCTGCGCGCCGCGTCCCCGCGCACGAGGTTCGTCGTCCTCACCGGGTTCCTTGAGCAGCCGGTGCTGGAGGCGGGCGTCGAAGCCGGCGTGCGCGGGTTCGCGCACAAGGGGCAGCAGGCCGGCGACATCCTCACCGTGCTGCGGCGCGTCGCGGACGGCGAGATCGTCACCGACCAGCCCGTCAGGCGGAGCGGGACGCGGCCACGCAGCCAGGCGCAGCAGGTCGCCCGGTTCCTCACCCCGCGCGAGCGGGAGGTCCTGACGCGGCTCGCGCGCGGCGAGTCGACGCAGGCCCTGGCCAAGGCGATGGGCGTGACGCGCAGCACCGCGCGCAGCCACGTGCAGAGCGTGCTCAGCAAGCTGGGCGTGCACTCGCAGCGGGAGGCGGTGATCGAGGCGGCCAGGCACGGTCTCGTCAGCGTGGAGACCGGGGAGTGGCTCGCCGGCTGACCCCCTCGGCGAGGCGTGCGTCTAACGGACGGCCGAATCCGGACCTTTCAGGGTCCGGGCCGGACACGTTAGCGTCCGTCTTGCAGAGGAGGTTCCCATGCCTCAACGGCGAGGCGCACTGCCCATCACCGACGCCGGGGTGGTCGACTGCGCGGACGCCTACGCGCGCGGCGTCCCCTTCGACCGGCTGGAAAGGCTCCGGGCCAAGACCCCGGTGGTCTGGCTTGACGGCCGCATGGCCGACCGGCCGGGCTCCTGGGCCGTGCTGCGCTACGCCGACGTCCACCACGCCCTCACGCATCCGGAGCTGTTCGCGCCGCAGGGCGACGGGATCCTGCACGGCCCCGTCACCGCGGACGTCCCGGACGCCGGCACCGTCCCGCCCGCACCCGAACGGTCCGCACCCGAGCCCATCGACATGGACCCGCCCGCC
Source organism: Actinomadura soli (assembly GCF_005889715.1). Taxonomy (GTDB): domain Bacteria; phylum Actinomycetota; class Actinomycetes; order Streptosporangiales; family Streptosporangiaceae; genus Spirillospora; species Spirillospora soli. Next base: position 16,183 of record NZ_VCKW01000078.1, read on the forward strand.
CGGGCCATGCTCGCCCGCGTCCCGTACGGCGAGACGGTGGACTTCGCGGGCGACGTCGTCCGCGACCTCCCCGAGACGCTGCGCAACACCCTCGCCGGCGGCCTCTACGCGCTGCTCCGCCACCCCGCGCAGTACGTCCGGCTCCAGGAGGCGCGGTGGGACGAGCGGCTCGTCGACGGCGCCGTCGAGGAGATGCTGCGCTGGTGGACGCCCATCCTCCAGGTCTGGCGCATCGTGCGGCGCGACACCGTCATCGGCGGCGTGCCGCTGCTCGCCGGTGAGCGGGTCACGCTGTGGCTCGTCTCCGCGAACCACGACGACGAGGTGTTCCCCGACCCGGGGCAGTTCCTGCCGGACCGGTTCGTCCGGGGCGCCCGGTCCCATCTCTGCTTCGGTTTCGGGTTCCGCGCCTGCCTGGGCGCCCGGCTGGCCCGCGTGCAGCTGCGCGCCCTCCTCGACGCGCTGCTGGAACGTCCGGGGCTGCCGCAGATCGTGGGCGAGCCGGTGATGCTGCGGTCCAACGCCCGCCACGGTTTCGAGCGCCTCCCCGTCCGATGGACCCGGTGACCCGCCCGTGGAGTCGCCGACCGCGCGGGTACGTCCCGAGGAGTAGCGACGCTGACTCCCCACGGCCGACGTGGCCCCTGACCTCGATGACTTAACGTGCTGACATGAGCACTTCACCGCCGCACGGCCCGGTCCGGCACCACTGGCCGACCCCCGCCGCGTGGCCGGTATGGGTCGTCCCGGCCTTCCTGGCGGTCGTCCAGGTGTTCGGGTCGTTGGGCGCGCAGCACGGCGGCGGGGGGCGGCCGGGGTCCGGCCCGCCGTGGGCGGACGGTGGAGGCGGCGGTTCCGGCGCCGGCCACACCGACCTCGACGTCCTCGGATTCGGCCTCGTCCTGGCCGGTCCGGCGCTGCTCCTGCTGCGCCGCCGGAACCCCGTGTTCACCCTGGCCGCGATCGGGGCGGTGACCGCGCTGTACCTGCTGCGCGCCTACCCCTACGGGCCCGCCCCGTTCTCCCTCGGCGTCGCGATGATGGCCGCCGTCGTCGCCGGGCACCGGCTCGCCGCCTGGGCCGGGACGGGCGTGGGCCTGGCCGCCTTCTTCGGCCTGTCCGCGCTGATCGGCGTCCCGGAGAAGGAGCGCGGCTCCGGCGGCTGGTTCTCGCCGCAGGAGCCGAGCGTCGCCAGCGCGACGTTCGTCACCGCCTGGGCGCTGGTCGTGCTCGTCACGTCCGAGCTGGTCCGGATGCGGGCCCAGCGGGCCGCCGAGACGGCCCGGACCCGCGCCGAGGAGGAGCGCCGCCAGGCCAGCGAGGAGCGGCTGCGGATGGCCCGCGAGCTGCACGACGTCCTCGCCCACAACATCTCGATGATCAACGTGCAGGCGGGGGTGGCGCTGCACCTGATGGACGAGAACCCCGAGCAGGCCCGGACGGCGCTCGCCGCCATCAAGGAGGCCAGCAAGGAGGCCCTCACCGAGATGCGCGGCGTGATCGGCGCGCTGCGGTCGCAGGGCGAGACCGCGCCCCGCACGCCCACCGCGGGCCTCGGCGGGCTGGACGACCTGCTCGCCCGCGCCCGCTCCGCCGGGCTCCGGGTCGACGCCGAGATCACCGGGGACCGCCGTCCGCTGCAGGCGGGCACCGACCTCGCCGCGTTCCGGATCGTGCAGGAGTCGCTGACGAACGTCAGCCGCCATGCCGGCCCCGGCCCGGTGACGGCGCGGGTCCGCATCGCCTACGGTGAGCACGAGATCGTGGTGCGGGTCGACGACGACGGCCAGGGGGTGTCCCTCCTGGACGACCCCGGCGGCAGCGGCAGCGGGATCCGCGGCATGCGGGAGCGGGCCACGGCGCTCGGCGGCTCGTTCGACGCGGGGCCGCGGCCTGGCGGGGGGTTCCGCGTCCGCGCGACGCTCCCCCTGCGGGCGGGACCGGAGCCGGACGAGCCGGCGGCCGCGGACGGCGCGTCCGCCGTGAGAGAGGACTGACGGACATGCACGTCTCTGGTGGCTCGCCGGACGCGCGGGGCCCGCTGATCAAGGTGCTGCTGGCCGACGACCAGGTGCTGGTCCGGGCTGGTTTCCGCGCGCTGCTGGACGCGCAGCCCGACATCGAGGTCGTCGGCGAGGCGAGCGACGGCGAGGAGGCGGTGGCGCAGGCGAAGCGGCTGCGCCCGAGCGTCATCCTGATGGACATCCGCATGCCGGGACTGGACGGTCTGGAGGCCACCCGGCGGATCGCGTCCGACGACCGGCTGGACGGCGTGAAGATCGTGATCCTCACCACATTCGAGCTGGACGAATACGTGTTCGAGGCGCTGCGCGGCGGCGCGAGCGGGTTCCTCGTCAAGGACACCGAGCCGGTCGAGCTGATCCACGCCGTCCGGGCCGTCGCGGACGGGGACGCGCTGCTGTCGCCGTCGGTGACCCGCCGGCTGATCGCCGAGTTCGCCGCGCGGGCCAAGGAACCCGCGCCCTCGCCGCGGCTCAACGCCCTGACCGAGCGGGAACGGGAGGTGATGGCGCTGGTCGGCGAGGGCCTGTCGAACGAGGAGATCGCCGCCCGCCTGGTGGTCAGCCCGGCGACCGCGAAAACCCATGTCAGCCGGACCATGGTGAAGCTCAACGCGCGCGACCGCGCGCAGCTCGTCGTGTTCGCCTACGAATCCGGGCTAGTCAAACCGGGCTGGCTGCCCTAGAAACTGTTCACTGTGGGACGATCCACTGTTGTCGTCCTACCGGTCATGGCAGGGTGGACGGCGTAGGCCGTCGTTGACGTAAGGGAGTCCGGTGCCGAGCGACACGAGGATCCTGGCCGTCGACGACCGCGAGGAGAACCTGACCGCGCTCGCCGCCGTGCTCGACGCGCTGCCGGTGGAGGTCGTGCCCGTCACGTCCGGGCAGGCCGCGCTGAAGGAGCTGCTGAACGACGACTTCGCGCTGATCCTGCTCGACGTCGTCATGCCCGAGATGGACGGGTTCGAGACCGCGGGCCACATCAAGTCCCGGCCCCGCACCCGCGACATCCCGATCATCTTCCTCACCGCGGGCGGCGAGGCGGGCGAGCAGGCGTTCCGCGGGTACGCGGCCGGCGCGGTCGACTACCTGACCAAGCCGTTCGACCCGTGGCTGCTGCGCGCGAAGGTGTCGGTGTTCGTGGAGCTGCACCGCCGCAACCTGCAGCTCAGGCGGCAGGCGCAGATGCTGCGCCAGACCCTCGCCGAGGGCGACGGGGAGGCGGTGCTGGCGGGCGGCGAACGGCTGCTGTCGGTCCTCGACGAGCGCGTCAAGCTGATCGAGGAGGACGTGGCCCGGCTCCAGGGGGGCGAGCCCGCCGCCGACCTCGACGCGCACGTCGCCGACCTCCGCCTCGCTCTGGACGCCCTGTCCGCGGGCGGCTGATCCCCCTCAGCGGGCTTCGATCACGTCCGGCCGGACGCGGACCGCGATCGCCGGGCTCGAAAGCGCCGCCGCCCGGGCTTCGGCGCCCGTCCGCAGCTTGCCGCGCAGGATGAACGCGCCCACCAGCACCGCCGCCACGACCAGGACCACCGCGATCGTCACGACCAGCAGCGTCCTGCGGCGCTCCGCACGCCCGCCGGGACCCGCGGGACCGGCGCCCCGCGGGGACGGCGGAGGCGGCTGCTGCCAGTTCGCGTACTGCTGCGGCTGCTCCCACGGCGGCGGCGTCTGCGGAGGAAGACCCGGCTGCGGCCCCTGCCCCTGCGGCCGGGAGGGCGGCGGCGACCATTCGGTCTGCACGAACGTCCGCGCCTCGGGGTCGTGTCCGGGACGCGGCGGCTGGTGATGCGAGCCGTTCTGCTGCCGCCCCTGGCCCTGGCCTGGGTTCTGGTTCTGGCCCGGGTTCTGGTTCTGGCTCGGAGGCCGGCTCGTGGGCTGGAACTGGCCGGGGTCGCGGCGGGTCGGCGGGGTCAGGTCGTCCGGGTCGAGGACGGTCTCCGCCGACACGTCGTCCGCCCGGGTGGGCAGGAAGCGGCCGGACGGCTCGTCCGCCACCGTCTCCTCGGCCTGCGCCGCCGCCGGGGGCAGCATCGCCACCCGGGTGAGCAGCGGGTGCGCCTGCGCGGCGGTCATCCGGTTCACCGGCTCGCGGGCGAGCAGGCCGTCCAGCACCCGGGCGAGCGGGCCCGCGTTGCGCGCCGGCGGGACCGGCTCGGTCAGCGCCGCCTGCAGCGAGGCCATCGCGTCCGACCGCTCGTACGGGGAGCGTCCCTCCACGGCCGCGTACAGGGTCGCGCCCAGCGCCCACAGGTCGGAGGCGGGCACCGCGCGCTCGCCCTGCGCCCGCTCAGGCGGGATGTAGGCGGGCGAGCCCATGACCAGGCCCGTCTGCGTGAGGGTCGCGTCGCCCTCCACCTGCGCGATGCCGAAGTCGGTGAGCACGACTCGCCCGGTGTCGGTGATCAGCACGTTGCTGGGCTTGACGTCGCGGTGCAGGATGCCCTTCTCGTGCGCGTGCCGGAGCGCCCCGAGCATCTGCAGCCCGATGTCGGCGACCCGGCGGTGCTCCATCGGCCCGCGTTCGAGGAGGTCCTGCAGGGACGGGGCGAGGACCAGCTCCATCACGATCCAGGGCCGGTCGGACTCCTCCACCACGTCGTGGACGGTCACGACCCCGGAATGGTTCAGCCGCGCCGACGCCCGCGCCTCCCGGAACGTCCGCTCGTACAGGACGCCGCGCTCGTTGTCGTTGAGCCCGGGCGGGAGAACGACCTCCTTGACGGCGACCTCGCGGTCCAGCATGACGTCGAAGGCGCGCCACACGGTGCCCATGCCGCCCCGCCCGACGACCGAGTCGAGCCGGTAGCGGTTACCGAGCAGACGTGGCTGTGCCATGGCTAGAGGGTCCCCCCGCTGGTCATCCCACCCCGGAGGGACGGAACGTGTCGAGCACATTCTTCACGAGTGCCTCGTTCTCGTTCCACTGGGACGCGGGAACCGCGACGACCACAGCATAGGGGCGTCCATTGAAGATCACACCGCGGTCGCGCGCCCGGGTGACGCCGCCCGCGCGGGACCACGTGAACTCGATGTCGGCGGCGGGCACGCCGCCGACGCTCGTCCGGGTGATCTCCCCGATCCGCTGGAAGCCCTTCAGTTTCCCGTCGGCGATGGCCTCCTGCTCCCAGGTGACCCAGTGCTGGTAGGGGTCGCCTGACCACTGCGTCCGGTCGACCTGGACGTAGGCGCCGCTCACGGGATCGATCCAGATGACGCTGTTGCCCTGCGCCGACCGCCGCCAGCCGCGCGGGACGGCGATGCCGAACCCGGGGCCGCCCGCCTGGACGAGACCGTCCGGGAGCGGCGTGCCGCCCGTGTCGGGCGAGGACGGCGACGACGCCGGTGTCGTGGGCGTGCTCGGTACGGACTGCTCGGTCGCGGGCGCGGACGGCTTGGCCCCGCCCTGCCCGCCGCCGCCGGACGAACCGTCCGGCCACAGCAGGAACCCGGCGACGGCCAGGGCCGCCGCCGCGGTGACGGCGCCCGCGAGGATCGGCAGGATGGGAGACCGCTTCCGCGAGGGGCCGGTCGTGGTGGGCGGCGCGTGTCCGGGCGTCCAGTGGACGCCCGGCGCCGGCGGGGACTGCGCGGTCATGCCCGTCATGCCGATCGTGCCGTCCGGCACCGGAACCGGCATAGGGACCGGGGCAGGGTCCACGGCCGTCGGCGCGTCCGACACGGTCTGGACGGCGGCGAGGTCCGCGGCCTGGCCGGAGGCGATGGCGGTCAGGGCCTCCTCGGCCCGGTCGCCGCTCATCCGCCGGACGGGGTCGCGTTCCAGCAGGCCGGTGAGGACGGGCGCGAGCGGCCCCGCGTTCCTCGGCGGCGGGACGTCCTGCGTCATCACGGCCGCGAGGACGGCCATCGGGTCGCCGCGATGGTGCGGCGCCCGCCCCTCCGTCGCGGCGTAGAGGGTGGCGCCGAGGGCCCACAGGTCGGACGCGGGGATCGCCGGGTCGCCGTTGACGCGCTCCGGCGACATGTACGCGGGCGACCCGATGAGCAGCCCGGTGCCGGTGAGCGTCGCGTCCCCGGCCACCTGCGCGATGCCGAAGTCGGTGAGGACGGCGCGGTCGCCGTGCCCGACCAGCACGTTGGCGGGCTTGACGTCGCGGTGCAGGATGCCGATCGCGTGCGCGGCCCGCAGCGCGCCCGCGATCTGCCGCCCGATCGCCGCGGCGCGGGCGGGCGGCAGCGGGCCGTCCGCGTCCACGATCTCCTGGAGGGAGCGGGCCGGGACCAGCTCCATGACGATCCATGGCCGGTCGTCCTCGTCCACGACGTCGTGGACGGTCACGACGCCCGGATGGTTCAGCCGCGCCGAGGCGCGGGCCTCCCGCAGCGTCCGGCGGTGCCGGTTCTCCCGCTCGCCGTCGCTCAGCCCGGCGGGCAGGACGACCTCCTTGACCGCGACCTCCCGGTCGAGGGTCTCGTCGCGCGCCCGCCACACCGTGCCCATGCCGCCCCGCCCGACCACGGATTCGAGCCGGTATCGGCCCGCGAGAACGCGACCTGCCATTGAACACGGTCCTTCGTCAGTCGTCGGCGGGCTCGAAGAAGCGGTAGACGGGCTGGAGGTCGGAGTGGATCTTGGCCCAGCCCTTGTCGGGGGCGCAGAGGAGGATGGCGTAGCCGTTCCCGCTCTTGACGAACCCCCGGTTGAGGACGTGCATGCGCCCGCTCTTGCCGTCGTAGGTGAACTCCCAGTCGGCGGAGTCGTCGCCGCGGGTGTCGGGGACGGGCGGCTGGTCGCCGGTCGGCGCGATCTTGATCTTCTTGTAGCCGGGGAAGCCCGACCCGCCGCGTTCCTGCCGCTTCCAGTCGTCGAGGGCGCTGTCGCTGGGGTCGTCGGTCTGGTCGATCTGCAGGTAGACCTTGCGGTCGGGCGAGTAGAAGTAGTCGCCGCCCTGCTTGCGTTCGGGCCCGCTCCAGCCCTTCGGGACGGGCACGGCGTAGCCGCTGCCGTCCCTGTGCATCCGGAACCCGGCGGGGAGCCCGGCGCTCGGCGACCCGCTGGGCTTGGCCGAACCGGCCGGACCGGACGTGGTCTTGGTCGCCGGGGCCGGCGCGCCGCCCTTGCCGGACGGCTTCTCGCCGCCCCCGCGGCCGCTCGCCAGCGCGATGCTCGCGACGACCACGATGATGACCAGCGCGACCGCGGCGACGATCAGCACGTTGCGGTTGGACGCGAGCGCGGGACGCGCGACCGGATGCGTCGTCGGCGGGAAGTGGGTCGTCGGGTCCGCCGGCGGGCCGTCCCCGGGCGAACCGGGCTTGAGCGACCCGTGGCCGGACGGCGCGGCGCCGCCGGACGGCTCCGTCCGCGGCCGGGAGCGCCAGGACGACACGCGGTCGGGATCGGGAGTCGTCTCGCCGGGCCCGGCCTTCGCACCGCCCTTGGCGGCGTCCCCGGCCTTGCCCGCCCTGCCGGACTCGGTTGCGGGCCCTGCCGCGCCCACCGCGCGGGCCGCACCCGCCGGCAGGTCGAAGCTGGTCAGCTGGTCAGGGCGGGCGTCCGGGGTCTCCGGACGCGGCGTCCCACCGACCGGGTCGACGCTCGTCCGGCCGCCGGGGTCGTCCATCTCGGCGGGGATCGGCTCGTCGGGCGCGTACGTCTCGGGGTACGGCTCGGCGTACGCCTCGCCATACGCGTCCGACGTCGTCGTCTGGGGGCCGGGCAGCTCGTCCAGGGGGAACTCGACGGCCATCGTCCGCTGCGTGTCGACGGTCTCCTGGCGGACGATCTCGTCCAGCAGCGCGCCCGCCTCGATCGCGTCCATCCGCTCGTCGGGGTTCTTGCGGAGCAGGCCGTCGATGACGGGGATGAGCCGGCCGCCCTTGTCCGGCGGGTCGGGCTCGTCGGAGATCACCGCGACCAGCGCGGCCATCGGCTCGGACCGCTCGAACGGCGACTTGCCGTTCACCATCGCGTACAGGGTGACGCCGAGGGACCACAGGTCGGACGCCGGGCCGGCGACGCGCCCGCGGGCCCGCTCCGGCGCGATGTAGGCGGGCGAGCCCATGACCAGGCCCGTCTGGGTGAGGGTGGCGTCGCCGGAGGCGGTGGCGATCCCGAAGTCGGTGAGGACGGCGCGCTCGCCCATCCGCCCGGCGCCGGTGATCAGCACGTTGCTCGGCTTGACGTCGCGGTGCAGGACGCCGGCCTGGTGCGCGGCGTGCAGCGCGGCGAGCATCTGCCGGCCGATCTCGGCGGAACGGTGGACCTCCAGCGGGCCCTCCTGCTTGATCACCTGGTCGAGGGAGCGGGCTCGGATGAGCTCCATGATGATCCAGGGGCGGTCGTCCTCCTCGACGACGTCGTAGACGGTGACGACGCCGGGGTGGCCGAGGCGCGCGGCGGTGCGCGCCTCACGGAACGTGCGCTTATGGTGTACGGCGCGTTCCTCATCGGTGAGACCATGCGGGAGGATGACCTCCTTCACCGCGACGTCACGACCGAGGACCTCATCGTGCGCCTGCCAGACCGTCCCCATGCCGCCGCGGCCGACCTGGGTGACCAGGCGGTAACGACGGGCGAGCAACCGCTCACCGGTGGGTTCACTTGGCATATCCGCGACCATATCGACTTTTGCTGACAACCTTGGACCGAGCTTGCAAGCCACATCCCCCTACCCGTACGACGTCCGGCTCCACCTGGAGGTTCGCCTCCCGGCGGGGCGCCGCGCGACGGGAACGCGCGCACCGGACCGTGACCGACGTGACACCCGTGACCGATAACCGGGGCGAGTGGGGGCGGTTGATCAAGGCCGCGCCGACGATCTTCTTCTGGTACACCCGTCTCTCCGGGATCCTGTCGCTGCTCGCGTGGGTCTCCTATGGTCTCATCCTCGAGATGGCCGACATCTGGGCGCTGCGCTGGATCGGCTACCTCGGCTGGTTCCCGAGCGTGCCCCTCGGGCTCCTGTGGATCCTGCTGTCGATGGGCGTCCGGCGGCGCAAGAAGGCCGCGTGGCGGATCCTCCTGCTGATCTTCTGCCTGCCGGCGGCGCTCGGGGTCACGGCCGTCCTGACGACGGTCCTCGACCCGGACCGGCGCACGCCCCCCGGCCTGGTCGTCACCACCGCCGTCTACCTCGCGATCGTCGTCCTGCTGGTCGCCGCGCGCGGGCAGTTCACCACGCTGCCCGACCGCGCCGACCGCCGCCTCGCCGGTCTCGTGTTCACCAACCTGCTGTTCGTGACCTGCGGAATCGGCACGTTCCTCGTCACCCTCACCGACCGCGACCACAGCGGCGGCCCGTGGACGCACCCGCTCTACGCGATCTCCCAGACCGTCCTCGGGCCGCGCGTCACGGGCAAGCCGATCGACGTGAGCGTGCCGCTGTGGGTGGACGCGATCCTGTGGGTCCTCGGCACCGGGCTGCTGATCGCCACGTTCTGGGCGATGTTCAAACCGGGCCGCCGCGACCCCGTCCTGCGGCCGCGGGAGGAGCTCGCCGCGCGCAGGCTGCTCGCCGAGTACGGCGACCAGGACTCCCTCGGCTACTTCGCGCTGCGCCGCGACAAGGACGTCATGGTCGCGCCGAACGGTAAGGCGGCCATCGCCTACCGGGTCGAAGGTTCGGTCTCGCTGGCCAGCGGCGACCCCCTCGGCGACCCCGAGTCCTGGGACCAGGCGATCGAGGCGTGGCTGGAGGAGTGCCGCGCGCACGCCTGGATCCCCGGCGCCGTCAGCGTCGGGGAGCGCGGCGCGCACGTCTACCGGCGGCACGGGTTCGACGCGCTGGAGCTCGGCGACGAGGCCGTCATCGACCTCACCCGCTTCAACCTGGACGGACGGGAGATGCGGCAGGTCCGGCAGGCCGTCCGGCGGGTCGAGCGGGCCGGGTACGGCGTGCGGATCCGGCGGCACGCGCAGATCCCCGGCTGGGAGATGGCCGAGCTGATCCGCAGCGCCGACGCGTGGCGCGGCGAGGACACCGAGCGCGGCTTCTCCATGGCGCTCGGCCGCCTGGGCGACCCGACCGACGGACGCTGCGTCATGGTCGAGGCGTTCGACGCCGAGGGCGAGCTGCGCGGCCTGCTCAGCTTCGTCCCGTGGGGGCGGGCGGGCCTGTCGCTGGACCTGATGCGCCGCGACCGGGCCGCCGAGAACGGCCTCAACGAGTACATGGTCGCCAAGCTCGCCGAGAAGGCCGCCGCCGTCGGCGCGCAGCAGCTCTCGCTGAACTTCGCGATGCTGCGGTCGGCGTTCGCCCGCGGCTCGCAGATCGGGGCGGGGCCCGTCGCGCGGCTGTACTACCGGTGCCTGTCGTTCGCGTCGAAGTTCTGGCAGCTCGAATCGCTGTATCTGGCGAACTCCAAGTACCTGCCCGACTGGCGTCCCCGCTACATCTGCTACACGCAGAGCCGCGACCTCGTCCGGCTGGGCCTCGCCTATGCCCGCGCCGAGGGCTTCCTGCCGAACCTGAACCGGCCGAAGCTGGACCGCGCGGCCGCGACCGGCCCGGCCACCGGGCTCGCCGACCGGATCAAGGAGATCGAGGACGCCGCCGAGGCGGCCTGCGTGCCGCGGCGGCGGCTGTCCGAGCAGGAGCGGGTCAGGCACGCCAAGCTCGACCGGATCCGCGCCGCCGGGATGGAGCCGTACCCGCTCGGCTGCGAGCGCACCGACGTCGCCGCCGACATCCGCGCCCGCTTCCCCGCGCTCGCCCCCGACACCAGCACCGGGACGAGGGTCGCGATCGCGGGACGGGTCGTCCTCGCCCGCGAGCACGGCCGGCTGATCTTCGTGACGCTGCGGGACGAGACCGCCGACCTGCAGGTCATGCTGACCGCCGACGCGCTCGGCGATGACTCGCTGCACCGGTGGAAGACGCTCATCGACCTCGGTGACCAGGTCGCCGTGGACGGCGAGGTCGTCACGTCCCGGCGCGGCGAGCTGTCGGTCCTCGCGTCGTCGTGGACGCTCGCCGCCAAATGCCTGCGTCCGCTGCCGAACAAGCGGTCCGGCCTCTCCGACCCGGAGGCCCGCGTCCGGCAGCGGTACGTCGACTTCATCGTCAACGACGACGCCCGCCGGATGCTCCGGATGCGCGGGGACGCCGTCGCCGCCGTCCGCGACGCCCTGCGCGAGCGCGGGTACCTCGAAGTCGAGACGCCGATGCTGCAGCCCGTCCACGGCGGGGCCGCCGCCCGGCCGTTCAGCACCCAGATCAACGCCTACAACATGCGGCTCTACCTGCGGATCGCGCCCGAGCTGTACCTGAAGCGGCTGCTGGTCGGCGGCGTGGGCCGCGTGTTCGAGCTGAACCGCAACTTCCGCAACGAGGGCGTGTCCCACAAGCACAATCCCGAGTTCACGATGCTGGAGGCGTACGAGCCGTACGGCGACTACGACACGATGGCCGCCCTGACCCGCTCCCTCGTCGTGGACGCGGCCCGCGCCGCGCTCGGCACGACGGTGGTCGTCCGGGACGGGGCCGAGTACGACCTCGCGGAGCCGTGGCGGGAGATCACCGTCTACGGGTCGGTGTCCGAGGCCGTCGGCGAGGAGATCACGCCGGACACGCCGGTGGACGTCGTGCGGAAGCTCGCCGACCGGTGCAGGCTGGGCTTCGACCCGCGGTGGGGGCAGGGCAGGCTCGTCCAGGAGCTGTTCGAGGCGCTCGTCGAGGAGGAGCTGACGGCGCCGACGTTCGTCCGGGACTACCCGGCGGAGACGTCGCCGCTGACCCGCCCGCACCGCCGCGACCCGCGCCTCGCCGAGAAATGGGACCTCATCGTCTTCGGGCTCGAACTCGGCACCGCGTACTCGGAGCTGATCGACCCCGTCCTGCAGCGGCGGCGGCTCACCGAGCAGTCGCTGCGGGCCGCGGGCGGCGACCCCGAGGCCATGGAGCTGGACGAGGACTTCCTGCGCGCCCTCGAATACGCGATGCCCCCGGCGGGCGGCATGGGCATGGGCATCGACCGGCTGCTGATCACGCTGACCGGGCGCAGCATCCGCGAGACGATCCCGTTCCCCCTCGTCCGCCCGGGGGGCTAGAGGGTTCGTTCGATAGGACGGTAGCCCTGCTCTGCGAGCCAGCGTCGTGCCGCGCCCCGCCGGGCGTCCTCTCCCTCGGGGAGGATGCCGGGCGGGATCGGCAGCCAGCGGGCCCCGTCCCGCGCCTGCGGCTCGTCGCGGGACAGCTCGTCCAGGGCCAGGACGTCGCCGCGCTCCAGGTCGAGGACGTGAAGCCCGTCGTCCATGGCCGCCGCCACCGCCCCGAGGTCGACGGGCAGCGGGAGCAGCGTCCGGTAGGGGCCGCTCCCGGGGCCGCGCGGTGCGGCCAGTTCGGCGGCCAGCTCCGCGTCCCCCGGCCAGCCGCGGTCGGCCAGCAGGGCACGGCAGTCATTGGCGAGGCACGCGCCCTGGGCCTGCCCTCGCGCGACGACCATCAGGGCCACGTCGCCCGCGTACTGGAGGACCGGCTCCAGCGGCCGGCCCTGCAGCAGTTCGAGCCCCGCCGCCCAGTCACCGCGATTCACGGCGGACCGCAATCGCGCCATCGCCTCCACATCCCATTCGATCACATCGACATTTGTACAGACTTCTCGGGATGCGGGGAGGCGATTCAGCGGGGACGCTTGTCCTCCACATGGACGACGGTGAGTTTCGCGGCCGTCCCGATCACGTTTGGACCGTCCAAAAAGGCCGACGGCGCGTCGAGGCCGATCGTGCCGAAGTCGCCGGCGGGGCCGCCCGCGTGGACGGGCCCGTTCTCGCGCAGCAGTTCCACCGCCTGCGCCGCCAGATCGCCGCCGGGCTCCATGAGGATCACGCACGTCCGTGTTCGAACAGGACCCACGACTTCTCGTCGCCACGAATGACGTCGCGCCATACCTGAACCAGTTCCTGTGTCACGCACGCGATTATGCACGACGGCACAGGCACTCGCCCACCGATTTAACTCCGGAGGCCCACTGCCGTCGTGTCCGAAAAATCGTTGGGGATTCTTCGCGGGGCTCAGTACCGTTGGCGCGCTGTTCTGAACGGGAAGGTGAGAGACCGTGGCAAAGCTCAACCAGATCATCGCCATTGAGAAAGGCGTGAAGAGCCGCGCTCAGCGCGAGCTGGCCGACGTTCTGCGCGTGCTGCAGAAGCCGGCACTGCTGTCGGGCATCTCGCGGGTCTACCGTCCCAAGGACGAGGAGGGCGAGACGCTCCCGCCGGAGTCCACCAAGGTCCAGGTCAAGTCGGAGTACGCGCTGCGCGACGTCGCGGCCGCCCTGACCCGGCTGTTCGACGTCGTCGCCACCAAGGACTGGGCGAACCGCGAGGCCCGCGCCGACGTCGTCGTCGACGGCCGGACGGTCGTCGCGCAGGCGCCGGTCACGTACCTGCTGTTCCTGGAGAAGCAGCTCACCGAGCTGCTCGCGCTCATCGACAAGCTGCCCGTCCTGGACGCCGCCGAGTCGTGGAGCTACGACGAGAGCCAGGACGTGTGGCGCACCGACCCGGTCGAGACGTCCCGGACGAAGAAGGTCCCGCGGGCGCACGTCCTGTACGAGGCGACGGACAAGCACCCGGCGCAGGTCGAGACGTTCACCGAGGACGTCATCGTCGGGACGTGGACGAAGGTGGCGTTCTCCGGGGCGCTGCCCGCGCGCCGGGTGAACGAGCTGCGCGACCGCGTCGCCCGGCTGCAGGCGGCGGTGAAATACGCGCGCGAGGAGGCCAACGCGGCGGACGTCGACGACCGGCAGGTCGGCGAGGCCGTTTTCGCGTACCTGCTCGCCTGATGAATTCCGGGCCTTTCCCGTCCTGGCGGCCAACGGTGATTCACCGATAGGCCGCCGGACGGGAAAGGCCCGCCGAAGACTCCCCGCTGGAGCGCGGGGGCGCGTCCGCAAGGGCGCGAAAGCTGAGGATGAGGCTCAGTCTGAAAGCGGTGACACAGGCGGTTCGAATCCGCCCCCGGGCATTCGCGCCCGGGTGGCCCAAGTCCGGTAGAGGCGGCCGCGTCAATCTCAGGCTCTCGCTCCAGAATCAGCATTCGCCGTTCCCTCGCCCGCGGAGGCGGCCGGTCTTTCCCGAAGTGGCAGTTCGAATCTGTCCCGCGGCTCTCGTGCCGCGGTAGCTCAACGGAAGAGCGCGGGCAAGAAACCTGATCCGCCGCCTGATCATCGCCGGTGAGCGCATACAGCGGCACACGGGCCCCGGGGCTGGGTAGCTCCCCGGGGCCCACCGCCGTTCCATCCCCCGGTGGAATCTGGAGTCAGGCCGGCCAGGTCGTGATGCGGACGTCGTGGTCGGCGCCGGGGGCGGTGAACTCCAGGAGGCTCGCGGCCTCCTCCTCGACGGCCGGTTCGTCCGGGAGCGGCGCGAAGCGTTCGATGGTCAGGGCGGCGCTGCCTGCCTTCCTGTCGTGCCTGAGCGTCCAGAGGCCGTGGACGCGCCCGTCCACCAGGAGCGTGGGCTTGATCTCCGCCCCTACGCAGACGATCCTGCGCTGCTCGTCGGTCATCAGCCGGGTGCGGTCGGCGTAGGCGAGGACGAGGTTGTCGAAGCCCGGCAGGAGGCGGACGGGTGCGGGCCCGTCATCGGGAATCCGCGCGTCAGGCAGGTCGAACAGCTCCACGCCGTTCTCGTCCTTGTAGACGCGGAGTTCAGGGCGGAGTTCCGCGAAGGCGGCGTCCATCCGGCGCAGGCCGGACCACATCTGGAAGTCCTTGACGGACGCGGGCCCGAACGCGGCCAGGTAGCGGCGGATCAGGGTGGCGGGGCCGAGCTCGTACAGCGACTCGCCGATCCACTCCTCCGCCAGGGCGAACGGGGTGGCGCCGGCGACGTTCCAGGTCCCGCTGGGCGGCGGGTGGACGACGGGCACCACCGCCTGGGCCGACCATCCGAGGGCCTGCAGGTCCCGGTCGGGCCACAGCCCGGCGAGGGCGCGGCCGAGCTGGGGACGGGTCAGGACCTGGCCGTCCAGGAGTTTGCGGGCTTCGGTGGCGAGCTCGTCCAGGTCCCAGCCCCTGGAGACGCGGCCGAACGCGGCCTGCCGTCCCCGGGTGAGGCATTCCTGGACAAGCGGGCGCAGCCACCGGTAGTCGTCGGCGAGGGCCATGTGCTGGGTGCCGCGGAGGATCGACCCGCGCACGACGGAGCGGTCGTTCATGAGGTCGGTGAGTTCCCGCTGCTGGAAGGCGGCCAGCCTCGCCCACAGGCTGTAGTAGGGCACGTTGTTCTCTTGCGCCTGCATCGCGACGAGGAGGGCCACCGCGTCCCGCACTGGCAGGTCAGAGCGTTTCAGGAGGAGCTGCCGGTCCAGCGCCGCCCGGTTCAGCGTCCGTCGGTCCAGTACCCGCATCGTTGACCCGCCTCCGAGAGGAACGAACCATTCCGCTCCACTATATCAGAACGGAATGGTCTATTCCGACTGCTGCTCCCGGTACGCGCTCACCGCGTAGCGGAGCCGGGCGCCCACCAGGAGGGCCTCGTCCTCCGGGCAGCCGAGGAGGCGGGTGACCAGCTCGACGATCTGGTCGTCGGACAGGTCCGGCTCGCGCTGGGCGATACGTCCGACGATCTCGACCAGCTCGGGACGCTTGTAGCCGGCGATCGAGCGTCCGCGCTTGACCTGGATGGGCGCGGTCGCCGCCTCGTCCTGCGGGGGCGGCGGCTTGACCTCCGGGGCCTGCCGGTCGGTCGCCGCTCGCCGCGCCACGGCCTCCCGCTCCCCCGTGTCCGGGACGAGCGGACGGCGGCCCGGAGCGTCCAGGCGGCGGGGCGGCAGGGCGGGGCCGGGTGCGGGC
>NZ_VCKW01000079.1 GCF_005889715.1 Actinomadura soli
ATGGATGTGACGATGGCCACCATGGAATGGGTTGCTTGGTACAAGCCTGAAAGGCTACATTCTTACTGCGGGAACGTCCCTCCGGCCGAGTACGAGGAGACGTTCCACCGATCGCCCGCCGGCACTGACCTGGCGATCGAGGACCAAGCGATCTAGCCTCCAACTTCGCCGGGGCGGTCCAATCCGACCTGGGCGGTGGACCTGGCCGACGGCGGCGCGGCCCTGCTGATCGCCGTGCTGGTCGACCACGATCAGCCGCTGCTGTACATCTCTGGCCGGGCGGTCAACCGCGCGGCGGGCGGCTACCGCGGCGAGGGCAAGACCGACGCCCGGGACGCGGCGGTCATCGCCGATCAGGCCCGGATGCGGCGGGACCTGACCCCGCTGCGGCCCGGCGACGACATCACCGTCGAGCTGAAGCTGCTGACGGCCCGCCGCACCGATCTGGTCTGCGACCGCACCCGGGTCATCAACCGGCTCCGCGCCACGCTGACCGGCATCTTCCCCGCGCTGGAACGCGCCTTGGACGTCACCAACGCCGGGCCGCTGGTGCTGCTGACCAGCTACCAGACCCCCGCCGCGCTGCGCCGCACCGGCCGCGTTCGACTGGAGACCTGGCTGCGCAACCGCAGAGTCCGTGGTGCCGACCAGCTCGCCCAGGCCGCGGCCGAAGCCGCCAAGCGCCAGCACACCGCGGTGCCTGGAGAAAAGCTCGCCGCCCGGCTCGTGCACACGCTCGCCCGGGAGGTGATGGCCCTCAACGAGCAGATCAAGGACGTCGAGCAGCTCATCGAGGGCCGGTTTCGCCAGCATGAACACGCCGAGGTGATCGCCAGTATGCCGGGTATCGGCACCATCCTGGGAGCGGAGTTCCTCGCCGCCACCAGCGGCGACATGGACGTGTTCGGCAACCCCGACCGGCTCGCCGGTTTTGCCGGGCTGGCGCCCGCGCCCTGGGACTCCGGCCGCATCCGCGGCAACCTGCACCGCCCCAGGCGTTACCATCGCGGGCTGCAACGCGTCTTCTACCAATCGGCGCTGATCAGTATCCGCACCTGCGCCGAGTCGAAACGGTTCTATGAGCGCAAACGGGCCGAGGGCAAACGCCACACCCAGGCCGTGCTGGCGCTGGCCAGGCGTCGCGTCAACGTGTTGTGGGCGCTGCTGCGCGACCAACGGCTCTACCAGCCGACACCACCGGCCGCCCACGCGGCCTGACCCGCTCACGGGTCACCCTCGCCGCTTGACAACTTCATTGGGAGTCCCTACATGAGCCGAGCAGTCAATACCATGCCGACCAGGCTTCCCGGCTCACCTGGCGGACACCCTACCGACCCATCACCCCGGACGCATCCCCACCCCGCAGCACGTTCCCGTGTTCCGGACGTATGAGAGACCCCTCAAACACCAGGAATTCGGCAGGCATCAGCAGGAGGCCTGACTGCCAAACTCGTCCCCACCGACTGTCAACGGCGGCGGGGACGGGCCAGGCCAGCGTCAGGACTTGGTGACCTCTGTGGGCTGCTCTTCGGTGGGACGTTGCTGGAAGTAGGCGCGGGTCTCCCGCCAGACCAGCGGGCTGAGGATCAACAGGCCCACGAGGTTGGGCAGCGCCATCAGACCGTTCATCACGTCCGAGAACGTCCACACCGCGGTGAGCGTGGATACCGAGCCGATGTAGATCGCCACGATGAACACCAGCCGGTAGGGCAGTACGGCGCGTCTGCCGAACAGGTACTCCATGCAGCGCTCGCCGTAGTACGACCAGCCGAGCAGAGTGGAGAAGGCGAAGAACAGCACCCCGAAGGTGACGATCACGCTGCCCCAGTCGCCGGGCAGGCCCTCATCGAAGGCGCGGGCGGTGAAGGTGGCGGCATCCTCCTCGCCGCCGGTCTTCCAGACGCCGGTCACGATGATCGTCAAGGCGGTGAAGCTGACCACGACGAGGGTGTCGATGAAGGTCTGGGTCATCGACACCAGCGCTTGGCGCACCGGGTGGGTGGTCTTGGCCGCCGCGGCGGCGATGCCGCCGGTGCCCAGCCCGGACTCGTTGGAGAAGATCCCGCGCGCGACGCCGTATCGGATCGCGGCGGCCACCGCGGCGCCCGCGAACCCGCCGGTGGCCGAGGTCCCGGAGAACGCGTCGGAGAAGATGAGCGCGATCGCCCCGGGCAGTTCCTCGATCTCGAACGCCAGCACCGCGGTCGCGCCCAAGATGTAGAAAATGATCATGACGGGGACGAAGGCGCTGGTGATCCGGCCGATGCTCTTGATGCCGCCCAGGATGACGGCGGCCGCCAGCACAGTCACGATCAGGCCGGTGGCCCAGGGGGCCAGGCCCCACTCGTCCTCGACGTTCTCGGCCACGGTGTTGGCCTGCACCATGTTCCCGATGCCGAACGCCGCGATCGAACCGGCGATGGCGAAGAACCCGCCCAGGAACCAGCCGAGACGGCCCTTGATGCCCTCGCGGAGGTAGTGCATGGGGCCGCCGCTCTGCTCGCCGGCGGCGTCGGGGCGGCGGAACCGCACACCCAGGAACGCCTCGCTGTACTTGGTGGCCATCCCGACCAAACCGGTGAACCACATCCAGAACACCGCGCCAGGCCCGCCGAGCGCGATGGCGGTGGCAACGCCCGCGATGTTGCCGACGCCGACGGTGGCCGCCAGCGCGGTCGTCAGCGCCTGGTAGTGCGCGATGTCACCGTCGACGTCGTCGTCTTCCTTGCGCTTGAAGAACGCCAGCCAGAACGCAAGGCGGAAATGCCGGAACTGCAGGCCGCGCAGCAGGATCGTGAGGTAGAGCCCGGTCGACAGGAGCAGCGGGATCAGCAGCCACGGTCCCCAGACGAAGTCACTGACATCGGTCAGGAAGTTCTCGATCGAGTTCATCGAACCACCATCGGCGCATGGGAGCGGGTGAGAACTTCCGGACAGTAGCGTCACATTGCACCCTTGTGAAGATCCGTCGCCAACCCGTTACCCCTACATGATCTCCGCGAACATGCAGAAGGCCGCCACCGCCAGAAATACCGCCGGTAACGGTGACGTGCGGTCACACGTGCTTGAGCGCCGCAACCAGGCGCGCAGTGCCAGCGCCACCGCCACGCCGACCGAGGCCTCCACAACTGCCATGGCCCCGAGGACGAGCGGCGGCCACCGACAGCACTGGCGCCCACCGCATCCGAGGTGAGCACCCACTACAGCCTCGGCGAGCAGGCCGGCACACCGCGGCAGCGACGGGCAGTGATCGAAGGACAGCAGCGGGAGCACGGGCCTGGGTGACCAGGGCGTTCGCCCAACGTTCCTTGGCGCCCCGCACTCGCCGAAGTCGACGTCCAGACCGCCCATGCACTGCGCAACGACATCGCACGGGCGTCCACAACGGCAAGCAATGCGGAGAGGTCGAGCCGGGCCTGGATCGGTGGCCGCTGCCGTCACCGAAGAACTCGCCACGCAGGTCTACCGCGATCCTGACGACGTGAACGGCATGGCCGCGACCGAGCTGACGACGTACGTCATAAACGCCGAACTCGCCACCGTCTTCACCGGCAAGTGCCACCAATACGTTGGAAGCACCGATACCTGACCACGTTCGCCTCTAGGACCGCCGCTGTAGATCAGCGGGGACGGTCAACGGTGATGCGGATGCTCTTCGCGGTGGCCGGTCACGAGCAGGCATGCCAGATCGTCAGCTCGCGCCATGGAATCTGGTCACCTGGAAACACTCGTCCACCTTGTCCATTCCTTCCGCGTAGGCCGATCTCGCGGTCAGATCTCACCCTGATCTGCTACAAATGTAGTAGCAGGGGTTCGTCGTTCTCGTGCATCACGCGATTGCGGCGATGACAGCAGAAGAGAGGGACTCATGGGCTTCAAACGGCTACTCGGCACCTTCGGCGTCGGCGGGCCTTCAGTCGAGACCGTGCTCGCCGGTTCGCACGCCCGCCCGGCGACCATCTGGCCAGTGAGGTCCGGATCCAGGGCGGGGATCACGACGTCCAGATCCATCGGGTGGTGCTGAGCCTGGTGACTGAAGTCGAGGACGAGCACGGCGACGACGAGGGCCGCGGAACCCGTGAGTTCTACCGGGGCGCGATCACGGAGGCGTTCGATCTGGCGGCGGGCCAGATTCATACGGTTGCGTTCCAGCTGCCGGTGCCGTGGGAACTGCCCGTCACCCAGGTGTACGGGCAGCACCTGCACGGAATGGCCATGGGCGTTCGTACCGAACTGGAGGTCGCCGGAGCTGTCGACTCCGGCGACCTCGACGCGGTCTCGGTGAGTCCTCTGCCGTCCCAGCAGCGGGTCCTGGACGCGTTCGGCAGCCTCGGGTTCGAGTTCAAGAGCGCCGATGTGGAGGAGGGGCACATCGCGGGCGTGCACCAGGATCTGCCCTTCTACCAGGAGATCGAGTTCTACGCTCCGCCGCACTACGGCGGGCAGATCAACGAGGTCGAGCTCACCTTCGTGACCGATCCGCACGGCCTGGTGGTGATCCTGGAGGCCGATCGGCGCGGGAACGGGTTCTCGGAAGGAGACGACGTCTTCGGGCGCTTCCACGTCTCCCATGAACAGGCGCTGCAGACGGCCTGGGAGCATGAATTGGAAGGCTGGCTGAGGGCCGTCGCCAGGCAGATGCACGGCGGCCACGGCGTCGCCCACCATGCCCCGCACGGCGCGCACGGACAGCGCGGCGGCCACGGGCCCGGCTGGGGTGGCGTGGCGGCGGGGGCAGCGGGCGGTCTGGCGGCTGGTTTCGTGGCGGGCGCGGTCGTCAACGAGGTGCTCGATGACGATGACGACCGTGAGGACGGCGAGAAGTCGTCCGTCGGCGACGCCTTCGCAGACGCGAGTGAGAACGCCGTCCAGGACGCCTATCAGCAAGCCGCGTACGAGCAGGCGTACGAGGACGCTTACGAAGACGCGCAAGAGGACGCCGCGGAGGCATCCGAAAGTGAGGGCTTCGAGAGTGAGGACTAGCTAGGGACGGAGTTCTACTGCGGCGTTCGCCGGTCAGCGCGGATTGGCCGTGGTCCGCGTGATGATCCATTCGGTGGTGCGGCGGGCGCGGACGATCCGGCGTTCCAGACGCGTCCGGCCACCGGGTGGACGGGCCGCCATGCGGCGGGCCGGCGTGCCTTCACGGCGGGCGGCGCGGCGGGCGGCCTCCTCGAGTCTGCCCGCCGCATCGGCCAGCGCGGTCAAGCGCTCCTGCTCCGATCGCGGATCGGACGCTTCCAGCACGCGGGCGTACAGCGCCTCGACCTCGGCCGTCTGCGCGCCCAGCCGCAGTAACCTCTGGTCGCTCATCGTCTCGCCGTCCCCGCACCGTTCATGTGCGCTCGATGGTGCGTCTCGTCCTCCGTTGTTCAGGATGGCGTTCTGTTCGGCGGGAGAGGAGTCATTTCTCGCCAGGACGATGACGCGATCGTCGGCGGAGAGTGTCAGCGGCGCCGCCTTGTCGGGGTTGAGGACGACGCCGTAGCCGGGCGGGGTGTGGAAGGAGGTCCGGAGCCGGTAGCCGAGCGCGGTCTCGCCGCGGCGGCGGGCGGCCTCGATCACGGTGGCGAAGTTGGCGGCGGCATCGGGCCGCAGGTAGTCGGAGGCGAGTTTGAGGTAGATCTCCGAGCCATTGGGGTCGAGCAGGTCGGCGAAGACGCGGAACAGGTGCCGGTTCTCGCTGAGCTGGGTGAGCATCAGGCTGATCAGCTTGTCGCTGACCACGAAGTCATCGGTCTTGGTGACCTGCGCGATCTCCCGGTTGGCGTCGTCGTTGATCTCACTGACGATCGAGTACGGGTCACCGAGCTTCTCCTCCATCTCGCGCAGGTGCAGCAGGTGACCAGGGCGCGGGCGTCGGCGTGCTCGGGCGCCCGGTCTTCGGCCGAGAGGACGATGATGTGCTTGTAGGAGCCGACGTTGAGGGCTTCCAGCTGGGTGCGGTCGGTGCTGTCGCAGGTGGTGTGGCCGATGGTGAGGTTGGTCAGGGGCGGCAGCGCGTCACAGGGGTCGTCGCCCGGGGCGGCGATGTCGAGGGAGGAGCCGGGTTCGACGTAGTCGTCCAGCAGGTAAATGATCTTGGAGGCGCGGTGGTTCCAGCCGAGCAGCAGGGTGCGTTCGGGACGGCGGCGCTGCGGCGCGGCGGTCGTGATCGCCTCATCGACGGTGAGCGGCCGGGCGCCGCGGGCCAAGCGGATGAGCAGGTCGTCCTCGGCGAGCAGGATGATCTCGTCCGTTGCGGCGATGACGGTCTCCATGGGCGGGTTCATCGACACCGTGCCGTCGGCGTGCCAGAGGCCGACCGGGATGCCCAGGTCGTAGGCGTCCAGGGCCTGGCGTAGGTGGTGCCGGTCAGGGACGGTTCGGGGCGGATGTAGAACTCGTGGCCTTCGAAGTCCAGTAGATCGGTGTAGACCGTGGACAGGCCGGATTGGCGGTGCGACTGGACGATGAGGCGGATGGCGATGTCGTCGGCGTCGATGACGTGGGCGAGCGGGCCGCCGGCCAGCCGCGCCGCGGGCAGGCTGGCGGTGTTGTGCACCGCGCCGACCACATGCGGGCGGCGGCCCAGGTCGGCACCAAGTCGCTGACCACCGACAAGGGCCTCGATCTCGCCGCCGTGGTGAAGATCGCCCATGGGCTGCGCGACCTGACCGCCGACGGGCTCGGCTTCGTCACCGTCCCGGTCACCCCCTACCCGCCCGACCTCAACCGGGTCACCCTGCAGCAGCCGTCCGCCGGCCGGTTCTTCACCACGATCCGCGAAGACAAGACCCTCAAGGCGGAGGGCTTCCGCATCGTGGCGATCGGGACTGCCAAGCCCCGCAGGAACACGCTGATCCTCTACGGCGACGGCGCAGAACGGCAGGCCGCGACGCTCGCGACGGTCATCCCCAAGACCGAGCCGACCCCGCACGCCAAGCCCGATCCGGGAGTCGTCGCATTGGTCGTCGGTGCCGACTTCACCTCGGCGAAGACCTCCACGCCCCCTGCGCCCGACCTGCCCAAGGCGGTCCCCGCCGGCAAAACCGGTCTGCGCGCAGAGTTGGCGTCCGCCCGGGGACACGGCCGTCCTGATCGCCCCCCCGTCGTCACAGAAAGGTTCGATTGATGCCCGTATACGTGAACGAAGCGGTGTGCCAGGATGCGCAGCATGAGTTCCGCTGACCGCTATCTCGCCGAGGACGAGTCGCTGGTGCACGCCACGCGCCAGCACTGGACGGAGTTGGTCGGCGAGTTCGTGATCCTGTGCCTGCTCTGGATGGTCGCGGGCGGGCTGCTGTGGGTCATCCCGTCCGGTGAGGACTGGGGACGGATCGCCGGTTACGTGGTGCTCGGCGTCGCCGCGATTCTGTCGCTGTGGTTCTGGCTCATCCCGCTGCTGCGGTGGCGCGGGACGATCTACATCGTCACCACCAAGCGGATCTACAAGCGCAGCGGCTTCCTGACCAAGACGGGCCACAGCATTCCGCTGGTCCGGGTCAATGACGTGTCGTTCCGGGTGACGCTGTGGGAGCGGATCTGGCGGTACGGGACGCTCGACATCCAGTCCGCGTCCGAGCACGGGATGCTCCGGCTCAAGCGCGTCCCCGACCCCGAGGGCCTGAAATCCAAGATCTACCAGGCCGTGGACGAGGAGCAGCGCCGGCACCAGATGGGACCGGGCGCCGCCGACGCCAGATGAACCGCCGTGGACGGGCCGCGTTGACAAGGGCCACGCGGACGGGGCCGTGCGGGCGGCCCCGTCAATGCGGCCCCGTCCACCCGGAAGGCGTCAGGCGTTGACGCCGAAGTCCTTCGCCACCCCCGAGAGTCCGGAGGCGTATCCCTGGCCGACGGCGCGGAACTTCCATTCGGCGCCGTTGCGGTAGAGCTCGCCGAACACCATGGCCGTCTCGGTGGAGGCGTCCTCGGTGAGGTCGTAGCGGGCGAGTTCAGTGTTGTCTGCCTGGTTGACGACGCGGATGAAGGCGTTGCGGACCTGCCCGAAGCTCTGCCCGCGGCTGTCGCCGTCGTGGATCGACACCGGGAAGGTGATGCGGTCGATCTCTGCCGGCACCGACGCCAGGGTCACCTTGATCTGCTCGTCGTCGCCCTCGCCCTCCCCGGTGAGGTTGTCTCCGGTGTGCTCGACCGAACCGTCCGGGCTGCGCAGGTTGTTGAAGAACACGAAGTGCTGGTCGGAGGGAACCTGGCCCGCCCCGTTCAGCAGCAGCGCGCTGGCGTCCAGGTCGAAGTCGGTTCCGGTGGTCGTGCGCACGTCCCAGCCGAGACCCACCGTAATCGCTGTCAGGCCCGGCGCCTCCTTGGTCAGTGAGACGTTGCCGCCCTTGGACAGACTGACACCCATGAATGCTCCTCTCGCGGATCTTTACTACAGTTGTAGCAGCTTGGGACGCGACGCAAGGCGACCTCACGCATACCGGTGTCGATTCCCCCGGCATGGGACCGGGTTTGCGCAACGTCTGCGATGAATCAGCCCGGCGCCTCGAAGGTCGCCGTGATCCGGCCTCGTACCACCGTGCGCTCTGTGATGGCCGCCAACGCCTCCCTCACGGGTGCGCCACGCCCCAGCGGCACCCGCTCGCTGAGCGCGTAGACCGTGAAACGTTAGCGGTTCCCCTCTCCGCCACGCGGGCATGGCGCCGCATAGGCAATGCCACCACTGGTGTTCACCGTTTCCACCGCGGAGGCCGGACGCGCGTCCTCGACCAGTTCGCGGGTGTTCCCGTCGATGTTGACGATCACCCAGTTCACATAGGCCCCGGCCGAGGCGTCCGGGGTATCGACCATGATCGCGAACGCGGCGGGCGTACCGGGCAGCACTCCCGACCATCGCAACGGCGGCGTCCTGCCCAGCCCGCTGTGGGCCGCGCAGGCGTAGCGGGCGGGGAGCGCCTTCGCGTCCGCGACGGTGGGGCTGGTCACCGTCATTTCGGTGACTTCCACGCTCTCCGGCGCAGTGAACCTGGTCAGACCACAGCCGCTCGCCGTCACCGGCACAACGGTCAGAGACGCCAGCCAGGCCGCGCCGAGCAACCGCTTCCGCACGATGATCAAAAACCCCCTTGCCTCCGGCTCCGGCCTGCGCGTCGTCACAGGCGACAAGCCCGCACCCGGCAGCGATCCGCGTCCGAGCCGGGCAGCGTGATCCAGGACTCATTCGTGGACGGTTCGCACGTTGACCCCGATCGAAGTGCCACAAGAGTAGTAGCAATGCCGGGAGCCAACACCAGGGCCGCGCGGGGTCGGCCGCCACATGCCACTACGTGCTCGCGTCGCATCGCTGGTCGGATCCCGTCGCACCCAGCGTGTGATCATCGCGGTGATCCTGATCAACGCCGTCACCCTCGGCCTGGAGACCGTGCCGTCGGTGCTCGACCGCTACGGCGCCGTCCTGCACGCCGTGGACCGTGTGGCACTGGCCGTGTTCGTCGCCGAACTGGCCGCCAAGATCTATGTTCAGCGCGGCCGGTTCGTCAGGGAGCCTTGGAATCTGTTCGACTTCGCGGTCGTCGGCATCTCCCTCGTGCCGCAGTCGGGCGGCCTGTCGGTACTGCGCGCTCTGAGGGTCCTGCGGACACTACGACTCCTCTCGGTGGTTCCCAGCCTGCGCCGGGTGGTGTCGGCGCTGCTGGGCGCGATGCCCGGCATGGCCTCGATCGCCGTGCTGCTCGCCCTGGTGCTGTACGTCGCGGCGGTGATGGCCACCAAACTGTTCGGCGCCACCAACCCCGAGTACTTCGGGAGCCTGGGCGCCTCCCTGTTCACGTTGTTCCAGGTGATGACCGGGGAGGCATGGTCGGAGGTGGCCCGCGCGGTGATGGAGCACCACCCCGCCGCCTGGATCTTCTTCGTCGTGTTCATCCTGATCAGCACCTTCGTGGTGCTGAACCTGTTCATCGCCGTGGTCGTGCGCGCCATGGAGGACGACGACCAGCAGCAGACCGAGACGATCACCGACATCGTCCGGCGGGCTCGGCGGGAATCCGACGCCGCCCTGCTGGAGGAGATCACCGCGCTCCGCGTGGAGGTCAGAGCCTTACGCGGCGACACGTCGGCCGTCGTCACCGAGACGGCCGACGACCCGGCGCCACGATCGTGAAGCCGGCCGGGCACCATCGGGCTGCGATGCGGGCGCCTAGGACGCGCCACGTCGCCGTCCGCGACTCTCCTGCCGGCGATTGGGAACCTGACCAGGTGATTTGTCGTTGGGAGTGATGATCCATCCGATCAGAGAGGCCAATGGACCGCCACCGATCCGTCGACCGCTTCGCTGACGATCATGGGGCGGGACGGCTTTGATCACCGCACTGTCCTTGCTCGCCGGGGTCGTGGTCGTCCTGCTGATCACCGCGTTGACGGGATACTTCGTCGCGCAGGAATTCGCCTATATGGCCGTCGACCGGTCCCGGCTGGCCGCCGGCGCTGGGAGCGGTGACCGGGGCGCGGCACGGGCGCTGGCGGTGACACGGCGCACCTCGTTCATGCTGTCGGGCGCGCAGCTGGGCATCACGGTGACTGGACTGCTGGTCGGGTACGTCGCCGAGCCCCTGATCGGCGAGTCCTTCGGGGACCTGATCGGCGGCGCCGGCGTGCCCGAGGGCACCGGGATCGCGGTCGGCACGGCGCTGGCCCTGGCGTTCTCGACGCTGGTGCAGATGCTGTTCGGCGAGCTGTTCCCCAAGAACCTGGCGATCGCCCGTCCTGGACGGGTCGCGCGGTGGCTGTCGCGGTCGACGCCGGTCTATCTCAAGACGCTCGGGTGGCTGATCTGGGTGTTCGACCAGGCCTCGAACCTGCTGCTCCGGCTGCTGCGCATCGAGCCGGTGCATGACGTGGAGCACGCGGCCACCGAACGCGACCTGGCGCACATCGTGACCGAGTCGCGCCGCAGCGGGGACCTGCCGCCGGACCTGTCGATTCTGCTGGACCGCATCCTCGATTTCCCACACCGCGACGTCGAGCACGCGATGATCCCCCGCACGCGCGTGGGCACCGTCGATGCCGACGCGACCGTCAGCGAGGTCAGGGGGCTGATGAGCACGGGCCACTCCCGCTATCCGGTGCTGGGGGAGTCCGCCCGCGTCGCCGGGGTGGCGCACCTGGACGATGTGCTCGCCGCACCCGACCCCGAGGCCCCCATCGCCTCGATCATGAGGCCCGCGACCCTGGTGCCGACGCTGATGGCACTGCCTGCGGCCTTGGACCGGCTCACCGACGACCGCGACCAACTGGCCTGCGTTGTGGACGAGTTCGGCGGCTTCGTCGGCATCGTGACGCTGGAGGACCTGGCCGAGGAGCTGGTCGGCGAGATCACCGACGAGCACGACGCCGCCGCGGAACCCGGCGCCCTCCGGGTCGGGGACGCCTGGGTCATCCCCGGCGGCTTCCACATCGACGAGGTCGAACGCGTCGTCGACCACCGGCTGCCCGCAGGCGACTACGAGACCATCGCCGGACTGGTGATCGCCGCCTGCGGGGCGCTGCCCGAGGCGGGAGCCGAACTCGATGTCGAACTGCCGGCCGAGCCCGCCGATCTCGCGCACACCGACCATCCGCTCAGACGGCTCCTGCGCCTCAAGGTCCTGGAGATCGGCGACCATGGTGTGCCGTCGTCGGTGCGGGTGCAGGTGGTGACGTCCGGCGCGGCCGTCGAGGACGCGGGCGGCGGCGAGATCGCAGGCGGCGAGGGGACGGGCCGATGAGTGATCCGTGGGCGGTTCTGGCCGCCACCGTCGCCATCATCGCGTTGAGCGCGTTCTTCGTCGCCGTGGAGTTCGCGCTCATCGCGGCCAAGCGGCACCGCCTGGAGGACGCCGCGGCGTCCAGCCGGTCGGCGCGGGCGGCCTTGCGCAGCGCGTCGGAGTTGACGCTGCTGCTGGCTGGGGCGCAGCTGGGCATCACCTTCTGCACGCTGGCTCTGGGGGCGCTCACCAAGCCGGCCGTCCATCACTGGCTGACCCCGCTGCTGAAGTCCTGGGGCGCGCCGTTGTGGCTTGCCGATCCGGCGGCGTTCGTGCTCGCGCTGGTCATCGTGACGTTCCTGCACCTGGTGATCGGCGAGATGGCGCCCAAGTCATGGGCCATCGCTCATCCGGAGCGGTCGGCCACGATGCTGGCCCTGCCGATGCGCGGCTTCATGTGGCTGACCCGTCCGCTGCTGCGGGTGCTGAACGAGTCGGCCAACTGGTGCCTGCGCAGGGTCGGCGTCCAGGCGGCCGACCAGGTCGCCGCCGGTCAGGACCCCGACGCCCTGCGCCATCTGGTCGAGCACTCCGCCAACGTCGGAGCGCTGGACGCGGCCTATTCCGCACAGCTGTCCGAGGCGCTGGACCTGCGCAACTTGCGGATCGGCGACCTGGTCGAATGCGGCTCCACGCCGACATCGGTCGCCCCCGAGTCGACCGTCGCCGACGTCCAGGCCGCCAGCCGCGCCTCCGGGCACCTGCGCATCCTGGTGACCGGGCCCGGCACCGCATGGGGCGTGGTGCACGTCCGCGACACGCTGACCCAATACGAGAAGTCCGGAATCGCCCACCTGGCCCGTCCCGTTCTCCTCGTCCCGGCCGACACCCCCGTCTACACCGCGCTGGCGCACATGCGTGAGACCGGCGAACAACTCGCCCTGGTGACCAGAGACGGCCAGGTCGTGGGTGTCGTCACCATCACCGACGTCCTACGGCGCCTGTTCCCCAAGCCCACCGGGCAGCCCGCTCCGGCCCGCGGATGACGACCCGCGTCCGAGCGCCGGTCCCGCGGCCGATTCAATGGGGAGCGCGAGTTCGGCCGGGAACGCAGGACGGGCTACTACAGTTGTGGCGGTTGGGTTTGGTCACAACGACCGACAACGAGCGGAGGATCAGATGCCTTTCTGGGACAAGCTGCGCGAGTCGACCCAGACCATGCAGTCGCAGCTGCTCAGCAAGAAGAACGATCTGAAGAGCGGGGCCTTCCGGGACGCGAGCATGGCGATGTGCGCGCTGGTCGCGGCGGCCGACGGGAACGTCGACCCGTCCGAGCGGCATCGGACCGCGTCCCTGATCACCAGCAACGAGGTGCTGAAGAACTTCCCCGCCGACGACCTGCAGCGCCGCTTCAACGACTACGTGTCGAAGCTGACCGCCGACTTCGACTTCGGCAAGGTGTCAGTGCTGCAGGACATCGGCAAGGCCAAGAAGAAGCCCGCCGAGGCGCGGGCCGTGATCCAGATCGGCATCATCATCGGCGGCGCGGACGGCAACTTCGACGACACCGAGAAGGGCGTCGTCCGCGAGGCCTGCTTCGCCCTTGACCTCAACCCGTCCGAATTCGAGCTCTGAGCGGCCCACGCCGCTGACCGGACCCGGTGTGTCCGGTCAGCGCAGGGCCAGCAGCGGCAGCAGACAGGACGCGAGTGCGTGGTCGAGCTGGAGGGTCGCGGCGGTCAGCGAGCTGGTGACGAAGCCGTTGCCCATGAACAGCAGCGGGCCGGTGACCGTGTTCCTGTCCGGTGGCGTCCCGAGCAGCGCCTCGACGCGCTGGACGACACCCGAATCGGCGAACGCTGTCACCGCTCCCGCGGTGTGTGGTTGGGCGAGGGCGGCCTTGGCGATCGTCCGGGCGACGAAGCCGCGGTCGCCGACCGCCTCCGCCGCGTCCTCGTCCGCCCACCGCTCCATCGCCAGCCGCAGCCGCTCGTTCAGCGGCCGCAACGGTGGCAGGACCGCCGCGACCAGGGCACCGGCCGCCGCGTACCGGTGGTGGCGATGCCGCAGGTGGGACGACTCGTGCTCGAAGACCACATGGAGTTCCGCGGCCGTGAACCCGCGGAGCATACCCCGCGACAGCAAGACCCCGCCGCGCCGGCCGGGGACCGCGACGGCGATCGGAACGTCGGTCTCCAGGGGCGCCTGAGCCTGTGCCAGCGCGGTGTGCAGCTCGGAGACCCAGCCGGCGGCCGTCCGTCCGGTGACCGCCAGCCCGGTCGCGGTCAGCAGCG
This sequence comes from Actinomadura soli, assembly GCF_005889715.1. GTDB lineage: Bacteria > Actinomycetota > Actinomycetes > Streptosporangiales > Streptosporangiaceae > Spirillospora > Spirillospora soli. Next base: position 13,985 of record NZ_VCKW01000079.1, read on the forward strand.
CCGCGGCGACCCCCACCGTGTCGGGGACCGGCCTGTCGTCTCCGAACAGCGCCCATTCGGGGACGTGCGCGGCCGCGGACGGCGCCAGCGTCGCCGCGTAGTTGATCGCCACGAAGGCACCGGTGCCGAGCGCGGCCAGCACGGTCATCGCGGCCGTCATCGCCAGCAGCCGCGCCGACCAGGACGGATGCAGCGGTAACGCCACCCGGCCGAGGACCGTGCTCAGCGCCAGCATGACGGCGAGCGGCAGGAAGGTGAACCAGTTCACCCGCGCTCTCCCGGTTTGTCGAGAATCTCGCGCAACTGCCGCGCCTCCTCGCTGCTGAGCGTCCGGACGAACCGGTTCAGCGCACTGGCCGGATCGCTCGCGTGCCGCAGATGCTCGCGCATCCGGTCCGCCACGAGTTCGGACTCGTCGACGGCCAGCTCGTACCGGTAGTGGCGGCCCGCTCGGAACCGCGAGACGAGACCTTTCTCGTACAGCCGGTGCAGGATGGTGTTCACCGTCGTGTACGCGGGATCGTCGTCAAGCCGTGCCACCAGTTCGGCGGTACTGGCCGAGCCGCCGAGCCCGGCCAGCGCGGCGAGGACCTCGGCCTCCAACTGCCCCAGTGGTCTACGCGGCAACGGCCTCACCCTTTCGTGCGCAGTACGTCGGGTTCCAGATAGATCAGCAGCCGCGCGATCGGCACCGCCTCGCGGATACGGGCCTCGGCGTCGTTGATCGCGTCGGCGACTTCGCGCGCGTCGTCCTGGAGATCGATGGCGATCTTGGCGACGACCAGCAGTTCGTCCGGTCCCAGATGCATGGTGCGCATGTGGATCACCGAGGGGACGTCGCGGCCCTCCACGATCGCCGCCCGGATCAGCCGGACATGCTCGGCCGTGGCGGACTCCCCGATCAGCAGGCTCTTGACCTCCATCGCCAGCACGACCGCGATGACCGCGAGCAGGACACCGATCGCCGCCGTGCCGATCCCGTCCCACACACCGTTGCCGGTGATCAATGTCAGGCTCACCCCGGCAAGCGCGAACACCAGGCCCGCCAGCGCCCCGGTGTCCTCCAGCAGGATCACCGGCAACTCCGGCGACTTGGACCGCCGGACGAACTCCACCCAGCTCGAACGCCCCCGGCTCCGGTTGGACTCCCGCACCGCGGTGCGCAACGCCACCCCCTCCAGCGCGATCGCAACCAGCAGCACCACGATCGGCACCCACTGCCACTCGTCGATCGCATGCGGGTCGCGGATCTTGTGCCAGGCTTCGTAGAGCGCGAACATCCCGCCAAGGCTGAACAGCACGATCGCCACCAGGAAGGCATAGATGTAGCGCTCGCGGCCGTACCCGAACGGGTGCTCCTCGGTCGCGCGCCGCGCGGCACGCCTCCCGCCGATCAACAGCAGCGCCTGGTTGCTGGAATCGGCCACCGAGTGGATCGCCTCGGCCAGCATCGACGACGACCCCGTCAACGCGAACGCCACGAACTTGGTGACCGCGATCCCCAGATTCGCGCACAGCGCGGTGACGACGGCCTTCGTGCTTCCCTCGGCGCTCACAGACTCCCCCGACACAATCCATTACCGCAAACCCGGACAAGGCCCATCCCTCACTCGCCGGCTAAGCGTAAGAGGTGATCGCCGGCAGCATGTCCTGCAGTGTGCGTCCCTGCCCGGGTTCGCTGATCGCGTCCATTTTCCAGCCGGCGCCCTGCCGGTAGACGCGCGCCATCACCATGGTGGTGTGACGGCCGCCGCCGGTGAGGGTGTACCGCGCCAGTTCCTCGCCGGTGCTCTCGTCGACGAGCCGGCAGAAGGCGTTCTCGACCTCCTCGAACGTCTGGCCGCTGAACGAGCTGACGGTGAACACCAGCGACGTCACGTGCGGCGGCACCCGCGCGAGATCCAGCAGGACCGACTCGTCGTCCCCGTCGCCGACGCCGGTGAGGTTGTCGCCGGTGTGCCGGACCGAACCGTCGTCACTGGTCAGCTTGCCGAAGTAGACCACGTCCGCGATGCCGCCGTCGGCGAGCAGAACGCAGGAGGCGTCCAGGTCGATGTCCTGCTCGCGCTGCTTGCCGAACAGGCCCTTCTTCTTCACCGCGTCCCAGCCCAGGCCCATCCGGACCATGGACAGCGACCCGCCCGGCTTCTCCAGCGAAATTCGCTGCCCCTTGACCATCGAAACCGCCACGACCAAACTCCCCTCACCCGGTGATCAACCACACCACGTGCCCTCGGCTACGATTCGATTCAACTACACTTGTAGCAGACGAGGGAACCCGATGGCGCGCACCGGCATACATGGTTCGCGTGTCACTCATCGGGCGCGGTGAAGGGCCCTGCCGGACGGGGCGGACGTTCGGCGTCGGCGGCGAGCGGACCACCAGGTGCGGTCGTCCAGCCAGATGACCAGCGCGGGCACCAGGAGCGAGCGGACGAGCAGGGCGGTGGCGCTCCTCGCGGATGCGCTCCATCAGGAAGATGTTGTAGTCGACGCCGAGCGCAACCAGGAACACGAAGATGTAGATGAAAAGGTCGGCGGGCCGGGCGGCCGCCACGCTTCGGTCGCGGCGGCGGCCCGCCTGGCCTGGGCGCCGGTCGTGGCGTCGGCTCCGGCCGGAAGCACGACGGTCAGCGGTGCGGACACACCGCCTGGGAACTGCTCGGCGAGGACGTGACGGCCGGTCACCGATTCGCTGTGCGCGGCACCTTTTCGATCGGGTCGGCACTGACGTGCAGGCTCGTCAGCCCCAGTGTCCCGGCGGCCAGCGCAGCCGTCACGAGCGCGGCCAGGAGCCGCGGACGCCGCCCGACCAGGGACGCAACCCGGCCCCACAGGCGGTGACTCGCGGTAGCGGTTGAGCAAGAGCAGGGCCTAGTCGGTGGCGGCGCCGAACACCAGCACGATGAGGATGGCGGACGCCAGGTCGGTGACCGCCAGCCCGGCGCGGGCCAGACCGTACGCGGCGGCGCGGGCCACCATCACCCCGACGTCGGCCGCAAGCAGCGGCGCCAGCTGCAGCAACGGGCTGCGGTAGGTCAGCAGCAGTAGGACGGCGACGATCACCATGCTGGTCAACAGCAGCGGCCCGTCCACATCCGCCGTCGTCGGCGACGTCCAAGGCGGCCTCGCCCGTCACCTGTGCGCGAAGCCCGGCCCGCTCCGGTGACGCGACGGCGGCCCGGAGCTCGATCATCAGGATGACCGCAGGCCTGGTAGCGGGGACCACAACCGCACCACGATCGGGACGCCGATACCGGCCACCGTGAACGGCCCCACCCACGGCGACGGGTCGCGCTCCACCGCGCATACGCCGTCTGTGCCGCCACGACACTCGTCGGTGGTGGGGCGGTATCGGCGACGGCATGGAGGTCGCCTTGGCATAGCGGGCGGCGAGTGACAGGACGCCTCAGCCATAGCCGAGGCCCAGGGTTGTAGGTGTGAACGGTATCTTCCGGCAGTAGGCGGATGGCGAACCGGATCATGCTCGCGAGTACGCGGAAGTCGCCGCCGTTCTGACCCGAACGCGTCCTGTTTCGACGGCCGTTTCGCGAGCGGCCGTGGGGCGGGCCGGTGATGGCATGCCGGTCGGCCTTCGTGATCTTCCCTATTCGCGTTCGGAGAGATCGGTGCCGACTCGTTCGAGGACGGGTCGCGCGGTCCGATCGGCGAGCAGCAGGGCGATCGCGCCGAGCGTGAGAAGGCCGGCGAAGACGCCGGCGCTGTAGGGGTTGAGCAGGCCGGTCGAGCCGAGCGTTGAGCCGCTGGCCAGCCCCGCGGTCGCGGCGACACCGCCAAGCAGGGCCGACGGCAGGATCATCTCGCGGCGCTGCGCGGCGAGCAGGACTGTCTGGGGGGTGCCGGCCAGTCTGAGGGCGATGAAGGTGTCCCGCTGATCGAAGATGCGCGCGATTGCGCCGATGATCATCGAAACGAGCGCGACCAGCGCCGCGGTCGGCAGCACCAGGAAGCCAATGACGACCCCGTCCCGCAGCAGCCACATGTTCGGCAGGTCCTCGGCCAGGGTCATCTCCGGACCCCAGAGGCCGTTCTCGATCATCGCGGTACGGGCGCGGTCCTGATCGGTGTAGGGGCCTTGCGTGCTCAGAGTGAGCGTGGCCCACTTGTCGCCGTCGAGCCAGGACGGCGCCGCGGTGGTTTCGACGTCGGCGTGGATGCCCTCGGCTCGTAGCACGGCCTCGGCTTTGCGGACGGTGGCGTCCAGGGAGGCGGCGGGGACGACGGCCTCGGGCCGCTCGGTCCGGGAGGCGTACGCGCCGACGTTGCCGAGCCCGACCGGGAGGCTGATGGCGACGAACCCGGCGATGAAGCAGGCCAGTGTCAGGCCTCCGACCGTCCGCCAGGCGCTGCGCGGGCTGTCCGACAGGCGCCGTCCGGCGAGGAAGGTCGCCGGACGGCGGGCGCGCCAGGCCAGCAGCCTGCCGAGTCCCGCGACGATCCACGGTCCGGTCGACAGCAGTCCCCAGCCCAGGATCACCACGGCGGTGAAGGCGACGCCGACGAAGGGGTTGCTGCTGCGCAGCCAGAACAGCGCGATCGCCGCGCCGATGAACACCACGGCCCACAATCGCACGCGCGCCGGGTCGCCGCCAGCGCGGCGGTAGGTGGCCAGCGGGTCGCGGACCGCCGCCCGAAGCCCGGTCAGCGCGCCCAATGTCAGCACGGCCACGACGGCGGCCACGGTGGCGAGTGTGAGCGGCACCCCTGGCCGGACGTCCGCGGGAAACCATTCGCCGCCCTTGATGGGCACCCGGGCGGTCAATGGCACAAGGACCCGGTGCAGGACGGCCCCGCACACCGCTCCGATCCCCGCGAACGTCGCCAGTTCGGCGATGGTCAGCCGGACCACCTGCGAGGTGCGGGCGCCCAGCAGCCGCAGGGTGGCCAGCCGCCGCTGCCGGCGTCCGGCCATCAGCCGGGAGGCCAGGCCGCCCAGTCCGGCGAGCGGAAGCGCGGTCAGGACGACGGCGAGCAGCGCGATGTCCCGGTAGGTGGTCTGGTAGAGATCCGGGGTGGCCGACCATCCGTCGATCCTGGTCGGCGTCACCGACGAGACCGCGTTCCACTGGTGCCGTGGCCGCCGGTCGCGCATCGAGGGATCGGTCGGGCTCCGGCCGATCACCGCGACGAGTTCGTCGGGATGCTCCAGGGTCTGCCGGGAGAGTTCGGCGGTGACCGGGCCGGGGAACCTGTCGGCGAGCCTGTCGGCCGGGAGGTCCGCCATCAGCTCGGCCAGACGGGGAGAGGCCCACACTTCACCCGGCGCGGGGAACCTGCCCATTCCCGGTACTGCGGGCGGGTTCGGGCGCAAAGCGGCCAGTTCGACGACCGCGAGCGGACGTTCCTCGACGTAGTCGGTGAAGCCCGACTGGATCGCCGTGGGCTCGTTCGTCGCCGCTTCAGGGGTACGCCACGCGGTCCGCTCCGCCCGGTTGTCCAGGCCCTGCTGCAATCCGAGCAGCAAGAGCAGGACCAAGGTGATGACGGCGCCCGCCACTAGTGGGAGGCCGACCTCAAGACGAGCGGACCGCCCGCCGCCGCGCAGCAGGCGCAGCCACAATCCACGCATCACTGCACTCTCTTCGGCTCGGTCAGGGTGCGGCCGTCCACGACCTGGACGATCCGGTCGCAGCGCTTGGCCACCCGCTCGTCATGGGTGACCAGGACCAGCGCCGCCCGCCGGTCCCGTACCGTCGACACCAGCAGGGACATGACCTCGTCGCCGGTCCGCGTGTCGAGCGAGCCCGTCGGCTCGTCGGCGAACACGACCGCGGGGTCGAGGACCAGCGCACGGGCGATCCCGACGCGCTGAGCCTCGCCGCCCGACAGCTCGCCCGGGCGCCGCCGCTCCAGGCCCTCGAGACCGAGCGTCGGGAACAGCTCCCATGCCCGGGCGACCGCGTCCCGACGGCCGGCACCTTCGAGCATCAGCGGCAACGCGGCGTTCTCGGCCGCCGACAGTTCCGGCAGCAGGCCGGGGAACTGGAAGACGAAGCCGAAGTCCGACCGCCGCAGATCGGTGCGCCGGGCCTCGGAGAGTTCATCGACCCGAACGCCGTCGAACAGCACTTCCCCGCCGTCGGGTATCACGACGCCGGAAAGGCAGTACAGCAGCGTGGACTTGCCCGACCCGCTCGGCCCCATCACGGCGACCGACTCACCCCGATCGACGGCGAGCGAGGCGTGATGCAATGCGTCAGTGCGTCCGTATTTCTTCGCGAGGTCGGCCCCGGAGAGCACTGGACGGGCAGGCCCCGCGCCGCTGTCAACGTCCGTCATGGCAGCGCGATGCGTGAGGACGGGTGCGGTGGTCCAGGCGTGGTGGACGGGCCGGAGCCTGGGTGTGCGTGGTCTGCGGTGGCATGCCAACAGCCTCACCGGCCCACGCTGACCGGGGCATCCGCCATTTTCGGGCTGCCTGCTCGGCGGAAAGTCGGAGTTCCTCCCGGGCCGAGTACAACTTTCTATCGATGCCCCGGGGGCGCGGCGTGGATAGCGTGCGACTCATGAGGCCGCCAAGACCAGCCGCCCGGCGCGCTGCGGCGTTGTGGGCGGCGGTTTGGGCCGCGGTCCGGGGACGGCGTCATCGGGTCATCGACGCGGTGGTGGCCATCGCCCTCGCCGCGAGCACGCCGTCCGGTGACGGCGGGTCCGGCCGTGCCATGGGCGAGGTCGCGATCACCTACCTCGGCTGGCGGCCCGCGCTGTGGCTCGCGCTGCCGCTGGGGCTGGCGGTGGGCGCCGCCGCCTGGTGGCGCCGCCGCCGCCCGGTGCTGTTCGTCCTGGCCGCCCTGGCCGGCTGGGTGGTGCTGTCGGCCTACGTCGCCGTCATGGTCGCGCAGTACACCCTGGCACGGCAGATGGCGTCGCAGCGTACGCGATCACAGCGCGCGGTACGGATCGGCCTGCTCGCGGGAACGGTGCTGGTGGTCGGCATCCCGATCTGGCGGGCGGCCGGCGCCGACGCCGCGATGTCGATCGCCGCCGTGATCTGCGGGATCCCCGCCCTGCTGGGACTCTATGTCGGCGCTCAGAGCGAGCTGATCGCCAGGATGCGCGAACGGGCCGAACGCGCCGAACGCGAGCAGCACCAGCGCATCCTGCAGGCGCGCAGCGCCGAACGGGCCCAGATCGCCCGGGACATGCACGACGTGGTCACGCACCGGGTGTCGCTGATGGTGCTGCACGCCACCGCGCTGGAGGTGGCGCGCGACCAGGACGCCACCGCCATCGGCACGCAGATCGGCGTCATCGGACGCGAGACACTGGACGAACTGCGCTCACTGGTGGAGGTCCTGCGCGCCGACGGCGACACCACCGCACCGCTCGCACCGCAGCCGACCCTGGCCGACCTCGGCGACCTGGTCGAGGCGTCCCGCCGTCTCGGCATGCCGGTCACCCTGGAGATGGTCGACGACTGCGACACCGCGCTGCCCGCGCTCGTCGAGCACGCCGCGTACCGTGTCGTCCAGGAGGCCCTGACCAACGTGCACAAGCATGCCGCCACCGCGCCGACCCACGTCCGCCTCCACCACACCCACGACGCCCTCCACCTGCGCGTGACCAACGGCCGCGCGCCGCGCGCCGGCCACACCGAACTGCCCGCCGGCGGGCACGGCCTGCTCGGCGTCGCCGAGCGGGTCCGGCTGGTCGGCGGCGAGCTGACCGCACGGCCGACGACCGAGGGCGGATTCGACATCACCGCCGAGGTCCCCCTCACAAGGCAGCACACCCCATGAGCGAACCGATCCGGGTGCTGATCGCCGACGACGAGTGGATGGTTCGCTCCATGCTGCGCACCATCATGGAGTCGGCCTCCGACATTACCGTGGTCGGCGAGGCCGGCGACGGGGCCGAAGCCGTGACCATGGCCCAGACCCTGCACCCCGACGTCGTCCTCATGGACATCCGGATGCCCCGCGCCGACGGCCTGACGGCCACCGAACGACTCGCGCGATCACCCCGCCCACCGAGCATCGTCGTGCTGACCACCTTCGACCTCGACGAATACGTGAGGACCGCGCTGGCCCACGGAGCGGTCGGGTTCCTGCTCAAGGACGCCACGGCCGGTGACATGATCACCGCGGTCCGAAGCGCGGCACGCGGCGAAGCGATGCTCTCCCCCAAGGTGACCCGGCGCCTGCTCCAGCACTTCACCAAAGCGGCGTCAGGGCGAACCCAGGCCGAACACCGCCTCAAGGCCCTGACCACAAAAGAACGCCAAGTGCTCATCGCGCTGGGCAACGGCCTGTCCAACACCGACATCGCCGCCAGCCTGCACATGAGCGAGGCGACCGCCAAGACCCACGTCAGCCGGATCCTGACCAAACTGTCCCTCACCAACCGCGTCCAAGCCGCCATCCTCGCCCACCAAGCAGGTCTGCTCGACTGACGCCCCCTTGAGCCCCTCGCACAACCGAGACGCATTCACCGACAACGACTTCCGCATCCAGCGGGTTCTGCAACCGGCTGGTCGCCGAGTTCATCGCAGCGCCCTCCAACCATCAGCCGACAAAGGCTGACGGCTACGAGGCAGACGATAACGACGCGAAAGAAATCGAGGCTATTACGGCGACGGCGTCGAGTCACCCGGCACGGTCGGCCTGTTTGACCAGCCGTCCCAGCGCTCACTGCGCCCATATTGGCTGCTGATCGCCTTCCCCGTGGCAGGACCCACTGCCACGCTCGCCGCTGGATGTCCACATCCCTCCCAGGTACCGACCCTGTTCACGGGTCTGGGCGGCCACCGCCGTGGAGACCCGGACCCTGGTCCGGGTGATCTCCGCTTGGACTGGATACCGAGGACGACCACCAATCGCTTGTGGGCTTCGGCAGTGAAATCGATAGGGCCGTCGATCTCGGGCATCCATAGTTGCAAGCCGTAGTGCTCGAACAGCGGCGCCATCAGGGCGAATTGGTTGCCATAGAACGCTCGCTCGTACTCCCCCACCACGACGGCGTCCAACCCGCGATCCGGATCGGACATCGCGCAAGCAACGCCGCCGCCTCAGGACAGCACGCCCACGGCAGCCCCGGGCTGAGATTGATGCACTCGTAGCAGACGGTCGAATGCCGGGTTTGCGCAGTTCAGGAGAACACGGCCTGTTCTAGAAGGGCTATCAACTGGTCTTTGGTGATCACCTCGGTGATCCGTTGGGTGGGTCGGCCGCCGGTGAACACGATGAGGGTGGGCAGGGCCATGATCTGATAGCGGCGGGCGAGGTCGGGGGCGTGGTCGAGTTCGACGGTGGCCACGCGCAGTCGTCCGGCGTGTTCGGCGGCGAGGTGGCGCAGGACCGGCATGAGTGCCTGGCAGGGCTGGCAGCCGCTGGCCCAGAACTCCACCAGCAGCGGTTCGGGTGCGGCGGTCAGGTGGTGGTCGAAGTCGGCGGTGCCGAGTGCGGTCAGGGCCGGGGGCGAGGTCATGAGGGTCCCTGGAGCTCGGGGCAGGTGGCGGTGCCGAGGACCTGCGGAGCGGTGGGGAACGGTACGCCGGTGTCGGCGCTGGTGAGAGTGTCGACGTGGCCGAGAGTGAAGCCGGCCTTCTCGATGGCGGCGAGGGTGTCGCGGAAGCAGTGGCAGCCGCCGCCGAACCAGGGCCAGATGCCGGTGGCGTCGAGGGTGTGCTGGATGCGGCTCCGCATGGAGCGCGGCTCGCGAACGTGTTCGAGAACCGCAGTTGCCTGCCGGGTTTGAGAACCCGGCTGATCTCGGCGAGGGCGGTGGCCTGGTCGGGGACCGAGCACAGGACGAAGGAGGCGACGGCGGCGTCACAGGAGCCGTCATCGGCGGGCAGGTGGTCGGCCCAGCCGTCGACGACTTTGACCGGCACTGCAATCTGAGCGGTACGGGTTTCGGCGAGGTCGCGCAGGCGAGGTTCGGGTTCGACGGCGATGACCTCGGTGACAGTGTCGGGATAGTGCGGGAAGTTCAGGCCGTTTCCGGCGCCGACCTCGATGACGCGTCCGGTCAGCCCCGCAAGCAGAGGGCGGCGGTGCGTGCCGACCCCGCGTTCCATCAGGAGGCTGGTGCGAGCGTAGAAGCGGGCGAACAAGGGGTGGCGGTGGCTCATGGCGTCCTCCCGGAGGCTCGGGCTACCCTCGATTCGGGAGGCTACAACATAGTGAAGTATATACACAATGAATCTGATGCCGAATCTGTGGCCGGGTCCGGTAACGCGCTGGAGCGGTTGTTCGAGCTGGCGGTGATGACGTCTGAGTTCATGGAGCGCGGGATGGCCGATCGGGGGTTGTCGCGGGCGCGGGCGTCGGTGTTGTGGGCGCTGTATCAGCGCGGTCCGATGACGCAGCGGGAGCTGGCCGAGCTGATCGGGGTGACCCCGCGGAACGTGACCGGGCTGCTGGACGGGTTGGAGGCCGACGGGTTTGCCGAGCGCGGTCGCCATCCGACCGATCGGCGCGCCGTTCTGGTGTCGCTGACCGGCAAGGGCACCGAGACGATGACGGCGCTGACGCAGGAGTACCAGGACGGCTACAACTGGTTGTTCGAAGGCGTCTCGCCACAGGATCTGACCGCGTTCGTGTCGGTGGCGTGCACGGTGATGGACCGGATCCGCTCGATCGAGTGCTGAACGCCTCATCGAGGGCAAAGTTGTGCTGCCCTGGCGGATGGAAGCGAGGTCGGCCGGGCGAACCGAAGGGCGGCGACCTGCTGGGCCGGAGGGTGCTCCGCTCACGGCTGGGGCCGGTGTCGACGTCAGGGCCTGGGCGTCAGGAGCGGGTCAGGGTGTGGCGGGCTGCCGGTTCAGCAGGGTGCGGGCGCTGGCGGTGATCTGCTGGGTGGTCTGGTCGATGTCGGCGGGGGTGGTCCAGCGGCCGATGCTGAGGCGCAGCGCTGAGGTCGCGCGGTCGGTGTCGTGGTGCATGGCCTGCAGCACCGGAGACGGTTGCGGGGTGCCGGTGTGGCAGGCCGAGCCGGTGGAGGCGGCGATGCCGGGCGTGGCGGCCAGCAGGTCGGTGCCACGCAGGCCGGTGATGCCGAGGTTCAGGGTGCCGGGCAGCCGCCGGGTCGGGTGCCCGTTGAGGTAGACGCGGCCGGGCAGTTCCTCGTCCAGGGCCTGGTAGAGCCGGTCGCGCAGGGTCCGCAGCCGGTCGGCGCCGTCGGCGGCGAGGTCGGCGCGGGCCAGGTCGGCGGCAGCGCCGAGCGCGACGGCCAGCGCGACAGGTTCGGTGCCGGCGCGCAGCCCGTGTTCCTGCCCGCCGCCGGATACCAGGGGCTCCAAGCGCAGGCCGGGGCGAACGAACAGGGCGCCGATGCCCGTGGGCGCGTACAGCTTGTGCCCGGCCAGGCTGAGCAGGTCGGCGCCGAGGCCGGCCATGTCGAGCGGGATCTTCCCGGCGGCCTGGGCGGCGTCGGTGTGCAGCGGCACGCCGTGGGCGCGGGCGATGCGCGCGAGGTCGGCGATGGGCTGCAGCACGCCGGTCTCGTTGTTGGCCGCCATGATCGATACCAGTGCGGTGCGGGGCCCGATCGCTGCGGCCAGGTCGCCGGGGTCGATCAGACCGTCGGCGTCGACCGGGAGGTGAGTGATCTGTGTGCCGTGGCGGCGGTGCAGGGCGCGGCAGGTCTCCAGCACCGCGGGGTGCTCGGTCGGCTGGGTGATCACCTCGACGGCGCCCGGGTCAGGGTGCGCGAGTACCACCCCCGTGATGGCCAGCGCGTCGGCCTCCGACCCGCTGCCGGTGAAGACGATCCGCCCGGGGTCCGCGCCGATCAACGCGGCGACGTGCGCCCGGGCCCGGGTGAGCGCGGCGCGGGGCTGTTCGCCGTAGGCGTGTCCGCTGGACGGATTGCCGAAGTGCGTCATCAGGTGCGGCAGCATCGCCTCCGCTACCCGCGGGTCGACCGGGGCGGTGGCGTTGTAGTCCAGGTAGATCGGCCCGTCGTCCAGACCGGGTGGGACCGGCGGTGCGCTCTGGTGACCGTCAGAGTGCGTGGTCGGGTGGCTGGTGGGACGGCTGGGGGTCATGAGCGGGTCCCGGTGGCGATGGGGAGGCCAGCGCGTCGCCAGGCGGGGATTCCGCCGTCCAGCAGCCGGGCGGGACGGCCGTGCTCGCGCAGTGCCCGGACCGCGTCGGGGGCGAACACGCAGTACCTGCCGCGGCAGTAGGCGACGATGTCGGCGCTTTCGGGAAGTCGCGCGGTCAGTTCGGCCAGTTGGGCGGTCAGCTCGCCGTGCTCGACGTGGACGGCGCCGGGGATGTGCCCGGCGGCGTACTCGGCGGCAGGGCGGACATCGAGGACGACGACCTCGCCTCCGTCCAGGCGGCGGGCCAGTTCGTCGTGGTCGACCGGTTCGAGCGCGGACACGTCGCCCAGGTATGCCTCGGTGGCGCGTTCGGCATCGGCCAACCGTACGGCTGCGAGCCGCTGCACCTGCTCGACTAGTGCGGCGACCTGTTCGTCGGCCAGCCGGTAGTAGACCCGCACCCCGTCGCGGCAGCTGCTCACCAGGCCGGCGGCGGCCAGCGCCTTGAGCTGGGCGGAGGTGTTGCTGATCTTCATCGCCGCGGCCTGTGCCAGTTCCTCGACTCTGCGCTCGCCCTGGGCGAGCAGGTCCAGCAGCTCCAGCCGCGCCGGGTTGGCCAGGGCCTTGCCGACCCGGGCAAACTGCTCGTACATCGCCGCCTTGCGGGCTCGTGTATCGTCCACCATCAGCATATTCCAATCATCTTTGGAATATTGTATTAGGTGGGATAGATTCCGTCGACCCGCAGCATGCGGGGCCGGACGAGCTTGGGAGGGCAGCAGGTGGGCTTCACCGACACGCATCTGATCCCGCTGGTCGACCAAGGACTGGGCAACAGCGCCTACCTCGTCGATCTGAGCGACGGCCGCGCCCTGGCCGTGGACGCGAGCCGCGACCTGCGCGACCTGCACGCCGCCGCCGGGCGGCGCGGCCTGTCCGTGGCGTACGCGGCCGACACCCATCTGCACGCGGACTTCGTCTCCGGCGCCCTCCAGCTCGCCCATGACACCGGCGCCACGGTGCTGGCCTCGGCCGCCGGGCACCGCGCCTTCGACCACCGGGGACTGGCCGACGGCGACGAGGTCGATCTCGGCGGCCTCACGCTGCGCGCGCTGGCCACGCCCGGGCACACCGACGAGCACCTGTCGTTCCTGCTGCTGGACGGCGGCCGGGAGCTGGGGGTGTTCACCGGCGGCTCACTCATCGTGGACTCGGCCGCCCGCACCGACCTTTCAGGCGGCGACCGCACCGAGCCGCTGGCCCGCGCCCAGTACCGCTCCCTGCGTCGGCTGACCGCGCTGCCGGACGCCGCCGCGGTGTGGCCCACGCACGGCGCGGGCTCGTTCTGCTCGGCCCCGCCCGGCGCCGAACGCACCTCCACCATCGGTGCCCAGAAGCGCACCAACCCGCTGCTGGCCGCATCGGACGAGGACACCTTCGTCCGCGAACTGCTGGCGAGCCTGGGCACCTACCCCGCCTACTTCGACCGGCTGAGCGAGGTCAACCGGCTCGGCCCGGCCGTGCTGACCGCTCCCCCGCAGCTCCCCGGCCTGGACGCCGGGCAGGTCGAGGCACTTCTGGACGGCGGCGGTCACGTGGTCGACGTCCGTCCAGCGGTCGACTACGCCGCCGGGCACATTCCCGGCGCGCTGTCGATCCCGCTGCGCGACCAGTTCGCCACCTGGCTGGGCTGGCTGCTGCCCGACACCGTCCCCCTCGCCCTCGTCACAGGCCCCGCGCAGGACCTGGACGAGATCGTCCGGCAGTCCTACAAGATCGGCTACGAGCGGCTCGCCGGGCATCTGACCGGCGGCATGCCCGCCTGGTCGGCGGCCGGGCATCCGGTGGCCACCACCGCGTTCGCCACCGCCGACCGCGCCCCGGCCGGAACCTACATCGACGTGCGCCAGCAGGCCGAATACACCGCCGGACACGTGCCGGGCGCCCTCAACCTCGAACTCGGCGAGTTGGCCGCCCGCGCCGCCGATGCCCCCACCGGCGCGGTAGTGGCCTGCGGCCACGGCGAACGCGCCATGACCGCCGCCAGCCTCCTGGAACGCGCCGGACGCACCGACCTGACCGTCCTGCAAGGCGGGCCCGCCGACTACGCCGCCGCCCACGGCCACCGTCTCAAGCACGACACCCCGAGAGACAAGCAGTGAGCACCGCGCCAGCCGGACCGGCCAGTGCCGCCGGTCGGCCAGTCCGGCTGGGGCTTCGGGAGAACCGGGTGCAGTTCACGCTGCTGGTGATCGTCAACGTGGCCGTGGGCGGTCTGGTCGGCCTGGAACGCACCACCGTCCCGCTGATCGGCACCGAGGTGTTCGGCCTGACCAGCGACCTGGCGGTGTTCTCCTTCATCATCGCCTTCGGGCTGACCAAGGCGGCCACCAACCTGGCCGCCGGCGCGCTGACCACCCGGTTCCGCCGCAAGCAACTGCTCGTGGCCGGCTGGCTGATCGGCATCCCGGTGCCGTTCGTCCTGGCCTGGGCACCGTCGTGGGGCTGGATCGTGGCGGCCAACGTGCTGCTCGGCCTCAACCAGGGCCTGGCCTGGTCGATGACCGTGAACATGAAGATCGATCTGGTCGGCCCGGCCCACCGGGGGCTGGCCAGCGGCCTCAACGAGGCCGCCGGGTACAGCGCCGTCGGCGTGACCGCGCTGGTCACCGGCTACCTGGCCACCGCTTACGGGCTGCGTCCCACCCCCGAACTGATCGGCGTAGTGTTCGTCGTCGCCGGTCTGGCGCTGTCGGTGGCCGCACGCGACACCGCGGCGCATGTCGCGCTCGAACTCGCCCAGCACGACACGCCACCGCCCACCGGCCCGGGCACCGGGCTGGCCGCGACGTTCGCGCGCACATCCTGGCGCGACCGCTCGCTGCGCGGCGCCAGCCAGGCCGGCCTGGTCAACAACCTCAACGACGGCCTGACCTGGGGTGTGTTCCCGCTGCTGTTCACCGACCACGGCCTCGGGCTGGCCGCCGTCGGCCTGATCAAAGGCCTTTACCCCATCCTGTGGGGCATCGGGCAGATCCCCACCGGCCACCTCGCCGACCGGATCGGCCGCAAACCCCTCATCGTGACCGGGATGCTCGTCCAAGCGGCCGGGTTCGTCCTAGCGCCCGTGCTGCTGAACCGTCCGCTGCTGGCCGGGATCACCTCCGCCATCGCTCTCGGCCTGGGCACCGCCATGGTCTACCCGGCCCTGATCGCCGCCGTCTCCGACCACGCCCACCCCGCCTGGCGCGCCAACGCGCTGGGCACCTACCGCTTCTGGCGCGACCTCGGCTACGCCGCCGGCGCCCTACTCGCCGGAGTCCTCGCCGACGCCCTCGGCCTGAACGCCACCGTCATCGCCGCCGCCGCCCTCACCGCAGCCTCCGGCCTCCTCGCCGCCCGCTGGATCACCGGGACGCGCGCTGACGCTCCGGCAGTCGGAGCACGGGCATCGGAGGATGCCCGAGCAGGTGAACCGGCCCACCGCCGCCTGCTCCCCGCCGTCAGGTACGGGCTCGGCGATCAGCTCAACGATGTCCATGTGCACGTCGGGGAACGAGGCGCGGAACGCGCCGCTCCAAGCGCGGGCGCGTACAAATGGTCGACCAGCTCAAGGTGACCGCCGTTGATCACCTCGGTCACCAAGGTCCGCACCGTCTGCTTGCCGGTCAGCGGCGCTCGGCCCCGGGCGCGCGAGGTCGCTCGCGGGGTGGGCGTCGCTGCCGGAGGCCCTCACACCAGTGATCAACTGTTCGCTCATGCGTTCCCTCGAGCGTCAACTACCCACCGGCCCCCGTGCCATCCGTCGGCACCGCTCGCCGGCGCCGCCCCTACACAGGGCATCGGCCCGGAACGGCGGGCCCTCGCCCTCAACCGGCAAGCCGGAACCGTCCGCACGGGCGGTGCAGCCCCAGCGATCAGCCCCGCGGGTCACCGTCGGGACGCAGCAGCGCCCTCAGCTCCTCCGGCACCTGCCGCAACGCCTGGTCTATGCCGCCTGGAGAGATCTGGCATGCGACCACTTCTGTCACGATCGCGACATCTTCGCCGCGTCGCCACGGGCCGATCCGGGCCTCCCGGCCGAACCGTGCGATGAACTCCTGCCGACCGTACTTGTGCGGTCTGGCCAGGACTCCAACCGTCGTGCCGAACGCCGCGGCGACCCCGTCGATCAGTGTCCTCGATGCTTCGATCCAGCCCATGAACTCCCGCCGGTGGCGGACGGCAGTGCCCTCGAGCCTGGCGCGGACATGCTGCCTCCCGCGTCGAGTGGGTCAAGGGCACCGCACGGGACTTGGCGGCGGGCGCGTACCACTAGGGCGTGTCTCAAAGTGGGATGAGCGGCGTGTCCGGCGTCAAAAGTAGGGAGGTCTCCGGTACAGGGGTCATCGACCAAGAAGACCCTGAGTTCCGGAGACCTCGTGGCCACCCTAGCGGTGACGAGGCGGTTCGAACTGACCGATGAACAGTGGACGATCCTGGAGCCACTGCTGCCGGTGCCCACCCGGCCGGGTCGCCCGTCGAAGTGGACCAAACGCCAGCTCATCGACGGCATCCGCTGGCGGGTGCGGACCGGGACGCCCTGGCGGGACGTGCCGGAGTGCTACGGCTCCTGGCAGGCGATTTACGCGCTGTTTCGCCGCTGGCAGCGCGCTGGCATCTGGGCGCGGATCCTGGCCGGGCTGCAGACCCGGGCGGACGCAGCCGGGCTGATCGGCTGGGAGGTGAACGTGGATTCCACCATCGTGCGGGCGCACCAGCACGCCGCCGGTGCCCGGCGGCAAGGGCATCTGCAGCGCGAGCCACCCGCAGGTGCGATCCCCGAGCCGGACGATCACGCGCTGGGCCGCTCCCGTGGCGGGTTGTCGACCAAGGTGCATCTGGCCTGTGAGCAGGGCCAGCGGCCGTTGTCGCTGGTGGTGACGGCCGGGCAACGCGCAGATGCCCCACAGTTCGAGGCGGTGATGGCCGCCATCGGTGTCGCCCGGCCAGGACGAGGTCGTCCACGCACCCGGCCGGACCGGGTCCGGGCCGACAAGGCCTACTCCTCCCGGGCGATCCGCGCTCACCTGCGCCGCCCCGGTATCGCCTGCACCATCCCGGTGCCGGCCGACCAGGCCAGCCACCGGCAACGCAGAGGCAGCCGCGGCGGCCGTTCCACCGGCCTTCGACCCGGCCGACTACCGCGGCCGCCACGCCGTCGAGTGCGGCATCAACCGCCTCAAGCGGCACCGAGCCATGGCCACCCGCTACGACAAGCTCTGCGTCCGCTACCAGGCCGTCCTTGAAATCACAGCCATCAACCAATGGCTCCAACTACTTCGAGACACGCCCTAGGCGGAACGGTCGTCACGTGCGGCCTGTGTTCTCTCGACTGGCGGCTTTCATTCCTGTCTTGCGCGCGCCCACACCAAGGCGTCCTGGGCCGCCCGGGCGCTCTCGCGAGGCGCCTCGGCCCGATGGTTCACCGGATGGTGGAGGCCACGGCGACCAGGACGTGCTGGCCTGGTGCCAGAGGTGTGACAGAGGTGGTGAGCCAGCCGGGGACGGCGACGTGCGCACCGGGGACGGGGCGGATCAGCAGATGGCGTCCCCAGGGG
>NZ_VCKW01000007.1 GCF_005889715.1 Actinomadura soli
TCGGCCAGGACGAGCGGCTCACCCCCTACGAGGCGCTGGAGGTCTACACGGCCGGGTCGGCGGCGGCGTCCGGCGACCAGGACGACAAGGGCCGGATCACCGTGGGCCGCCTGGCCGACTTCACCGTACTCGGCCAGGACCCGCTGCACGCCGAGCCGGACGAACTGGCGCAGATCCCGGTCCTGTCCACATGGGTCGGCGGCCGCCAGGTCTGGCACGCCGGATAGTCGAGCGTTCGACGTATGTCCCACGACCACTGCCATCGAACTCCACAGGGTTCGAACTGGAGCACACGTTCCGGTGTAAAAAGCAGACGCTGAGCTGGACCGCACCCAAGTCCGCACCCCTGAAGCCGTTGGCAGGTGGACCTGGATCGTCATTGCCGCGCACCCAACTCTAGATCGCCCAGCCCTTGGCCGAAGATCTGCGCGATCCTTGGAAGCGTCCCGCCGCTCGGGCCGTCTCCTCCCGGCCCGTCGTCCGCCCGAGCACAGCAAAGGCGTGCTCACGTGCACGGCACCAAGGGCGTTCCTAGCGGCCAGCGGTCCGGGCCGTACGTCCGTTTGAGGCCGCCACGCTCACCTCCGGGCCAGGCGACTGCAAGGATGCGGAGCCATGGTCGGCTCCGAGAAGTGCGATCCCCGGACGATCAAGGCACATCAGGCGACCGTGACGCTGCACGCCGATCGCGTGGAAATCAGCAGACGCGGTCTGGGGCGGGTGGCGAGCGACAAACACACCGTTATCCCGCTAGCCGAGATCGTCCAGGTGCAGTGGAAGGATCCGACCGTGTTGGTCAACGGGTGCCTGTTCCTGGCTACCGCCGAGGACGTCAAAACCGTGAAGCCGCTGGGTGCGTCCAAGGAGAAGGCGATCGGCGGGAACCCGCACGTCGTACTGTTCACCAGCTTTCAGCGAAAGCGGTACGCCGAGCTGCGGGCAGCGGTGAAAGCCGCGGTGCCAGACGTGCCGACGGCGCCGGTCGGTTAAGAACCTCCGACAGGGTGTTGCATGGCCTGTGTGCCGTCTCGGCGAGGCGGGCCGGCGAGACGAAGCCGTGCTCGGCGTACCAGACCGCTCGGCGCATGGGATCGACCTCCTGATCACCTTGGATCAGCTCGACGACGAGGCGGAGCGGGACGCGCCAGATGTCGGCGAGGGAGATCGCGTCGCGAAGAGCAGCCTCAGCGAAGCCCTGGCCGCAGAGGATGGGCACTGTGCGGATCAGGTCGAGGGTGACCGGCTCATCCGGGCCGGTCCAGACGAGATGGAGCTCGACATCCGGGCGTGCGGCCTGGAGCCGGGGACGTCCTGGCGGAACCGATCACAGGTCGGCACATGCCCGCTCCGCCCCTAGAGAGTCGCTGGTCACAGACCACCACCTCGATCACAGGACGAGACACGTGGGTCAAGTGTCAATCTGCATTGACACGGGTTCCCGGACTGCCGCGCCGCCATGACTGCTCGACCTTCAGCAGCTCGTCCGCGGACGTGGTGGTCGGGTGTGCCCGCGGACTCACAGACGCCCTGGCGGCCGGATGTCACTGTACGTCACGCCAGTTCGAGCCATTCGACCTAAACAAGTATTGCTCTTCGCCAGCAGGACCCGTTCACGCACTTGGGCGGTCAGACCTGCCCCTGTCAAGCGGCGTCTTCCCAGGTCAACGACGCGCACGCCCCGGACGGCCGCGCTATCGGCGCCCTGGAGTCGGAGGGCTACGTCTGGGCGGTGCGGTGTGCGGGTTCTGGTCCGCGGGACGCTGGCGCGTGCGGGAGCTGGCCGTCCAGGTCGGGGACGGCGATGATCGCTGCCATTGACAGGAAGAAGCCGCCGATCACGATCCGCAGCGCGACGAACCACCAGCTGGGCGGCTTCACGCCGCGGGAGGCGCCCGCCGCGCGGTGTTCCTCGATTCCGGCCAGCACCGACAGGACCTCGGCGCCGCGCCATCCCACCCGCGTGGCGGTCAGGGCGTGCAGTCTGCGCAGGTACACCGCGCGCAGGCGCGGCACGGACGTGCGCGCGCAGGGATGTCGAAGGACGGCATGTCCAGCCGCTGTGTTTGCGGCCATTAGAGTCTCGTTTGGGGCGCTGACGGTCGGGCTGATGAGCCTGGCCAGCATCGTGCTGCCGCGAGCACAGATGGTCGGCGCCGGTGCGGGCCTTGCCGCCGCGGCCGAAGTCGGCGAGTTCGATGTTGCCGTACTGGCGGGTGGAGGCGATGACTGTCCATCCCAGGCCGGGCACTCGTTCGACGTACACGCCGGTGAGCTGGTCCGCGCACACAAGCCGGTCGGACAGGTCGCGCACCCACACGCTGGAGGTCGCCATACCGGCAGTGTGACCCTTGCGCGCCGATAGTGAACAGCCCCCCTTTGATGGCGACGCTCGACAGGACGAACCTTTCGACGGTCGCTCAGGATGCTGCGTTGGAGGTGTTGGCTGAGGCCGAATTCCCTTCGGGGTTGTTCGAGCTGCTGTTCGCGTTGTTGCTCGTCTTATCGCCCGGCAGCGTTGGCCTCATGCAGCCGGCCGCCGCTGTGTCAGCGGCGGCCGGGCTCGGTAACCAGGCATTCGGTGGGGGCTCCGCCGCCACTCTCAGATCTCAGGGCCGCGCTCGGGACCGCCAGGCTCAGCAGCAGGGCTGACCAACAGATCGAGATCGCCGTCTATGCGCCTTCCCAAATACGGGGTGGGTACCCGGCATTCCTCCGCCGAAGCCGCGAGCCCCACCTCTGGTCGGCGCGACGAGCGGGAACACGGAGCCGCTGGCCGCGTCCACACGAAATCGCCTTCATTACATGCCTGGCGGTCTTTGTCCGCCGCACGATGAGCGACCTCGGGGTGCGGTCGACACAATGACGTCCTGTCATCGGCATCTGAGTTTGTGGCCCAGCCGAAGCCGCGCCTCCCCCGCCACGCGTGATTTGACGCCGACCGCGGTCAGCACGGCTTGGACGTCCGCCTCGGGCCGGGGGGCGAGGCCGGCCCAGCGTGGGGGCGTCGTCGTCGCGGCGGGCGACGGGAGCACGGCGGCGCACGAAGGTCTCCAGGACCTCTACAACGTCGTCATGATGCGGACGGGAGTCGGCGGCGACGTGGGCCAGGGCGTAGATGCCGCCGAGCCGGGCGTCGATGTCGTCGGAGCTGAGGCGTTCCAAGGCCTTCGTAAAGCGGTCGGTGACCTGTCCGCGGTGGGAGAGCCGGTAGTTGCGTGCGGTGTACCGCAGGGAGATCGCCACCACGATCGCTCCGCCGGCCGAGACCACCAGCAGCCGCGCGTTGTGCCGATCACGGGGCTCCGACACCCCGATCCAGTCGGGCATCCGCCACATCGCCACCGCGTACACCGCCGCCAGCACGGCCAGGCCGAGCCCGGCCAGCACCACTCCCCCGGCCCGCACGGCCGGCGTGGCGAGTTCGTACTGTGCTCGTCGGCGAAGACGCGTCATGCGATCCACAGCAGTCGGACGCTGCTGCCCTGCAGCCGGTTCGCAAGCCTCACAACCATCGTTTCTCGGACACTGCCCGAAGGCCTCTGTCCGATGTCGATGTCGTTGGCGGGAATGCGCCCGCAGTCGTTGACCTTGATACCGGCCCTCCTCGCCCATTCCCGATTCTCCGCGGACCGGTCCCGGTTGCCGGCCCCGTTGTCGTTAGGCGGACCGCTGGACGAAGTCGAGGGCGGTTTCGGCGACCTCTTGCCAGGCGTGGTCGATGGTGAGGGAGTGGCCCCGGTTGGGCATCTTCACGATCTCTGTGACGGCAGGGTTGCGCTTCTGCCGTTTGTAGGCGGCGTGCGCGATCGCCCAGGGAACCGTGTGGTCCTTTTCGCCGTCGATGATCAGCAGGGGACCGCGGTTGGGGCTCTTCGTGTTCACCTTCGCCTCGGTCCACGGATTGAGATTCGCGTTGCCCATCTGCATGAGAGCGAGCCCAGAGCCGGCGACGTGGAAGTTGTCGTAGAGTTTCCGCGCCTCCCTATCGTCCAGCGCATTCGCCCATCCGTAGGCGAACTGGTCGAACGTGAGAGTGATCGCGCGATCGCGCGTCAGCGGGTTGACCAGGAACGGGCCCGCCACCTTGAGCACGGAGGCCGGCAGCGGCAGAACGCCCCGGAAGATCCCGGGGTCGATGGCCACCGTGGCCGCCGAGAGGCCCTGGCCCGCCAGCATTTCCGCCAGAAGACCCCCGGTCGAGTGCCCAATCAGCACTGGCCGCTTGTCCAGGGCGTTGACGATCTCGGTGGTGTGGTCGGCGATCTGCTTCAAGCTCTTCTTGGCGAGGACGCCCGGGTTCGCCCGGGCCGCTTCCACCGTTTCCGGATCGTCCGGCCAATCCGGTGTCAGCGGTGCGTAGCCTGCCTGCTTGAAGAAGGCCACCCAGTTGGCCCAGCTGCTCGGCAGCAGCCAGAGCCCGTGAATGAGGACGACCGGGGTGTTGTGAGAGGCGTTGGCCGCCTCGATCTCCCGGTACTCCCGCTCAGAAATTGACAGCATGCCGACCCCCCTTCGGTCGGGTGAAAGTCAACTCCACCCCGTTGTTGCCGGTCGAATTGTTCGTCGTTGCTCCTGTGAGTGAATATGGAAGCGCCGCTGGCGACTCCCCGACCGGGCCTCCTCCGCTCGCTGGCCGGCGGAAGGGCCCGGAGCCGGGTGTGCCGGTCAGCTTCGGAGGAAGGCCAGCAGTTCGGCGTTGAGCTGGTCTTGGTGGGTGGCTGTGATGCCGTGCGGAGCGCCGGGGTAGTAGACGTCCTTGGCGCCCTTGATCAGCCGGGCGGATTTGATCGCCGAGTTCTTGACCGGGACGATCTGGTCGTCCTCGCCGTGCAGCACCAAAGTTGGCACATCGAATTTGGTGAGGTCGTCGTGAAAGTCGGTCTCGGAAAAGGCCTTGATGCTCTCGTAGGCGTTGAGGAGACCCGATTGCATGCTCCACAGCCAGAACTGATCCAGCACTCCCTGGGAGATGCCGGCACCGGGCCGGTTGGCGCCATAGAACTGGATGGCCAGATCCTGGTAGAACTGCGAACGGTCGTTGAAGAGGGCTTCGCGCATGTCGTCGAAGACCTCGATCGGGAGGCCTTCGGGGTTGGCTTCGGTCTTCACCATGAGCGGGGGCACCGCCGCGATCAGGACCGCCTTGGTGACCCGGCTCGTGCCGTGCCGGCCGATGTAGCGCGCGACCTCCCCGCCGCCGGTGGAGTGGCCCACCAGGGTGGCATCCTTGAGGTCGAGCGCCTCGATCACCGCGGCGAGATCGTCGGCGTAGCCGTCCATGTCATTTCTTGTGGGGGTCTGGCTGGATCGGCCGTGACCGCGCCGATCATGCGCGACCACCCGATAGCCGTGCTGGACGAGGAACAGCATCTGGCCGTCCCATGCGTCGGAGTTCAACGGCCAGCCGTGAGAGAACGTCACGGCCGGACCCTCGCCCCAATCCTTGTAATAGATCTCCGCACCGTCATGCGTAGTGATCGTGCTCATGGCACCGGCTCCCCGTGGAAGGCGAGGTCGATACGGAACACCGTCGACCCCACCGGTCTCGTCGAGTCCGTAGAACACTCGGTCCCGTCCATGGCCCGCGACTTGCCATGCTGGGCATGGCTCATCCCCTCCCCCCGAAGGATGAGCTCTTAACTTCAGAGCGTGAAAGGCCTGGCAGATAGATGGTGAATTTCGCTTTACCTGATGCGTCCTGTATCAAGACGGCGCGTAACTCCAACCAGACGGCACGATGGGGTCGGATTGCTGCCGCTGCTTCACCAGCGCCGGCTGACTGACCATGCCTCCTTGACCGAAGGATGTGACATATTCGACAGCGAACCGGATGCCACGCTGGAGCCGTTCTCGTCTCCAGACGCGCCGCCGACGCCGAGGGCGTCGGCCGCCCGCCCCCCACCTGAACCCAAGATGTCACCATATAATTACGTGCAGTGACAGTCTCTAGGTCGGGCGCGCTGAACAGTTTGCAGGAGGGGCTGGGTGGTGACCGGGAGGCTTGGGGCATCTCTGTTACCACCGGGGCCCACCAACCTGCCCGGGGTTCGTCCGCACCCACCGCCAACGCTCCGCGGAGAGTTGCATCCTGTGCCTGGGTGCAGGGCTTGCCGTCGGATTTGTGGCCCCCGTCAAGGCAGGCGGGACGAGGAACTGGGATGGCCGAGTCTGAGGTGCCGATCACGTGCACGCTGAGCGAGTTCCTCGGCGGGGCTCGTCGGGATGGTGGCGGCGGGTTCGGTCAATTCGCTCCCCTCGATGGCGGGCGGTAGTCGATGGGTCAGAGGTCGGTGATGCGGATTGCGGGCGCGCGGGGCGATCAGCTGCGCACCGAAGACGTGCCTGGCCCTCGCGGCCCTCGCTGCGGCCTGTCGCAGCTCAGCCTCGCGTTGTTCCCTGTGCAGTGCCTCGCTCATGGCCGCATCGATGGCGCGCTCGTCCACCACGATCAACTCGCTGTCGGGCACGACCGGGGTGGCGATGACCTTGTACCGCCCCGACAGGCCGCGCGCCGCGATCCAGCATTTGATACGGGACTCGTTCTCGTGTGAGCAGCAGATGGTGCGTTCGGCGTCGGTAAGGACCTGCGCCCAGAACTGGATCTCGGTCCTTGAACACAGCCGGGACCGGGCCCTCGCCGTACTAGCCGATTCCGAAACCGTCCCCATTGGTCGTCTCCACCCCGAGACGGGAGTGCAGGCTCTGGTCGATGAGGGAATGGACCGGCCTGAACAGCAGATCCTCGGCAGAATGGGGATCGCCGACGTAGACCATCCATCTGCACATCGCTACCTCGCATCGATTGGACGACGACGCACCTGTGAGCCTGGTCAGGTCGGCCGAAACCCGATGTCATCGCCCTTCGGATCAGGCCCATGTCCTTGCCGGCGCGATCAGGTACACGAAGGCGCCCAGGAACGGCAGCACGATCACGAAGATCGTCCATCCCGCCTTGCCCCAGCCGCTTGTCAACGGCCACTCGTTCGTCCCCGCTTGTGTGGTCCGGGGAGATGCTTGACGCAGTGTTCCTAGGACGTGCTTGACGGCGTCTCGCGTGATGCTTGCCGGTCCCAGGTGATGGTTGACGGTTAGCTTGTTCTTTACCTCAGCCGTCGTTCATGCTGGTCAGCACGTTGAATGGAAGAGGCCGCCGACGAGGTGGGTCTGGGCCAGATTGTTGTAGGACTCGACGGCTGCGGTCGTCTCTTCGATGTGCACCTCGATCCCGTGATCTTCCAAAATCTTCAAGGTCTCGGGCATGGTCTGCAGGCGTAGTTCCATGCCGCGGCTCAGCACGATCACGGTGCAGCCGTTGTCGAGGAGTTCTTGGACGTCGGCGGGTTGGATGCCAGGTTCGTGACGGGTGCCGTGCTCGGACCAGTCCCAGGCGCGGCCGCCCCCCGGATACAGCTTGAAGTCCTTGCCGGATGCCAGGCCCTCGACCTCCATGCGGCCCCACGAGATGTGCGTGATCAGGGGCGACTTGTCCATCGGCGGACTCCTTGTGGCTCGTACCAACCCTGGATCTTCTGGATCGTAGGCCCGGCCGAGGCGTTTCCCAGACATCAGACCGGCCTTGGCGCGATCATTTATGGATCATTCAGCCCGTTCGTGACTCCGTCACCGTGAACCCCCCGCGAACGGCTTTGTGCCGCCGCCACGCCCGTCTCCGGCACCGCGGACTGCAGAAGATCGCCCCCGTCTACCGCTCGGCGCCGACCACCCACTCGGTTCGGCCCGCGAGGAAGCTGCTGAGTGCAGGAATTAACGGTAGGCGGGATGTCGGTAATGCTCGTGTCACCTGGTAAGCGCCGCAGTCGAATATGCCCCCCGGCATCCGCATCAACGCCGTGTGTCCCAGCCTCATAGAGACCCCGACGGTCGCCGACATGTTCGAAGGCCAAGCCGAGGCCATGGCCGACATCATGAAACAGCAGCCCATCGGCTGGCTGGGCACCGGGGCTTGAGCAGCAACCGAACGGCCAGTCACGGTAGCCCACGACGTCGTTACCATGCTCCAGCGCGACGGCCCACCCCACCGCCCTCGGCGAGGCCATCCCCTCCTACGGCCGGATCTTCAAGACCCTGCACATCCTTCAGTTTATCGACGTCGACGAGACATACCGGCGCGACATCAAGGACATCCGCAACCTCCAGGAGAACCGCCACTCCCTGGCCCGCAAGATCTGCCACAGCAGGAAAGGCGAGCTCTATGACCGGTACGAACGCGGCCTTGAGAACCGGTTCGGCGCGCTCGGCCTGGTCCTCAACTGCGCCACTCTCTGGACGACCGTCTACCTGGACGCCGTCGTCCGCCAGCTCAAAGCCCAGGGCTACCCGGTCCGGGAGCAGGACATGGCCCGGCTCTCGCCGTTCGTCCACTCCCACCTCGGCGTTTATCTGGACAAGTTGCAGACTAGTTATGCGGCTGGATCAGCGAGGTCTGCGGCCTGGCCGCGGCAGGTGATGCCAAGACACCGGCCGCAGTCGTTCGTCGATCAAAGGGCTCGTTCGTCGGGGTCGGCGGATTGGGTGCTCTCGCCGAGATCAGTGAGCAGCTCGCAAATGCGGCCGGATATGGCTGTGTGGCGTTCGGCCTCGCGGGGCCAGCCGCGTTCAACGGCGTCCTGGACGAGCTGCTGTTCGCGAACCAGCCGGGCCCGTAGCCGTGGGGCGTACTCGTTGGTGGTGAAGAATTTCGAGCAGCGCAGATAAAGGTCGCACTCGCACGGCCCCTCAGCGGGGTGCGCAGGCAGTGGCCGAGTTCAAGCTCGGTCTTGAAGTAGTTGGTCTTCAGCCAGTCGAGGGTGTCTTGATCCAGTTGGTTGGCCAGCAGGGCTTCGGCGGCGGGGCCGGCGACCCGGCCTCCGGCCGCGATCACCTTCTCGTACTGCTCCCGCAGCACCGGGTCGCTGATGTGGGAGTACGTCGCCGACATCGTCGCACTCCGGTGGCCGAGGATCGCCATGATGGTCTGGATCTGCGCGCCGCCTTCGGCGAGTTGCGTGCCGACGGTGTGCCGGAATCTGTGCGCGGACACGGTCGGCCGTCCTTGGGTGTCGAGGAGCCCGGCGGCGTGGCAGGCGATCTCCAACGGCTCGTCGAACAGGTATCCCTTGCCCATGGGCTGCCCGCGGTGCATGAACACCCATCGGACCGCCTGCTGGGCCCAGGTGTCGAAGCGGGCCGCTGGGGCGGCCGCCTTGGCGAGCTCGATCAGTTCCTGCAGCGCCTCGGCGGCCTGGGGGTGCAGCGGGATCATGCGTTCGGTGTAGGTCTTGCCGACTGGGATCCGCAGCCGTGGGTAGCCGTCAGGGTAGGTATCCAGGCAGTCGATGGTGAGACGGCGGACTTCGCCCTTGCGGGCGCCGCTCCAGCGCATCAGCAGCGACGCGGTGCGCTGGTAGGGGTTCTCCAGGCCTTCGATGGCCTTCATCAGCCGGTCCAGCTCGTCACGCGGGATGAACCGCGGCAGCCGGGCCGGCAGCTTCGGCAGGTCGGAACGGCCGAGCAGCGGGCGGGAGGGCACGTCGACACCCTCGCCGTGATGGCCTCGATGCCTGGCTTGAGGCCAAGCTGCTGACCAGAGAAGAAGACAGGTTCGTGCGTGTGGCCGATCTCGACGGAAGCGCGATCGGCTTCGTTGACGCGGTGTTGGCACGGCCGCATGAAGAGGCCGAACGTCAGTTGCTCCGCGAGCTTGCGCTTCCTCGGGTGTTGGTCAATGCGCTCGCCGTGCAGCGTGGCCACTGGCGGTCCGGCGCGGGTGCGGGGCTGATGACGGCGGTGGAGCAGTGGGCCCGTGCACGTGGGGCACATCTGATCACCTTGGACACCTACGCCACCAGCCCGGTATCGGTGCCGTTCTATGAGCGCCGGATGGGATATCACCGGCAGAGCATCGTCTTTGCCAAGCGACTTCGCTGAGCTTGACCTTTGACCCCTGAGCCTGATCGTTGGGCGATGCGTGCCTAGCAGGTCTGGGCCAAGGGCATCAAACCGGTCATCGCCCGCCGTGGCAGCCCGCAGGTTCAGGGTTGGGTGTCCCGCTACGTCGTCGAGCACACGACCGGCCTGCTGCACTGGTTCGGCCGCTTGCGCATCCGCTGGGAGATCCGTGGCGACATCTACCAAGCGTGCATGGCCCTGACCGCAGCCATCATCTGCTGGCGACGCCTCATCCGCTGATTCTGTTAGGACCTTCTAAGGGGGACGGGGTTGCAGGGCTCCGCCGGGCCGCGCACCTGATAGGAGTTCGTTGCCACTGCCGTCGAGCCGTTGCCGCGGTGCACCGAGAGCGTCCACAGCAAAGTGTTCCCCGGCTTGATGCGGTCAGGGTGCACAAAGAAGACCGCGCGCTTTTTCCTGTCAGGGCGGAGCCACCCGTCATCCACCGCGCTCGTGCGGCTGTTGGTTCCCCGGTCGGCGTCGCCACGCGGGAAGACTGAACATCGCATGCCGAAAGGGAGGAGATCGATGTCCGCATTGATTCCCAGCGCGGCGAGCTTGCGTTCCACCCCGTTCAGCCGGTGCTGGACGGCCTCGGGTGGGCCGGTGAGGTCATCCATCGTCACCTTTATCCGGCCGTCCGGCAAGCGCTCGGCCGCGTACGCCTGGTCACTACCCGATTCGCCGGCGCCGATCGCGCTCAGGGGCACCGTCACGACCGCTGCGATTCCGACGGTTGCCGCGCCCAGCACGTACCGCCGCCGCCACGCCCCGGGGAGGCGTTCCCGCGTCCGTGTCTTCTCCTCGAGCCGGGCTCGGGCCTCGACGACCGCCTCACGCGACGGACCGGGACGGGCGTCGTGGTGCTTCCGCAGCATCTGCATCTCGTCCATCACTCCACGTCTCCTTCGAGTGCCTTGCGCAGCTTGCGCCGCGCCCGATTGAGCCGGGAACCGACCGTCCCGGCGCGGATACCGAGGGCTTGCGCGACCTCCTCGTAGCTCAGATCGCCATACGCGACCAGCAGCAAGACGTCGCGGTCTCCCGCGCCCAAGCCCGCCAGCACCGCCGCCAGCCGGGGCTGCATCCGCTGGGCGCTGACCATCTCGGCCACCCGGTCGGCGTGGTCGGTCTCGGCGGTCGCGCGTCCGGTCACCCGGTAGGCGCGCGTCTCGGAACGGCGATGCCGCCGAATGAGGTTGGTGGCGATGCCGTACAACCATGCGCGCGCCTGCGGCCGTCCGGCGTCGTACTTGTGCCGCAGTGTGAAGGCGGTCAGGAACGTCTCGGCGGCCACGTCATCGGCCGAAGCATCGCCGAGACGGGACGCGACGTAGCGGTGGATCTCCACAAAGTACCGGTCGAAGATCTCCGAGAACCGCTCAGGAACATCACGGGACGCCACGATCACCTCGGCGTCGCTGGGCTCCGCGGGCACCCTAGCTGGCGCCGCGGACGTAGGAGCAGTGGCGGTCATGCATCGGCACCTTCCGTATCCCTACGCTGACACCTGTTATTGCCCGCCTGCTCGATCCGTCTTCACGGGAGCGGTCGAAATCCGGAAGGGGACGGAGGCAGGCTGGACGCCGTTCCGGGCGACCAACAAGATCCGGCACAACACCTTGCGGTCATCCAGCCGCCTACGCCGGGGTGGCGCTTACGGCGCTCGAGCCTCGGCAGCAGCGGCTCAACCCGCAGCTTGGAACGGTTGCTGAGCGTAGTCGATCTTCTCGGTCTAGCCGAGTGCGCCGTGCATGCCCCATGTGGCGTGGTTGATCGTGCCGTCGTGGCTGAAGGTGACCGCACGCACCTCGTTCAGGCCACTTTGCTATGCCGGTGAGAACCGGCACCGTTGTCGGTGAGTTCGGGCACCGGTTGGTGATCGACCGGCCGAAAATGTCGATGAGTTTGGGCACCACTTCGGCTCCGGTGAGTTCGGTGGGAGTGCCAGCGGTCCGCTGCCACC
The DNA here is from genome assembly GCF_005889715.1 of Actinomadura soli. GTDB lineage: Bacteria > Actinomycetota > Actinomycetes > Streptosporangiales > Streptosporangiaceae > Spirillospora > Spirillospora soli. Next base: position 11,915 of record NZ_VCKW01000007.1, read on the forward strand.
GCTGCTGGAGCACTGTCATCGGACCTCGGCTTATCCGTTGGTCCTTGCCGGTGGAGTTGAGGCAGGCTCTCTGTGTGAACCGCTACCACTACGTCGGCCCTGCCGAAATTCGCGAACGAGTTCGAACCAGCGGCCCCGGACGCGCGATCGCTTGCTATGGCGACCTCGCCGCCTGGCTAGAAGGTCAGACCCAGGACGATCGAGAGAACCCGTTCACCTTTGTCGTCGATGTGACCATGACACTGGTGCTCGCGCCGCAGCGAAGTGAACACGTTGCTTGCGCGGGCGGCGGCCCGGTCCTGAGCGCCGGTGAGGTGACGTTCGCTCGCGAGCGAGGCCAGTGGCTGGTCTTTGAGATCAGTAATCAGTCCACCGGTTACTGTCCCGACGTCACCTCGTGGGCAGCGGTCGAGGTCGCCCTCGATCGCATTGGCATCGATCATCCCCGCGCCTTTACTCACCCGATAGAGTTCCGCCGCTGTCCGCGATGCCGACAGCGCAACATCGTCAAGGATGATCACTTCGTCTGCGCTGTTTGCCAAGCGCCGCTGCCCAGCACCTGGAACGTGGACGAACCAGACGACGAGGCCACCGGGTTCGTTCACGATGCCCCAAGTTCGATGGCGACAAGGAACCGCCAGCCTTGATACTCGATCTGAGACACCGCAGGTCAGCACCCGCTCTGGGGGTCTTGTCTTCATCGACGCAGGACACCGGCTGCGGGTCAGCCGGCGACGCGTGCGGCCTGAGCGCGGGCCTGGGCGAGCCGGTAGGAGTCGGTGCCGGTTTCGATGATGGTCCCGTGGTAGGTGAGCCGGTCGACGATGGCGGAGCAGAGGCGGGGGTCGGTGAAGGTCTTCCAGACATAGGAACAGCCTTCTCGTGATCATGTACTCCGGCGTAGAAGACGTGATCGAGACGAAGACCGTGGGGGGTCGATTCCGCTGGAGGCGCGTGCTGATGTCGATGGGCTGGGGGTGTTGTCCGGTTTCCGGATGGAGTTCTATGGGTGCCTGACAGCGCGGCGGGACGTGTTGTTCGAGCCGGCCGACGCGGTGTTGGCACCGACGGGCCGGTGAGGACGCTGGTCGATCTCACGCTCGCGCCCGAGCATCGGCGGGGTCATGGCGCACTGTATGACGCGATCAACTGCGGCCGACTCGATGTTGCCCGGCTGCGCTGGAGACGATCAGCGCGGCGCTGGAAGAGCTGGCCCGCGATGCCCCGCACCTTCTTGACGATCTGATCGACGAGGACTGGGCAAAGCAGTACGGTCGTCCGGTCCGCCTGGTCAGCCAGCCCTCCCGTCCGGCCACCGGCTCAAGCAGGCCAGCGGCGCAGACACAGGTTGCAACTCTCCACGCACCGCCCACCATGTCAAACCGCAGCTCAGCGACCGCGTGACGAGTATTGAAGCGGCACACGCTTGGGCGGACGTCGGTCCACACCGCTTCAACACGCTCAACACCCGGACGACCCGGGAGATCTACGAGGCGGAAGCCCGCGCCCATCTCCACGCAGCAGCCATCGCTGCCGAGGGCTTTGATCAGTTGACCCGGCGGGCACGCCCGGCCCAGTAGGGCTCCCGCAGCTTGTATTTCTGCAGCTTGCCGGTGGCGGTGCGGGCCAGTTCGGTACGGAACTCCACTGAGGTCGGCGCCTTGTAGCGGGCGAGTCGTTGCTTGCACCAGTCGATCAGCTCGGCCTCGGTGACCTGCTCGGTCGCCGGCACCACCAGGGCTTTGATGGTCTCGCCCCATTTTTCATCGGGCACTCCGATCACCGCGACCTCGGTCACGGCGGGATGATCGAACAGTGCGTCCTCCACCTCGACCGAAGAAACGTTCTCACCCCCGGTGATGATCACGTCCTTCTCGCGGTCGCTGATCGTCAGGTAGCCGTCCTGCCCCAGGCTGCCGCCGTCACCCGTGTGGAACCAACCGCCCTTCAACGCGTGCGAGGTCTCCTCGGGCTGCTGCCAGTACCCTTCCATCACCGTGTTCGACCGCGCCAGCACCTCGCCTGAGGCCGACGTCCGCAGTGTCACGCCGAGCACGGGTCCCCCGGCCCGCGCGAGTTTCTCCGCTCGTTGCCGCAGGTCGAGCCCATCCCACTCGGCGCGCGCCCGGTTGACCGTCAGCAGTGGTGAGGTCTCGGTCAGCCCGTAGATCTGGATGAACTCCCACCCCAGCACAGTCTCGACGCGGGCGATGGTATGGGTGGGCGGTGGCGCCCCCGCGACGATGACGCGCAGCCGGTCGCGACCGGGTATCTCGCCGTCCCAGTCCTCGGCGGCGGCCAGTACGGCGTTGACCACGGCCGGGGCCGCGCACATCACCGTGACTCCGTGTTCGGCCACCCGCCGGAGGATCTCCGCGCCGTCGACCTTGCGGAGCATGACGTGACGGGCGCCCATGCCGGTCATCCCGAAGACCATTCCCCACCCGTTGACATGGAACATCGGCAGGGTGTGCAGGTAGACATCGCGGTCGGTCACCCCGGTGTGGAGCGCGAAGGTGGTCGCATTCACCCAGATGTTGCGGTGGGTGAGCTGAACGCCCTTCGGGCGGGCGGTGGTGCCGCTGGTGTAGTTGATCGTGGCGGTGGCGTTCTCGTCCGGCTGCCACGGCTCTGGCTCGAAGCCGAACCGGTACAGCTCGGCGTCGGCGGTCTCACCGAGGGTGAACCGATGCCGGCAGGACACCGGCGCTAGCGTGTCCGCCAGTTCCGGATCCATGAGGAGCACCTCAGCACCCGAGTCCTCCACGATGTAGGACGCCTCGTGGGCCGACAAGCGGAAATTGATCGGCACCAACACGCGGCCGTAGCCACTGACCCCGAAGAACGATGTCAGCAGCCGGGCGCTGTTGTGCGACACGATGGCCACTCGTTTCCCGTGCCCGACCCCGAGGGCGTCCAGTCCGGCCGCTTGCGCCGCCGCGAGTTCCGCCACGCGCCGGTAGGTCAGCCGCTGCCACGCCTGCGCCGACCGGCCGGGCTCGTCGACAATGCCGATGCGATCTGGATAGACGGTCACGGCGCGGTCGAGAAAGTCACGAATCCCGAACGGGACGAGCATGCGGTCCTCCTGCTACCCGGATGATGACGGCGTTCCTGCCGACCCAGACCCCGCACGGCATCGCAGGCGCGGACCGCGAGGGCGTCCGCGTCCGCCGCGCCGCGTTGATGTGCTTCATGCCGGGCCCTTGGCCAGCTCTCAGCTTTCCCGCGCTCCCTCGTCCTCTCGTCCAGAGAACGGAAGAATGGTGATCTCGCTGCAGCACACTCCAGGGGGCTGCTCCAGCGCGAACCGCACCGCGCGCGCGACGTCGGCGGGATCGAGCAAGCCCGGATAGCCGTCGTAATAGGCGGCGGCCCTGGCCTCGTCGCCGTGCCAGCGCGCGGCGGCGAAGCCCGTCCGGGTCATGCCCGGAAGCACCTCCGTCACGCGCACCCCGATCTCGGCGCACTCCTCACGCAGCGCCTCGGTGAAACCGCGCACCGCGAACTTGCTGGCGCTGTAGGCGGCGAGCCCCGCCGCGGGCCGGACGCCGTTCACCGACCCGATGTTGACCACGTCCGCCGGACTCGCCTTGGCCAGCGACGGCAGCATCGCGTGGGTGAGCCGGAGCAGGCCGACGGTGTTGGTTTCCAGCACCGAGACGGCGTCGTCGATGTCCGATCGGTGGAAGGGGGTCCGGCCGCCGATATCGTGCCCGGCGCAGTTGACGAGCGCGTGCAGGTCCATCGCGCCGTTCCGGACGGTTCGGGCGAGGCGGGCGACGGACTCCGCGTCGGTGACGTCCACGGCGACGGGGACGCAGGCGGGGCCGAGCCGCTCAGCAAGGGCGGCCAGCGCATCCAGCCGGCGGGCTGCGATCGTGACGTGCCAGCCGGAGCGCAGCAGGGTCTGCGCGACGGCCGCTCCGATGCCGCTCGACGCGCCCACCACCAGAGCGTGCCTGCTCACCGGGCACCCCGCTGGGGGCACGCCGACCGGCCCGGCTCCTCGGGAAGCCCGGCGGGCCGGTCGAGGAGCGGGGGGTGCACCGGCCAGGGCCGGGCTTCCTCGAACCGCGCCGCCGCCGCTATCACCCGGTCGTCACGATGCCGATCGGCGACGATCTGCAGGCCCACGGGCAGCCCCGCATGGTCGAGGCCGCAGGGGACACTGGCCGCCGGATGCCCGGTGAGGTTGAACGGGTAGGTGAACGGCAACCGGTCGAACAGCGGGGTCTCCGGCTCCACGTCGGCCGGCCACGCGGTGGCCGGCATGGTGGGGGTGAGCAGCAGGTCGTAGGTGTCGAACAGTTGCCGTACGCGGTCGTAGAGCTCGGCCCGGCGGGCGAGGAGCCGCCGGTACTCCATCGCGCTGCGCCCGTGCCCGTCGCGCACGTACGCCAGAAGGCTCGGCTCGATCCAGTCGGGACGTTCCTCGGCACTCTCCGCGAAGCGGGCGACGAAGTGGATCGCCCAGGTGGGATGAATGATCTCTCGGGCGAGACGCCCCCATCCGATTCGCACCTCCTCCACGGAGGCTCCGAGTCGCTCGAACAGCAGGGCGGCCCGCGCGCTGACCTCGCCGACGGTGGCGTCCACCGTCGCGTGGCCGAGGTCGGGACTCCAGGCCACGCGCAGGCCACGCACAGATCCACGGCACGCCTCGATGAAGTCGGGCGGTTCCCGGTCGATCGACAGCGGATCCCGCCGGTCGGGGCCCGCGAGAACGTTGAGCATGAGAGCGGCGTCGGTCACGGTCGTGGTGAGCGTGCCGGCGGTGGCCAGCCCGGCGTACCAGTCACTGCTCGGCCACTTGGGGATCAGCCCGTTGGACGGCTTGACCCCGACCGCCCCGCAGAAGGAGGCGGGGATGCGGACCGAGCCCCCGCCGTCCCCGCCCTGTGCCAGCGAGCCGAGCCCCGCGGCGACCGCGGCGGCGGCGCCACCCGAGGACCCGCCCGGGGTACGGGTCGGATCCCAGGGATTCCTGGTGGGCGGGCCCAGCAGGTTGTCGGTCATGTCCTTGTAGCCGGCATGCGGCGTGTTCGTCTTGCCCAGCAGGGGCGAACCGGTGGCGCCCAGCCGCGCGACGACCAGCGAGTCGTGGCCGGGAACGTGGTCCTTGGCCCACATCGAGCCGCCGGTCGTGCGAATTCCGGCGGTGGGTTCCAGGTCCTTGATCGAGTGCGGGACGCCGTCAAGCGGGCCGAGGCGCTCCCCTCGCAGGGCACGGGCCTCCGCCGCCTTGGCGTCCCGGCGAGCCCGTTCCGGGGTGACCGTGATGAACGCGTTGAGGTGCGGGTTCAGCTCGTCGATGCGCTCAAGGAGTGCCTCGGTGAGTTCGACCGGGGAGAGTTCTCTCGCCTCGATGAGCGTTCCGGACTCGTGCGCGGACAACCGCCACAATTCGCTGCTCACCGGTCACCTGCCGCGAAGGACGCGAGCACGTCGCGAAATCCCCGGAGCGTGGTCGAGATGTCGTCGTGGGTGTGCGCGGCCGACAGGTACCAGTTGCCGCGGGCACTGGCCCAGATGCCGCGGTCCACCAGCCCCGCCACAAGCCGGCGGTAGCCCGACATGTCGGGCGGTGCCGCCTCCTCCCAGGGCTCGCCGGGGTCCCGGTCGACCAACGCGATGTAGAACGCCGCCGGGAAGCCGCGCACGCGAAGCCGGACCCCGACCTTGTCGGCGATCTCGGCGAATCCCGACATGAGGCGCGAGCCGACCGCTTCGATGTGCCGGTGGACCTGGCCGTCGGCGATGGCGTCCACGGTGGCCACGACGGCGGCCATGCTCGCGGTCGAGCCGTTGTAGGTCCCGCGGTGGTTGACCGTTCCGTCCTCGACCATGCTGAGAGCCGCGCGGTGCCCGGCCACCGCCGCCACGGGCCAGCCCGCGGCGATGCCCTTGGCGTACATGGCGAGATCTGGAGTGACGCCGAACACCTCGGCCGCTCCGCCAGGTGCCAGGCGGGCGCCGGTCACGATCTCGTCGAAGATCAGCTGCGCGCCGCACGCCTCGGTGAGGCGTCGGCACGCCCGCAAGTAGCCGGGCGCGGGAAGGGTACCTCCATGGTTGAACATCACCGGCTCCATGATCACGGCGGCTATCCGCGTGCCACGGCGCTCCAGCAGCGTTCTCAGAGCGTGCTCGTCGTTCCACGGCAGCATGTGGGTCCACGGATCCACTCCGGCCGGCCACCGTGCCGCCGTCTGATCGGCGCCGGGCGCGGGCGCGTCGTCCACCAGCCAGCCGTGGTAGTGACCTTCGAATCGGACGATCTCCTGACGGCCGGTGTACGCCCGCGCCACGCGGAGGGCCAGCTCGGCGGCTTCGCTGCCGGTGGTGGTGAACCGGAGCATGCCGGGCCATCCCAGCAGTGACCGAAGCTTCTCCGCGGCCAGCACCTCCAGCGGGTGCTGGGATCCGAGGCACATGCCCGACTCGGCGGCCGCGTTGGCGGCCTTGAGCACGGCCTGCGGCGCGTGGCCGAGCAGGTTGGGTCCCCGGCCGAGGACGTAGTCGATGTACCGCCGGCCCGTCACGTCCTGCACATGTGCCCCGCTGCCCCTTTCGAAGAACATCTCGGCGTGACCGAGCCGGGCGTTGGAATGCACCCCGCCCGGGGCGACGTCCAGGGCTCGCGGACGCAGATCGGTGGTCATGCCGTGGCCGTCATCGGCGCGGTCGTCGGTCATCGAGTCGCCTCCCATTGCGGCGCGTCTCAGTAGGCGGTCATGGCTCGCCGGTCCTTCGGCTTGAGCACCGGGGACTCGGTCTTGGAGGAGATGACTTCGAGCACGACGGGACTGCCCGTGTGATCGGCGGCGGCCTTCGTCACGGCCTCCGCGAACTCGTCCGGCGTCGCGCAGCGGCGCCCGAGAGCGCCCATCGCGACGGCGGCCGCCGCGAAGTCCACGTCGGTGAAGTCCTGGGAGATCGGTTCGGTGTCCGGGTATCGCTGTTCGGCGGAGTGCCGGGTCCAGGCGAGCACCGAGTTGTTCAGGACCGTCGCCACGACCGGTAGTCGCAGCCGGGCGAGGGTCTCGAGCTCTGACTGGGAGTAGGCCCATCCGCCGTCCCCGGCGACGCAGTACACTCGCCCGTCCGTGCCTGTGTCCTTGAGCGCCAGCGCGCTGCCGATCGCCGCCGGCAGGCCCCAGCCGAGGCCGGCCAGTCCGCGCGGGGCGACAAAGGTCCGGCCCGACCGGCGGGTACGCCAGTGCGCGGCGCCCCAACCGGAGGAAAGGCTGGCATCGGTGACCAGCACGTCGTCCTGGCCCATGACCGCGCCGAGAGCCCGCATCACCGCCTGGGGCTTTACCGCGCCGTGCCCGTCCACACCGCCGTCCAGGGCGCCGCGCCACCACTCCTCGACCAGCCGCCGGATACGTTCCAGGTCCCAGTCGCTGCGACCCCGCTCCGGAAGGGCGTCCGCGAGGGCCTTCGCGCCGAGTCTGGCGTCGCATTCCAGGCCAAGGCTCTGCGGGAAGTTCCGCCCGATCTCCGTCGCGTCCAGGTCGAGGTGCACGATCGGCGTTCCCGGCGGCGGCAGCGTCCAGTTCAGAGTGGCGCCTTGGGCGGCCTTCGTGCCGATGAACACAACGCAGTCGGCCTCAGCCAGCAGATCGTTGACCAGCGGTAGCCCGAAGGACCCTGCCGGCCCGACGGCCAGCGGATGGTGTTCGGAGAGCACGCCCTTGCCGTTCAGTGTCGTCGCGACGGGCGCCTCCAGGTTCTCGGCCAGCCGCTGGACCTGGTCTCCGGCTCCGGCGCTCAGCGCCCCGCCGCCGGCGAGCAGCAGCGGCTTCCGGCTACGCCGCAGGAGTTCGACGGCACGTTCCACGGAGGACGGATCCGGGCTCGTCCGTGACTGCGGGTAGGTGACGCTCAGCCGGGCATGGGGCGCGAGCCCAGGGGCCGGTGCCGGGAAGTCCGCTGAGAAGACGTCGTCAGGTATCTCCAGGATGACGGGCCCCGGCCGCCCGGCGGTGGCGATCCGCAGCGCGGCGGCCAGAACGCCGTCCAGATTCTCGGGGAGCTCGACCCGGCCGTAGTACTTCACGCACGGTTCGAGGAACGAGCGCTGCTCGAAGCCTTGCGAGGCGGAGCCGAACCGGCGCCGGGTCTCCCAGTGCCGGGGGATATCGGCGATGATCGCCAGCATCGGGATGGAACTGGTGTACGCCTCCAACAGTCCGGATATCAGGTTGCTCACGCCTGGCCCGACAGTCGCGTCGCAGACGCCGACCCTGCCGGACATCCGTGCGTACGCATCCGCCGCGAAGGCGGCGCTGCGCTCGTCTCTCATCAGGGTGTGCGTGATCGCCCCACGCTGCCGGGCGATCCCGTGGTAGAGCGGCGTCGTCTGGCCCCCTGGGACGCCGAACACACGCCGGACACCGGCGGCGACGAGAAGTTCGGAGAGGCGCTCACCAACATGCAAGGCATACTCCCAGGCCAGTCGTTCACATCATGGACGCCATATTCTCAATCCGGACAGTAGAGTCTCGGTAGGGTGAGCGTCAACCCATCGTGAACACGTCGACCACGACGTGGTCATCGGGCCGGAGCGCAGCATGTGGAACGAAAGGTGCGACGATGTCCATGGATCCGGCGAAGATCGGCACGATCAAGGTTCTCGACAAGGCCGCCGCGATCTTGCAGGTCCTTCGCGAGCACGAGCGGGTGACCCTGGCGGAACTGGTTTCAGCCGTCGGCGAGAGCCGGACGACGGTCGTGCGGATATGCGAAACCCTCGTCCGCCACGGGCTGCTGGAACGCGAGGACTCCACGCGCGTCAGCTACCGCCTTGGCCTGGCCCTGCTTGAGCTGGGCGCACTCACCAGGCAGCGGCTCAGCATCCGCGGCGTCGCCTATCCGATCCTGGCCGAGCTGTCGAAGAAGACGGGCGACTCGACCAACCTCGTGGTGGAGCGGGACGACGCGGCCGTCTGTCTCATCCGGATCGTCGGCTCTTACCCCGTCGTCAGCCAGGCCCTCTACGAAGGCGGCCGTCTCCCTTACCACCAGGGCGGATCGAGCCTCGCCCTGCTCGCCTTCGGCGGCGAGGAACTGCAGGAGGCCACGCTCGCGCGGCGGGCGGCCGACGAGCAACGTTCGCTCGCGGAGAGGCTCGAACAGATCCGCAAGCTCGGCTACTGCGTCAGCCGTGGCGAGTTCCTGCCGGAGACCGGCGCGGTCGGGGTTCCGGTCTTCGACGCTCTCGGTGCCACGGCGGTCGCCGGTATCAGCGTCAGCGGCGTGGTCGGCCGGCTCAGCGACTCCCGCCTACCGGAGTTGACGACCGCGGTCATGGCGGCGGGTGAGAGCATCAGCCGCGGGCTGGCCTACACCGGGCCTTATCCACGGCACCGAGCCTGACGACACGGACGGCCTGCCTTCCGAGGTTCACCACCGCAGGCGTCCCCTCCGGCGCCCATCCACACGCTCTGTCTCGCCGCTGATACACGTGTGCGTGCAGGCGTCCGCATGCGGGCGTCCCGTCGCAGGCCACGGCGTTCTCCCGGTCGCCAGGCCATTGACAACCGTTCATGTCAACGCTCATAGTGTCCGCACACTATGTGGTTACGGTCACCACGATGTGAACAGAAGTGGATGGCCGGGGAACCCCGGCCGTGAACCACGGGAGGCGTGATGATGAGACGCAGCCGGATCACCGCAATGCTCTGCGCGGTGCTCGCCTCTGCTGCCTGCGGCCTGGTGGGCGCCGGGTCCTCTGGCTCCGACGGCGAGGACTACCCCACCAAGGAAGTGCGCCTCCTGGTGCCGTTCGCGGCCGGCGGCCCCACGGACCTGCTGGACAGGACCATCGCGAAGGCACTGGAGCCGCGACTCGGGAAGCCGGTCGTCGTCGAGAACAAGCCCGGCGCGGGGGGCGGCAACGCCTACAACGAGATGCTGCGCGGCAAGGCGGACGGCTACACGCTCTGCGACCTGAGCCTGCCGTTCGCAGTCATCAGCTCGACCATGCAGGACGTCGGATACAAGATGGACAAGTTCCAGCCCATCGGCGTCACCTACCGCGGACCGGGCGTCATCGTCGTACCGGCCGGCTCTGAGTACCGGAGCGCGAAGGATCTCTTCGACGCCGCGCGCGCCAAGCCCGGCGACGTCGAGATCGCGACAGCGGGTGCGACCGTGTCCGCGCATATCGAGTTCGAGCGCATGCGACGCGACTACAAGGTACCGATCAAACCGGTGCCATTCGAAGGGGTGGCACCGGCCCTGACCGCGCTCCTCGGCAAGAACGTCGACGCCGCGGCCATCGACGCCAACAAGGAGAACCTGCGGCGGATCGCATCGGGAGAGCTGCGCGCGCTGGCGATCACCTCCCCCGAGCGCGCTCCCTTCCTGCCCAGCGTCCCCTCGCTCAAGGAACTGGGGTTCACCGACCTGACGCTCAGCGTCAGCTTCGCCGGCCTCGCCGGCCCCAAGGGCATGCCGGACCCGGTGCTGCGCAAGCTCGAGACGGCGCTGCGGGCGGCCCTCCAAGACCCCAAGGTGATCGCCGCGATCGGGGAGAACTACATTCCCAAGCCGTTCCTCGGACCCGAACCGTACGCGCAGAAGATCACTGAACTCCAGCAAACCTACGGCCGAGTGCTCAATCGCTGATCGGGAGTCCGGCATGGAGCAGCTTCTGAAGGTCGTTGGCCGGCGGGCCGCCGCCCTGTTCTCGCTCAGTGTGGGATGCGTGGGCATGGCGGGCTCGCTGGCCCTGGAGACCGGATCGTTGAGCGATCCGGGGGCGGGCATGTGGCCGCTGATCGTCAACTGCCTGACCGTCATCGGGTCGCTGGCGCTCCTGCTGCACCGCGACTTCCAAGACCACGAACCGTTCACCGGCGGATTCCGGGCGGTGGCCGCGGCCGTCGTGGGCATGATCGGTTACGCGGTGCTCTTTCCGTACACGGGATTCACGCTGCCGGCGTTCCTGCTGCTGGTGTTCTGGATCCGGGTGCTCGGCGGGGAGACCTGGCGTCTCACGGTCATCGTGTCCGCAGCCGCCCCCACCGCCTTCTTCTGCCTGTTCTCACTGGTACTGAACGTCCCGCTGCCCCGGGACATCATCTGGGGAATCTGAGGAAGGCTACACATGGGTCTTCTCGACGGCCTGGCCGTTGCACTCCAGCCCACGAACCTGGTGCTCGTCTTCTTCGGCGTGTTCGTCGGCATGGTCATCGGGGTGCTGCCCGGACTGGGACCGACGGCGACGATGTCCCTCCTGCTCCCGCTGACCTTCTCCATGGGTCCCGAGTCGGCGATCATCATGCTGGCCGGCATCTACTACGGCTCCATGTACGGCGGAACCATCACGTCCGTGCTGCTGCGGCTGCCCGGGGAGGCCGCGTCGATCGTCACCACGTTCGACGGTTACCAGATGGCGCGGCAGGGCAGGGCGGGCCCGGCGCTCGGCATCGCGGCGGTGGGCTCCTTCCTCGGCGGCACGGTCTCGGTGATCGGCCTCACGCTGCTGTCCGGCCTGCTCGCCAAGGTCGCCCTGGCCGTGGGGCCGCCCGAGTTCGCGGCGCTCACAGTTCTCGGTATGGCAATGGTCGCGTTCCTGGGGACCAAGTCGTTCACCAAGAGCCTCGTCATGGTCGGGATCGGCCTGCTGATCGCCGCCGTGGGCCAGGATCCCATCACCGGGCAGGCGCGCCTGACCTTCGGCTTCGGTGAACTGCTGGACGGCGTGGACTTGGTCGCCGTGGCCATGGGCCTGTTCGGCATCGGCGAGATGCTGCACAACCTGGAGCACCAGACCACGACGCCGACCTCGCTGCCCTCGGTGTCCCGCGTCTGGCCGACGAGGCGCGACTGGCGGCAGGCCCGCGGATCGGTAGTGCGCGGCGGCGTGATCGGATTCCTCATCGGCACCGTCCCAGGCGGCGGAGGTGTGGTCTCCTCTCTCGTCTCCTACGCGGTCGAGAAGCGCCGGGCGAAACAGCCCGAGAGGTTCGGCAAGGGGGCCATCGAGGGCGTGGCCGGGCCGGAGACCGCCAACAACGCCTCCTCAACCGCGGCGTTCATCCCGCTGCTCACCCTCGGCCTCCCCTCCAACGTCGTGATGGCGGTGATCTTCGGTGCGCTGCTGATCCACGACATCACTCCCGGCCCACAGCTCATCAGCGAGCACCCGCAGGTCTTCTGGGGCGTGATCGCCTCGATGTACGTCGGCAACCTCATGCTGCTGGTGCTCAACGTGCCGCTGGTCGGAATGTTCATCCGGCTGCTCAGCCTGCGGTTCACGCTGCTGGCGCCGCTGACCGTCACGGTGATCATGCTCGGCGTCTACACGATCAACAGCAGCACCTTCGACGTGTGGGTGGCGCTGGTCTGCGGGATCATCGGCTACCTGATGCGCAAGACCGGCTTCGACCCCGGACCACTGGTGCTCGCGCTGGCACTCGGCGCCATCCTGGAACGCTCCTTCCGCCAATCGTTGCTCATCTCGAACGGCAGCCTCGCCATCTTCGTCACCCGTCCGGGCTCGGCCGTCATCCTCGTTTTCGCCACCCTGCTCCTGTTCAGCCCGCTGATCGGCAACCTCTGGCGGCGTTCCAGGAAGCAGAGCGATCCGCCGGCGCTGACCGGCCTCCCAGAGGCCATCCCCCGTGCCCGCGAGAAGGCGGCCGGCTCGTCCGGCTCCGGCGTCGACGATTGAGAGTTTCTCGGGAAGGTCCTATGAGTTACCAGACAGGCGTCGTGAACGAATGCGACCTCATCATCTCCGGGGCGCTCATCGTGACGGCCGATGAGGCCGGCACGGTCATCTCCGGCAGTGTCGCGATCAAGGACGGGTTCATCGTCGGCCTGGGCCCCGACGGCGTGGTCGCCGGGCGGTACCGGGCGGATCGTGCGATCGACGCCGCCGGGGCGGTCGTGCACCCCGGCTTCATCGACGCGCACATGCACATCAGCCAGTACACCGCCCGCTCTGCCCTCCCGGCCCTCGAACGCGCCGGAAAGACGATGGGGCACTGGAAAGCGCGGATCTCCACCGCCGACGAGGTGGCGAGCGCCCGCCTGGCCATTCTCGATTTGTTCCGCGCCGGCTATACCGGCTTCGTCGACCCGGGCACCGTCTACGATCCGGACGCCGTCGCCGAGACGGCCTCGCAGGCGGGAATCCGGGCGTGGCTGACCGACCCGTACGTCGCCGACTTGGGACACGAACTCGCCGCGTCCTACCCAGAGCTTTTCGGCGGGGGCTTCCTCGAACGGTGGCCGCGCACCACCGACGAGGCCAAGTCCCGGGTCGGCGGCCAGCTCTTCCGGAACAAGGAGGACGGGCTCGTCCGAGGCTTCGTCGGACTGTACGGAGAGGCGAGCGACTCCTCCGAGTTGTACCGGCACGCCGTCGAGGTCGCCCGGAGTGGCGGCGTCACCGTCCAGGAGCATCTCGGCTACAGGCAAGCGGGGGCCATCTCGAAAGAGCAGCGGCACGGCCGCACTACCGTGCAACGGCTGGCCGACGCCGAGCTGCTCGACGAGCACACTTCGTTCGTGCACATGAACCGCGTCACCGCCGCGGACGCCGACCTGCTCGTCCACGCCGGAGCATCGCTCGTATGGTGCCCATACGGGCAGATGCAGGCACTTTCCAGGCCCGGCGCCCAGCCGCGGATGCCTGAGCTCTGGCGCCGCGGGCTACCCGTCGGCATCGGCAGCGACATCGCACGCATCGGCAACCTCGACGTCCTCGGAACTCTCGCGGTGTCGGCGTCGACCATGGCGGGTGACGCCGCCCGACCCGCCGAAGTGCTCCAGATGCGCTGCTCGGGCGCGGCCCGCACGGTCGGCGCCCGCGACCTCGGCGAGCTGCGAGTGGGGCTGCGCGCCGATCTCGTCATCCGGTGGCCGGCCGCCTCACAGGCGCTGGGAGCCGATACCGATCTTGAAACAGGCGTGCTCGGCGCGCGCGGATCAGTCCGCACCGTCATCGTCAACGGCGCGGTCGTCCTTGACGAAGATCAGCCCACGAGGTTCGACGCAGGCGAGACCGTGACACACGCCCGCGCATCGGCGCTCCGCCTGCGGGAGAGCATCGGGCTGGCGTGACCCCGCTTCTGCCGAAAACTCCATCCGCGCAGGTCAAGCAGCATGCTCGTCCTCGTTGAGGATTCCGCCCAGACGTGGGGCTCTTCGGATGCTCAGGTGGGCGATCTGGTCGGGTTCGGTGATCGGTAGGGGCCGTGGATGCAACCGGCGTATCGGAGGTGGTCCAGCGGCTGCGTCGGCACGCCTCCGTCCCAGCCGTGATCGAGGTGATCGAGGTGATCGAGGTGATCGAGGTGATCGAGGTGATCGAGGTGATCGACCAGGCTAGGGCGATGTCTCCCGCTTGAGCCACTGCAAGTACGCTGCCGACCCGCCGTCGATCCGCGTGTACGTCACCTCAGGGTTGTCCCAGGAATGGTGTTCGATCAGGTGCGCTTCCAACTCGGCATATCGGTCGCTCGTCGTGCGCAGGAAGACCTGCCACTCCTCGCCTGTACCCAGCTCCTCAAGGTACCGGAATGCCGCCCCAGCGGGCCCGACCACCTGGCCGGATGCTGCGAGTCTCGCACCGACCGCGGAGCGGATGAGCGACATGCCGGCCTCACGGTTTGCGGTGGTGGTAGAGACCTGCAAGTAGTCGGTCATGCGCCAGACCATACCGACCCACGTCCATGCCGGGGAGCCGGCGCCTACGGCGCCTTGACAGTGCTGGTGGTTGCGGTATCGCGTGTTCGGCGTTGTGCGCTCAGTACAGAGTCGAGCAGGCCGGGGAACAGTGCGTCGAGGTCCTCTCGGCGCAGCCGTACCAGCCGGGATCGGCCCTGCACGGTCGTCCACGTCACGCCGGCCTCGCGCAACACCCGGTAGTGGTGCGACAGCGTCGTCTGGTGCACGTCGATTTCGGCGCCGATCGCGTTGCAGAAGTCCTCGCCCATCCGGTCGAGCCGCAGGACGAGGTCCAGCCGCACCGGATCGGCCAAAGCCCGCAGCACCTCCACCAGCCGGATGGCCTCGGTCGTCGGCTGTGACACCTTACGCATCGCCGCCCCCGTGTTCCGCACACCCGCCACGCTATCAACCCATGGATACATGGACAAGCATCCATATGTTGCCTAGGGTTTCCCCTCGGTACTTCTGAGGTCCTCTGGAAAGGCGGCACCACCCGGTGTTGAAGCGACTTCTTCCGCTGGCCCTGGCGACCTTCGCCGTCGGCACCGACAGCTACGTCATCGCGGGCCTGCTCCCGGCCATCGCCACCGACCTGCAGGTCTCCACTCCCGCCGCCGGGCAGCTGGTGACGGTGTTCGCCCTGGTGATGGCCGTGTCGGCGCCTGTCATGGGCGCGCTCACCAGTGGACTGGACAGACGGTCCGCGCTGCTGATCGCGTTGAGCGTCTTCGTGGCCGGCAACGCATTCACCGCCCTGGGCACCGGCTACGAGGTGATGATCGCCCGCGTCGTCACCGCAGTCGGCGCCGGGATGATCAACTCTGTCGCCTCCAGCGCTGCGGGGGCCATTGCGCCACCGGCACGCCGAGGCAGGGCACTGGCCTTCGTGCTCGGCGGGCTCACCTTGGCGACGGCGTTGGGCCTGCCTCTGGGCATGCTGATCGGCCGTACCGACTGGCGCATCACCCTGTGGGCCGTCGCCGGGGTCGGCCTCGTCGCCATCATCTGGATCGCCGCTGGCCTTCCGAAGGTGACACTTCCCGCCGCCTCACTGGGCGACCGGCTGCGCCCACTCAAACAAGGCCGGGTCCTCGCGCTGCTGGCCGTCACCACGCTGGTCTTCCTCGGCACCTACACCTCTACACCTACATCGGCCCGGCCCTGGAGGATGCGACCGGCGGCTCCCAATCGCTGTTCACCGTCATCCTGCTGGCCTGGGGAATCGGCATCCTGGCCGGAAACATCATCGCCGGACGGCTGGTCGACCGGCACGATCCCGCGCGGGTGTTGACCGGGCCTCTCATCATCGCCGCCGTCGCCCTCGCCCTCACTTCGGTGGCGACCACCACGCTCGTGTCCACCCCGGCGTGGGCCGCAGTCTGGGGCGCGGCCCTGGGCGTCGTCGTCGTGCCCCAACAGCACCGACTCATCGCCCTCAGCCCGGCTGCGGCACCGATTCTGCTCGGCCTCAACTCCTCGGCCATCTACGTCGGAATGGCCCTCGGCGGCGCCCTGGGTGGACTGGCACAGGAGTGGCTCGCCATCGCGCCCGCCGCAATGGGGCCGCCAGCCGCCGGTGTCACGACCCTGGCGCTGCTCTACCACCTGACAACCGCACGCCGCCGTGCGCCCGCAGCACCTCAGCCGACCCCCTCCACCCCGGAGAAGGCCGAAACGTGAGGCCCCTGCCGGGCCCCGCCACGAGCTCCGGAGTCGTTGCCGGTTCCGGGGCTCCCCGGCCTGGTGGTGCAAGTCACGGGGTGAGGCCGAGTTGGCACAGTTCCGCCGGGCGTAGCGGCCGCCAGCCGGATCCATCGAGTTCGGCAAGTTCGCCTTCCTTCGCAATCCCGATCCTTCCAGGCCAGAGGCACTTTTCTCATGTCAGCAGACACACTCCGCCCGCCCCAGGCGAAGCCCGAGGTTAGATGACGCGGTGGAGGAGTTCGTCGCCGCGGGCGAGGCGGTGGCAGTTCCGCGCGGCCACTTCGAAGTACCGAGCCCAGGTCTCACCGGTCAGCCAGGCGACGTGCGGCATCACGACGACGTTGCCGAGGGCGAGGAGCGGGTTGTCCGGTTCCACCGGTTCTTCCTCGAAGACGTCCAGCCCGGCGCCGCCCAGGTGCCCAGACGCCAGGGCGTCCATGAGGGCGGCCTCGTCGATCACCGCGCCGCGCGCCGTGTTCACCACGATCGCGTCCGGCGGCAGCAGGGCCAGCTTGTCCGCGTCCAGGAGATGGCGGGTTCGGCCGGTGAGCGGGACGTGCACCGACACGATGTCGCTCGCCCGCAGCAGGTCGTCCAGCTCCCTCCAGGAAGGGTCGTCGCGGCGCGGCCGGCGCGATGTGTAGACGACGTTCGCGCCGATCGCCTCCAGCATCCCGCGCAGCAGCCCCGCGATCTCCCCGCCGCCGAGCAGCCCGACCGTCCGGCCACCCAGCTCGCCGCCCACCAGCGCACGGTCGGCGTGCCAGCCCTCGCCGCGCCGCATCCGTGCGTCGAACGCCACGAGGCGGCGCAGCACCGCCAGCATCAGCAGCAGGCTCGTCTCCGCCACGGCCTGCGCGTTGCGGCCCGGCATGTTCGCCACCCGGATCCCGCGCTCGGCGGCGGCGTCCAGGTCGATGGTGTTCACCCCGGTGCCGAGCTTCTGGATCAACTTCAGCTTCGGGGCCCGTTCCATGTCTGCGGCGGTGAGGGGACGCAACACGTGCCAGATGACCTCGGTGTCGGGCAGCAGCGCGGCAAAGCGCTCGTCGTCCCGCTCCGAGCAGCTCACGATGTCCAGGCCCGGTTCGGCATGGTCCATGTCGTAGTGCAGCAGTACCCGCATCCGGATTCCCTCCGCTCAGCGCCGGTTCATGACTCGTGGATCCGGGCGCGCCGCCTGGGTGTTCCGCGGGGCCGTCCCGCCCTCCGCCCAACGGCGGCCGAACCGCCCCCGGGCCGCTGGGACCGCCCTGTGTGCTGCCGTCGTCTTCGCATCCTGCGGCACGCGCGCCGATCGAGCGTCCAACTCAGCCTTCCGCGCGGTGACAGCGGCGTCGCCGACCGGACCGACGGGAGTGTCAGAGGACCGTACCTCGGACGGCCGGAGGTCCGCCGCCCCCCAGACCGGCGGCTCCGCCAGCTTGGGTGGCATGGCTGCGCCGGGAGAAAACACCGTGAGGCGGGGCTTCCAGCACGATCTGCGCCGCAGACCTGCCTGCCGGCAGGCTACTGGAACAGGGTCGAAGGGTCAGCAGCCGGCGCTGACCCGCAGCAGGCCGCCGGTGCCGACCGCGTTCTCGTCTCTACCGGCACGGGCGGACGACGGCAGGGCGTCCGGGCCGTCCAACTCGTCCACGAAGAACTGATGGCCGGGGATCAGCTTGCCTAGTTCCCGCCGGGTGAAGCACCGGCCGGCGAGGAAGGTGTACCGCGTGCGTCCCAGATCGAGCAGGTCGCGGTCGGGGGCGCCCTCGACGAGGACCAGGTCGGCTCGGGTGCCCGGGGTCAGGGTTCCGACGCCCGCTCCCTGGCGCACGATCTGCGCGCCGTTCCGCGTCGCGGCAGCCAGGGCGGCGGCGCGTGAGGCACCGCCGTACTTGTGCAGCAACCAGGCCTCCTGCGCGACGGTGCCGAGCGTGTCGGTCCCGGTGCCGATCAGCACGCCCGCGTCCACGGCGTTGCCGATCGTCCTCTGGTGGACGTTCCATAGCGCCGCGTAACGCGGCTGCCAGGACCGTCCCCAGAACTCGCGGCTGTTCTCGAAGAACCCCGACAGCGTCGGAGTGAGAGCGATGCCCCGTTCGGCCATGGCGGACGCATGGTCGGCCGAAAGGTAGATCCCGTGCTCGATCGTGTCGACGCCGGCCTCGATGCACCGCTCAAGGGCCCGCGACCCGTTCGCGTGGGCGGCGATGGGCAGGCCGCACTCGTGCGCGGTCTCCACCGCCACCTGGACGGCCTTCGCGGAGAACCAGGGCACCGTCAGCTCGTCGCCGGGCGGGTGCGGAAGGTCCTCGTTGCTGGCGATGATCTTGATGAGGTCGGCGCCCTCGTGGGCCTGCCGGCGGATGGTCTCCACCAGGCCGTCCAGCGTCGCGACACTCTCGGCGACGAAGTATGCGTGGCCGTATGACATCCCGATCGCGGCGCCCGAGACGGTCGCCCGGGGGCCGACCATGACCCCGTCGCGAATCGCGTCGCGGACGTGCAACCGGGAGTCGTCGTTGTGGCCGAGGTCCCGGACACTGGTGACGCCCTCGCGGAGAAGGTTGAAGGCGGTCCGCGTGGACTTGAGGGCGTCCAGCGCCACGGGCCCGAGGATGTTCGGCCCGACCGGACCGCCGAGACGCCGGTAGTGAAAGTGCATGTGCGCGTTCACCAGGCCAGGGAGAACGGTGAGGCCGGTGCCGTCGATCACTTCGGCCGCATGTGCCGGCACCATCCCGTCGTCCATCGGCCCGAACGCATCTGTCTTCCCGCCGCGGACGGCCAGATATCCCCGGTCGATGACCGTGTTGTCGGCGTCGCAGGCGACGATTCTGACGTCCTTGATGAGCACATCGATCGAACTCATGGGCATCTCCAATTCCTTACGGTCACGTCATCGCCATCCAGCCGTTGTCGGCCACCAGCGCGGCGCCGTTGACGATCGCGGTGTCGTCGCTCACCAGGGCGAGCGCCGCCGCGGCAATCTCCTCGGGCTCGCAGAGGCGGCCCTGCCGGCCGGCGATCTCTTCCTCGACGTCGCCGGCGCCGTGGGCGACGAGCTCGTCGATCTCGCGCCGCCCGTGCGCGGTCCTGATGAACCCGGGGCAGAGCGCGTTCGCGCGGATCCCGTGCGCGCGGTACTCGACGGCGATGGCCCGCGTGAGCTGCAGGACGGCGCCCTTGGTGACGCAGTAGGCGCTCTCATTGGGGGACGCGGTGAGACCCGAGATCGACGACGTGTTGAGGATCACTCCGTGGCCGGCCGCCATCATGTGGGGCAGCACCTCCCGGCACATCAGGAACATGCTAGTGACGTTGATCGCCAGGAGCCGGTTCCAGTCCTCCTCAGAGGTGTCGATCAGTCGCTCGACCAGCACCGTTCCCGCGTGGTTGAACAGGATGTCGACGCCTCCGAGCCGTTCGGCGGCGGTCGCGACGTACCGCCGCACATCGTCCGCCCGTGAGACGTCGGCCTCGATGAGGTGGGCCTGCCCGCCCGCCGACCCGATCTCGGCCTCAAGCGCCCGGCCGGCCGGCCCGTCCACGTCCGCGAACAGGACATGCGCGCCTTCGCGGGCGAAGCGGCGGACGCTCGCCGCCCCGGCTCCGCCGGCACCGCCTGTGACGAGCACGCGGCGCCCGGCCAGTCGGCCCATGCCCGTCATCCGGACGCCGCGACGGGGAGCGACTGGCCGGCCTGTTCCGCGAAGAAGGGAAGCGCCTCGGTGACGTCCCGTTCGGCGTGCCCCTGGAGCACCATCAGCTCGTACAGGTGTATCGCCTGCTCGTTGAGCGACAATGTCACGCGGTGTTCGTCACCGAGGTCGGCTGCAAGACGGTGGTCCTTCAACTGCAGTGCCACGCTGAATCCGGGATCGAGGTCCCCGCGAAGCAGGCGTGGCACCAGATAATCCGTCATGAAGTAGGACTTGGCGTCGGTATGCTGGAACACCTCCAGCAGGCGTTCGGGCGAGAGCCCGACGGCCGCGCCGAGCGCGAACGCCTCCGCCGTGACGAGCGTGTAGACGCCGGACATCATGTTGCTGATGAGTTTGATCGTGCTTCCGCTACCGGACGGGCCGATGTGGAGGTACACCTTGCCCAGTGCGTCCATGACCGGCTTGGCCTTCTCGAAGGCATCGGCGTCCCCGCCGACCATGAAGGTGATCGTTCGCGCGGCCGCACCCTCGACGCCCCCGTTCATCGGCGCGCCGCCGCTGACCGGCGTGTCGAGGTAGGCGACGCCGTGCTCGGCCGCTGCCGCGTACATCCGGCGGCTCGTGACGGGTGACACGGTGCTCAGATCCAGGACGACCGTCCCGGGGGCGGCGCCCGCCAGGATTCCGTCGTCGGCCAGGAACGCCTGTTCGACGGCCGGCGGGTTGGGCAGCGACACGACGATGACTTCGCTCGCGGCGGCCAGGTCCCGAGCGCTGCGGGCCCCGGTCGCGCCATCGCGCGCGACCGCGTCGACGCGCGCCCGGTCGAGGTCGAACACACTCACCTCCTCGGCGGCGTCGAGGAGGTGCCGGGCATAGATCCGGCCGATCGAGCCCAGCCCGACCTGCCCGATGCGCTGCTTCAGTTTCCGCACGGAGATCCTCTTTCCGGTTGACCGTGCCCTCAGAAGAGAGCAGGGAATTCCAGTCGTTCCTCGAACCGCCGCGCCGCCCAGAGAACCTCGGGGTCCAGGCCCGGCCGGCCGACGAGCAGGAGCCCGATCGGCACCCCATCGCGGTCCAGGCCGCAGGGAATACTGACGCTGGGAGGGCCGCCATTGGCCCACCCGACGTGCGGGCACGCCCCGGACGTCCACCCGTAGGCGAGCTCTTCGATCACGGCGCATTCGTCGTGCCAGGGCAGCTCGGCGTCGAAGGACGGGTAGTAATTGCAGGCGAGTACCAGCAGGTCATAGCGTTCGAACGTGGACGTGAGGCGGCGGCCGAACCGCTCTGTGAGCTCGCGGACCACCCTGTCGGCCTGGTCCGCGGATCCGGCCGAGGCGCGCGCCCGCGCGACCGTCTCCCGTACCACCGGGTGCAGGCGTTCGGCGAACTCCGGCGGCCTGCCGTCCAGCGACCGGCCGATCCGCGCGAAGGCCGCGGCGACGGCAGCCTCCCACATCGGGCCTTCGAAGATCGGCTCTGGGATCTCCTCGATGCGGACCGTCCCGCTCAGCCGGTCGAGTGCAGCCTCGACCGCCGCCCGCACGACGGGATGGACGTCGCCGACGCCCGGGTCGGCGCTCGCGTTCGGCAGGTACCCGACGCGCAGGTCGCCGAGCGACTCCCAGCGCGGGGCTCCGGCCGGCCCGGCGACCTCGTCGAACACGAAGATGTGGTCGTCGACGTCCCGGCTGATGAACCCCCGCATACCGCTGGACCGGGGAACATCGCCGGGCGGATGGCCGAACGGCCCGGACTGCGCGGTGGCCTTCAGCGCGACGCACCCGCAGCCGCCCGCGGGCGACCGCAGCGACCCGCCGCCGTCGGTGCCCAGGTGGACGGGGCCGAGGTGCGCGGCGGCCGCCGCCGCGCCGCCGGAGGTAGAACCGCCCGTGCTCTTGGCCAGGTTCCACGGGTTGCGCACCGGCCCGTACAGGGCGCTGAAGCTCCCTGAGAACAGGCCGGTCTCCACCATCGTCGACTTGGCGAACAGGACGGCGCCGCGGTCGAGGAACGCACCGACCAGCGGATCCCGCTTCGCCGGAAAGCGCGTGAACAGATTCGTCCGGGATCCCAGGTACGTCGGCGCGCCCGGCACGTCCATGTTGTCCTTGACGGTGATCGGCAGCCCGTCGAGGCGGCTGAGGGGCGTGCCGCGCAGCCAGCGACGTTCCGACGCGGCGGCGGCCGTCCACGCGGACTCGTCGAAGCGCCAGTACAGCGCCGATAGATAAGGATCGACCCGCTCGGCGCGGGCGAGCACTGCCTCCAGCACCTCGACGGGCGACAACTCCCCCGCCGCGTACGCGGCGCGGATCTCACAGGCGG
The DNA here is from genome assembly GCF_005889715.1 of Actinomadura soli. Lineage (GTDB taxonomy): Bacteria > Actinomycetota > Actinomycetes > Streptosporangiales > Streptosporangiaceae > Spirillospora > Spirillospora soli. The sequence continues at coordinate 34,297 of NZ_VCKW01000007.1, forward strand.
ACATCCGGCAGATCGGGTCGGGTGGAATCGCCAGCCGTCTCGGCTCGTTCGCCACGGTCACGGCTTCCTTCCTGTCATCCGGTTGTCGCCGTCGGCCGGCGGAGCGACGCCGCCCGGCCGCCGGATTCGCGCTTGCCCGCAGATCCGGGGCCGGCTCATCCGGCCCACCGGTCGAGACGCAGGGAGAACGGCCTGCCGACCGCGGGGCCGGCGGTGAAGGATTCGTTCCCGGACAGGCGTACCGCGCAGACGCCGGCCCCATGCGAGGCCAGCGCCTCGGCCGCGCCCGCGCCGGACGACGGCCCGCCGAGCCGCAACTCCACGCCGCCGAGGCCGATCACGCCGCGGTCCTCCTCGCCATGCGCGACCGCCTCGAATCCGAGCGCGCGGTAGTGCCGCATGTGCGGCTCCACCCGCGGCACGAGGACGTCGAGGGCGGTGATGTCCGTGGCGCCGTTCGGGTGGTCGCCGGGCACGGCCGCCGGCAGGGGGGCGTCACCCCAGTCGATGAACGAGGGAAAGCCCCGCCGCCACGGACCGGCGCCCGGCTGCAGCACCGAGAAGGCCACGGCCCGGCCCGCCGGATCGTCGCGGGACAGCCGGTCCGGCCCACCCATGGCGATACCGGCGGAATCCAGCCGCGCGCGGACGTCCTCCAGGTCTCCGGCGCGCAGCACGAAGATCAGGGGAATCTCGTCATAGGCGTCCACGAGTTCCACGAACCGGGCGCCTTCGTTGAGGCGCCGTCTCGCCGCGACCGCGTCGCGCACGCCGATCAGCTCGATGTAGCGCCCGGCCCGGAACGGGATGATCACGTTCTCCGTGCCGAGGGCGTGGTGCCGACCGCCCGCCCGAACGTCGAAACCAAGCCCCCGGTACCGCGCCGCAGCGGTGTCGAGGTCGGCGACGGCGATCATCAGGTGGTCGAACTCAGGTCTGCTCATCGGCAGCCGCCTTCACCAGAAGATCGACGAAGATCTCGGGCTCGCTCAGGTGCGGTGTGTGACCCTGCCCGGGCAGCACCTGGTGGGACCAGCCCCCGCTTGCCCGGAGGGCGGCGGCAACGTGGCGCAGGAACGACGGACTCTCCGATCCGACGGTCAGCCGCACGAGCGGCGCGAGACGGGCGAGTTCGCCGTCGGAGAACCGCCGCAGGGCGATGAGCGGCAGGTCGTCGCGGATGAAGGCCTCCGCGTTCCTCGCCTCCATCGCCCAGCGGCCGGGCGCCATCCGGGCGATGGAGCCCTCGCCGTTCACCGCCTCCATCAGTGCGGCGTAGGCGCCGGCGTGATCTCCGGGCGTCCCGGCGAGGGCGTGCCGGACGGTGCCGTCGAGACGCTCGAACTCCTCCATCCCGTAGCCGACGTGTCGGAACGCGGGGGGTTCGTGCACGTGGGCCCGAACGACCGACGCCGGTGCGCGCAGGGCGAGTTCCAGCGCGACCATCGCTCCCGAGCTCACGCCCAGGACGGTCACCTCGGCGAGGTCCAGTGCCGTCAGCAGCGTAACGGCGTCGCGCGCATGCCCCGGGGCCCCGTCGACCGGCCACCCGTCCCGCCCGCTGCGGCCGGTGCCGCGCCGGTCGTAGACGAACGCCTCGTACCCGGCCGCGGCGAGCGCCTCGGCCTGCGAAACCCATCCGGTGGAGTCCTCCGCGCCGGCGTGCACCAGTAGAACCGGTCGGCCGACGCCGCGGCGCTCGACGTAGAGGGGGCATCCGTCCGGCATGATCACGTGCTCGGCGGTGTACTCCGAAGCGCCGCTCACTTGGCGACCCCCGCTCCGTCGGCCGGTCTGGTGGAGGCGACCAGGGCCTCCGACAGTGAAGGCGCCGCCTCGACCAAACGGCACGTGTAGGGGTCCTGCGGCGTGCGCAGCACCTCGCCGGCCGGCCCGTACTCCCGGCACCGGCCGCGCTCGACCACCATGATCGTGTCGGCGACGACGCTGACCGCACCGAGGTCGTGCGAGATGAACAGGAGCGCCAGGTCCAGGTCACGGCGCAGCTCGTTGATCAGTTCGAGCACCGAGGCCTGCACCGAAACGTCCAGCGCCGAGGTGATCTCATCGCACACGAGCAGGTCCGGGGAGGAGGCCAGGCCCCGGGCGATGGCGACGCGCTGGCACTCGCCGCCCGAGAGCTCCCCGGGATACGCGGCGGCGATGTCCTTCCGGATCCGCACCCGCTCGAGCAGCCGCGCGACCTCAGCGCGGGCCTCGCGCTCGGGCATCCCCCGCAGGACGCGCAACGGCCGCCGGATGGAGTCCCCGACCGTCCGGCGCGGGTTCAGCGACGCGAAGGGGTCCTGGAAGATGTACTGGATCCGGCGGAGCTCGTCCCTGCCGCGCGCGGTGGCCGAAGGCGGGAGCGGCGAGCCGTCCAGGAGGACGGCCCCGTGGTCCGCCCGGTGCAGGCCGACCACGGTGCGGGCGATCGTCGTCTTACCCGAGCCGGACTGCCCGACGATCGCCAGGCACTCTCCCGCGCGGATCTCGAACGAGATCCCCTCCGCCGCGACGATCGCGCGGCCCTTCGTACGGTGGCTCGCATGGAGATCTTTGACGGCCAGCAGCGACACCGGCCCGATGGCCGGGGGACCATCCGGCGCCGCGGAGATGACGGCACGGGCCGGTGATCCGCCGAGGGCACGATGGTCGACGACCGCGGCGACGAGGCCGCGGGTGTACTCGTGCGACGGCCGGGCGAGCAGGCTCCGGCTGAAGCCCGCCTCGACGACGCGGCCCTGGTACATCACGACGACGCGGTCGGTGTGCGCGGCGACCAGCGCGAGGTCGTGCGACACCAGGATCACCCCCACCTTCAGATCCCGCCGGATCCGGTCGAGGTGTGCGAGGACCGCCGCCTGGGTGATCACGTCCAGGCCGGTGGTCGGCTCGTCGAGGACGAGGACCTTGGGGCGGTTCGCCAGTGCGAGGGCCAGGCAGAGCCGCTGCTGCTGGCCGCCGGACAGCTGGTGCGGGAATTTGCGCCGGAAATCCTCGTCGTCCGGCAGCTCGACGAGGTCGAGCGTCTCCGCGACGCGTGCCGCCCGCTCGGCCGCCGTCATGCCGGTGAGGATCTCGGTGATCTGGTCGCCCACCCGCATCAGGGGGCTGAGCGCGGAGGCGGGGCTCTGCGGGACGTAGGCGACGAGCCGCCCGCGCGCCGCACGGGCTTCCTTCTCCGGCCGCCCGGTGAGTTCGGCATCCGCGACCCGCACCCGGCCGGAGACGACCCGGAGCCCGTGTCGCACCCACCCGAGAAGCGTCAGCGCGGTGGTCGTCTTCCCCGACCCCGACTCCCCGACAACGCCGACCGCCTCGCCGGCGCCGACCGAGAACGAAACCTCATGCAGGATCGTCCGGCCCGCATGATCTTCGATGGTCAGGCCTTCGACTTCAACCAGGGGATTCACGCGCCGTCCCGTCCTGCTCGGCCACCGGCGATACGCCGGTGCAGGCCGTCGGAGAAGATGTTCACGGAGACGGCCAGGGCGATGATGGCCAGTGCGGGGAAAGCCACCGGCCACGGGCTCAGGGTGACGCCCGGCATGTTCTCCTTGATCATGAGCGCCCAGTCCGCTGCCGGCGGCTGGGTGCCGACGCCGAGGAAGCCGGCCGAGGCGATCACGAAGATCGAATAGATCAGGAGCAGTCCGGTGATGGCGAGCACCGGACCGGCGATGTTCGGCAGGATCTCCCGCAGGAGGATCGCCCGGCGTGACTCACCGCGCAGGACCGCGGCCTCGACGAACGGGCTGCGCACGACGCCGAGCGTCGCCGTGCGGACGATCCTGGCGATGTACGGCGCGGCCGAAATCATGATCGTCGGGATGAGGATCGTCGTTCCCCGGGCCGAGCCGGACGTGAGCACGAGCAGGACGACCAGCGGGGGAAGGATGAGGAAGAGGTCGACGACCCGGTTCAGGACGGCCGCGGCGACCCCGCGGATGTAGCCGAGCAGGAGCCCGAGCGCCGTGCCGAGGACACCGGCCGCGATCGTGCAGGCCGCCGCCAGCAGCATCAGCGATCGACCGCCGGCCAGCAACCGGCTCAGCAGGTCCCGCCCGAGGTAGTCGGTGCCGAGGACGCCGGCCTCCCCCGGCCCGGCATAGGGCGCGCCGATGACCTCCCGGACGGGATGCGGCGCCAGGAAGGGCGCCAGCTGCGTGAAGAGGACAACGGCCAGGACGACACATCCGCTGGCCGACGGGACGGCGGAGGCGAAGTGCCGCCTCGCCGGGGACGCCCCGCCGCCGAGTTCCCGCGCGAACTCGTCGCCGGGCTGCAGCACGGTCGCCGTCGGGCGGTCCCCGGCCCCGTGTTCGGTGATCGCTTTCATAGCGCCGTCCGCAACTTCGGAGTGAGAAGGCTGACCGCCAGATCGGCGGCGGTGTAGGCGATGATCAGTGCCGCCGCGAGGACCATCACGATGCCCTCTACAAGAGCGAAGTCCCGTGTCGTGACGGCCGCGGCGAGCGCCGAGCCGAGCCCCGGGTAGGAGAACACGGTCTCGACGATCACCGATCCCCCGATGACGACGCCGACGCTGCCGGCCAAGACCTGCAGCGACGGGCCGACGGCGTTGGGGATCACGTGCCGCAGAACGACCCGCCTCTCCGGCAGGCCTTTCAGGCGCGCCAACTCGACGTAACGGGAGCGCATCACGTCGGCGACGCCCACTCGCACCTGCCGCGATGCGCCGCTCGCGGCGACCAGGGTCAGCGTCGCCACCGGGAGCACGAGCACGGTCGGATGCATCAGCGGGGAGTCCTCCACCGGGAAGATCGACGTGGCCGGCAGGAGCTTCAACCCGAAACCGAAGATGACGATCAGGGCGGCGGCCAGCACGAACTCGGGGATGGCGACGAGGCACAGCGTGATCAGCGAGAAGACACGGTCACCGATACGGCCCTCCCGGGTTCCGGCGAAGACTCCGACGGCCAGGGCCAGCGGGACCATGAGGAGGATCACCAGGACGCCGAGGATCACCGTGTTCCCGATCCGGCCTTCGATCACCGCGGACACCGACTGCCCGTTGATCGCCGAACGGCCCATGTCTGCCTGCAGCAGCCCGGAGAACCAGTCGAGATACCGCTCGGGCGGTGACCGGTCCAGGCCGAGTCGGTGCCGCGTCTCGGCCATCAGTTCCGCGGACGGGTTCTGACCGGCGAGCGCGTAGACCGCCGCGTCGCCGGGCAGCACCTCGATCGCGGCGAACACCAGGACCGACAGCGGCGGCAGCATCGCCAGGCCGCCCAGGGTCCGGAGGAACAGGAAGCGCGCGACCCGCATCCCCCTAGGACTTCCATGCCTTGCGGACGCTCGGCGCGTCCTCGACGCCAGCAAGACTGACCCCGTGCACGGAGGAGGCCGTGCCGTTGACGATGGTCTGGTAGCCCCACACGATCCAGCCGCTGTCGTCCCAGAACTCCGATTGGAGCCGGAACATCAACTTCTTGCGTTTCGCCTGGTCGGTGGTGGCCCGGGCGGCGAGAAGGCGCCGGTCCCAGTCGCGGTCGAGCCAGCCGGCGACGTTGAACGTCGACTTGGAGACCAGTGACCGCGGCGCCACCGAGGTCGCGAACGGCTGGTTCCCCGGAACCGCCACGGCGAGGACCTGAATGTTGCTGAACGTCGGGAAGTTCTTGAACAGCTCGGGGGGCGTGATCTCGCGGACCCGCGCCTTCATCCCCACCTTGCCCAGCTGCTCCGCGTAGATCTGTGCCGCCGCCGCGGTTCCGACACCGGGGAACACGGAGATCTCGACGGTCTCACCGGCGACGCCGGCCTGCCGCAGCAACGCCTGGGCCTGTGCGGGATCGTAGGCGCGCTGGGGCAACTCGTCACCGTAGTAGTCCGGGAACCCGATGCCCTGCAGGTCGTTGGCGACCGAGCCGTAGCCGAGCAGGGCGCCCTTGACGAGGGCTTCGCGCTGGCAGGCGAGCTTGAACGCGAGCCGCACGCGCGGGTCGTCGAACGGCTTCTTCCTCGAGTTCATGATGAAGCAGCCCTCGTTCGCGTAGACACGATCGGTCTTGGTGAACGAGAAGGCCGAGTTCGAGGCGTTCACTTTCGCTCCGGCGTAGTCGAGCTTCGCCGCGAGGTCGGCCTGCCCGCCAAGAAGCGCGTTGAGCCGCGCCGTCGGGTCGGGGATGTTGAAGACCTCGATCTCGCTGAAGTACGGGCCTCCGCCCAGGAGCCCGCGGCCCCAGTAGTTCTCGTTCATCGCAAGCTTGGCTGACTGGCCCACCTTCAGGTCGGCCAAGGTGTACGGACCTGACCCGACGACGTTGTCGACCGTGAAGCTCTCCGGCTTGCTGAGGTGGGAGCCGGCTTTGATCACATAGACCTTGCCGGCGTAGATCTGCGTGTCCATGTCGGCGAGCGGTTCCGTCAGGCGCAGTTCCACCACGTCCTTGCCCACCGTACGGGACGCCTTGAAGTCGATCGACGCCGCCGCGGCGCTCAGCAACCCGCCGCCGATCTTCGGATCGCTGGCCGAGCGCAGCGAGAACAGGACGTCGGCCGCCGTGACCGGTGAACCGTCGGAGAACCGCGCCTCCTTGTGGATCCGCATGCGCCACCGGCTGACGTCGTCCGCCGGCTCGATCGACTCGACGATGTACGGGACGGGCTCGCCGCCCTCCATGTAGCCGACCCAGTCGAAGAGGTGCCGGTTGCGGGCGATCTCCTGCGGCGAGTTGGTGTTGAAGACGTTCTTCGTCTCCGACTGGACGCCGGCGCCGGCGAAGCGCAGCCGACCGCCACGCTGAGGTGTCAGCGCGGGTGCGGCGTCGCTCTTGCACGCGGCCAGGAAGGGGCTGAGCGCCAGCATGCCTCCGCTGAGAGCACCGAAGCTGAGAACGTCCCGACGTCCGAACACCGGAGCCTTCCCGTCGGTGGCCGTGCGGGGATCTGTGGCGTTTCGACTGTCGACGTTGGACATGACTGGCTCCTCGGGTCACTCGCCAGTTTTGACGTTCCGTGTACGGTATTCCATATCTGATATGACGGTCAATACTCCCCATGCGGACGTTTGCGGAGGTAGAGCAGGGGTTCGATGACTCAAGGCGGCGGTGGCGGTGCGGGCGCTCAACCGCCCCTGGGGCCGGAACCGGATGCCCGGCGTCGAAACCAGCTCGATTCAAGCGGCGTCGGCGGCCTTCGCGAACGCGCCTTGGAGGGTCGTCCAACGCATGGTGCCGTGCCTGATCGACTGGTGCCGTGACTTGAGGAGCGAGCCCGGATCGGCCGATTCGGTTACTGGGATGTAGTGCTCGACCCAAGTGTCGAGGGCTGTGTGTGTTGGTCGTTGGTCCGCTCGGCGAGAAGTGCGACGGCACGCCGCCGCGCTCTGGAACACGCTGTCGGCCGGTCCACCGGACCGGTCACCGACGGCGACGGGTGGGTGACGTTCAGGCGGACGCGGACGGCCGGTCGCGGTCGTTGAAGAGCTCCTCGACTGCGGCGAGATGGTCGCGCATGTGCCTGGCGGCCGAAGCCTCGTCGCGCCGGGCCAGTGCCTCGGCGATGGCGACGTGCTGGTACGCGGATGCGACGATCCCGGCCTGGGCGAGGGCCTCAACGTGCCGCAGCGCACGCATCAGGGTCGCCGCGTCGTGGATGAGGCCGGCGATCCGCTGGTTGCCGGACGCTTCGGCGATCGCCGCGTGGAACTCCCGGTCCAGGCCGAAATAGCCGTCGAGATCACCGGCCTGCGCGGCCGTCAGGGACCCTTCGGCGAGGTCCCTGATGTGGGCGAGGGCATCGTCGGAGCCACGCTCTGCGGCGGCCGTCACGGCGAATGCCTCAAGCGCCTGCCGCGTCTCGTAGGCGTCACGCAGGACCTGCTCGGAGCGTTTGATCACGCGGTTGCCGCGGAGTCCGTCCGGCTCGATCAAGCCCACCTGCCGGAGGCGCAGCAGCGCCTCGCGCACAGGGGTCTTGCTCACCTGGAGCTGCTGGGCGACACCCGCTTCGGTTAGCCGCGCGCCAGGAGACAGCGCACGCGTCGCGATCGCGTCGTGCAGCTGGGTGTACACCACGTCTGCGAGCGTGTCTGTTCTGGAAACCGGATCAAGTGCCATCTCGTATACCATACACCGAGTATGCCGAAGGGCGCCCTGCGGGAAGCCGTTGGCCACGTTGTGCCGCGAGCGCAGGAGGCGATCACGGCCGCGCCTCGCGTGAGCGTACAAGAGCTTCCGTGAGTGCCGTGGTGTGCTCGGCCAGCGCCGCGACCAGGGCAGGCGGCGACCTGATGGTGAACCGCCAGGGCAGCCCGGTCAGGAGGCGGGCCATGGCCGGCAGGTCCTCTGCGCCGCTGACCAGGAGCACGCCACCCTCGGGGCACAAGTGCAACTCGCCGAAGGTGACCGGCAGCCGCGCCCGCGCGGTATCCGGGTCGGTGTCGAGCCACACCTCCGTGCGGTGCGTCCACGCGCCGAGTGTCAGCGTCCGCAGGACGTGCTCCACCGGGTCGACCCCGCTGGGCGGGGAGAATCGGCGCGGCAACTCGGCGGCGTCGGCGATCCTGTCCAGACGGAAGACGCGGAGATCGCCGCGGAGGTGATCGTGGCCGACCAGGTACCAGCGGCGGCTGTGCACCACGAGGCCGTACGGATCCACGTCGCGGACGCCGCGGGCGTGCTCGATCCGGACGGTGCGGTGCCCGTGCACGGCGGCCGCCAGTATCAGGGCCAGATCCGGATCCGGTGTCAGCGCGCCGGCGGCCGTGGCGCCGGTCGTGGCGAGAAGCATCATGACGCGCTCGCGGAGCGCGCCGGGCAGGAGACGGTTGAGCTTGAGGAGCGCACGGTCGGTGGCGCTGGGCTCGCCGGTCTTCTCGCGCTCGCCCGCGGCGGCCAGCGCGATGGCCACGGCGACGGCCTCGTCGTCGCCGAGCATGAGCGGGGGCAGCCGGTAGCCGCGGGCGAGCCGGTAGCCGCCGTACCGTCCGCGGACCGACTCGACCGGGATTTCGAGCTCGCGGAGGGCGGTGACGTAGCGGCGGACCGCCCGGGGGTCGACCCCGAGCCGACCGGCCAGTTCCCCGGCGGACACGAGCCCGCGGTCCTGCAGCAGTTCGAGCAATGCTAGGACGCGAGTCGCCGGACGTGACACGGCCCACAGTCTAATGAGGGCAGAAAGCGTCCACAATCCTCCCTAGCCTTTGCTTCCCCGAAGCTCTCTCGAAAGGAAGCAGGCATGTCCACCATCGTTCTGGTCGGCGGATCGTTCCTCGGCGCCTGGGCCTGGGAACGGGTCACGCCGATCCTCATCGCCGCCGACCACGACGTGCACCCGCTGACGCTCACCGGTTTCGGCGATCGCGCGCACCTCGGCTCGGCGGCGACAACGCTCGGCACGCACGCCACCGACATCGTCGCCGCGATCGAATTCGCCGGGCTGCGCGACGTGGTGCTCGTCGCGCACTCATACGGAGGCGCTCCGGCGACGGTCGCCGCCAGCAGAATTCCGGACCGCGTCGCCCGAATCGTCTACGTCGCCGCCACCATTCCACAGGCGGGGAAGTCGCTGTTCGGCATCCTCCCGCCAGATGCGGAAGAGGCGATCATGCAAACCGTCGAGGACGGTCTGATCCCCGTGCTCAGCGATGAGGTGCTCGACGCCAACTTCGGCCGGCACGAGCTCACCCCCGGCGACCGCGCGTGGCTGCGCGCCCGGGGAACCGGCCAGCCCGTCAACACCTACCGCGACCCCGCGCCCGCCGACCTGAGCGCCGTGGACGGGATACCGCGCACCTATGTCGCCTGCTCCGGCGACCCAGGCGACCCGGCCGCTCCCCCGGGCCACGAGCTGGTCACCCTCGACAGCGGCCACTGGCCGATGATCAGCCGGCCCGGGGAACTGGCCGGGGTCCTCGACAAGGCGGCCAGGTCGTGATCCGGCCGTTCCGGGTGGAGATTCCGCAGCACCGGCTGGACGACCTGATCGGCCGCCTTGCCGCGACCCGGTTCACCCGGCCGCTGCCCGGCGACGGGCTCGGCGTGCCGACCGCCCGCCTCCGGAAGTTGGTGGAGTACTGGCGCGACGGGTACGACTGGCGGGCGTGGGAGTCCCGGATCAACGCCCACCCGCAGTTCATCACCGAGATCGACGGGCTGGAGATCCACTTCCTGCACGTCCGCTCGGCGCGGCCGGACGCCGTCCCACTGATCCTTACGCACGGCTGGCCGATGTCGGTAGCGGAATACCTGCCGCTCATCGGCCGGCTGAGCGGCCAGTTCCACCTAGTGATCCCCTCCATTCCCGGTTTCGGGTTCTCCGGCGCGCCGGACGAGCCCGGCTGGAACCACCACCGCATCGCCCGGACATGGGCGGAGCTCATGCGGCGGCTCGGATATGACCGCTACGGCGTGCACGGCAATGACGTCGGCTCGCTCATCTCCGTGGAACTGGGCCGCGTTGACCCCGAGCACGTCGCCGGGGTGCACGTCACTCAGATCTTCTCCCTGCCCTCAGGAGATCCGGCGGAGTCGGCGCCGCTGAACCGGGAGGACGTGGCACGGCTTCGCGCGCTGGAGGGGTTCGTGGCGCACAAGGGCGCTTATCTCCGACTCCAGGCCACACAGCCGCAGACGCTCGCGCACGCGCTGGCCGACTCCCCCGCCGGCCAACTCGCCTGGAACCTGCAGCTGTTCGGCGAGACGGTCGGCGACGACTACGTCCTCACCAACGCCACGATCTACTGGCTCACCGACAGCGCGGGCTCCGCGGCCCTGTCCGGCTACCACGGAAACCAGCCTCCGGCAGAACCCTCATCGTTCCCCCTCGGCCTGGCCCGCTTCGCCGGCGACTTCTTCCCTTCGATCCGCGCCCTCGCGGAACGGGACCACCGGCGCATCGTGCATTGGAGCGACTTCGATAGCGGCGGGCACCACCCCTCACACGAGGCCCCCGACCTGCTCGCCGGCGACATCCGCGCCTTCTTCACCTCAAGCATGACGTAAACCCTCGTCGCCCCCTTGCCCTGGGCGAACTCGTTCGGTCGGCATGCTCCTCACGGCGCATACCGAGGCGTTCCACCCCCACGCGCGGGACACGACAGTTCGGCCCTCGGTCTGGATCGGGCAGCTCATCGAGGAGCGCCGCCAGGCGTTCAAGGCCCGCACTGGGCAGGAGATGAGCTGCGTCAACGTGTGGTTGGCCGGGCACCTGCAGGAACAGGACGCGCTCGGCCGTATCATCGTCAAGATCGAGCAGACCCGACTCGCCGACGGGACCGTCCAGGCCATCCGCGGCGCGGGAGTCGCCGCTCGCACCGACGCCATCCCACTCATCTAGTTGCCGGGGCGACCGAGGTACCGTCGCCGTTCAGCAGCACCCGTGGAGTGCCCGCCCGCGACGTGCTCATGCCTGTTCCTCTTGCGTGCCGTGGGTGTCGGGGAGCAGTGGGGTCATCCGTTCGATGAACGCCTCCAGCCGACGTAGCAGGTCGCGCTCTCGCTCCTTGACCACGATCTCCGGAATGGCCGCCGCCGCGCCGCGGACCGGGACGGGCAGGCACTGGGCGTCCAACGCGTCGTTGCCGCACCGCAACTGCTCGTGGGCGGCCGGTGTCCATCCACCGTGCTCGCGCAGCACCTCAGCGGTAGCCGCCGTAGCCAGCACGTAGTTGCCGAGTGAATCGCCCCCGTCGTCGGGCCGGTCGTCCGCGTCATCTTGGCCGTGCCCGTACTCGCGTTCGTCATGGCGGCGACGCTGCCACCGTTCGCGCGGTGGTGGTGGGGAATCGGCGCTCCAGTCCCTATGCCGACTTGCCCACCGTCAAGCCCGGCGCGGAGCATGCGCAGCTGTCCTTCCACGCCGCCCGCGTTCAGGCCGACCTGCTCACCCGCGCCCCGCAGGCGCTGCCCCGGCTGGTCAACGTCGGCGAGTTCCGGCAGCGCGGCCAGGGGTTCTGTTCCCGTGTGATATGACCGTCGGCGTCCGCGACCGGCGCCTCTACCTCGCTGAGGCCGTCATTGGCACGCGCCTGGAATTCCTCGCCCCCACCACGATCAACTTCCTGTGGAACAACCACACTCCACCCCTGGCGCCGCTCCTGGCCGAGATCAGCCGGGCCCAATAGCGCAAGTGACCTGGTTCCACTGGGGCGCAGCCTGGACCTTGCCGTTCACCCCAGCGCTGCACTACCGGCGCTCGATTTTGGGCCCGCGCGAAGGAGACTGCCAGCCCGGTACCTGTTATTGAGAGAATTCCGGGCGTGGGTTGCGCGCTTGGTTGAACTCCTCCAGCGTGGCGCCGGCCTGGGCCAGGAGGGAGATCAGTGCCTGTTCGCCAAGCTTCAACTCGCCCTGGTCGCGACGGGCGATCAGGTCGGGGACTGACACCTTGCCCGGCATGATGTCGTAGTCGCTGAAGTAGACGAACTTGGGCGGCATGCCGTGCAGGTGCTCGTCGATCAGGTGGCAGTCGATGCTCTGATCCCGCCAGACCCGGATCCATCTGATCATTTCCCGGACGGTGCCGGGCGGCTCATCGATCGCTTCGATCGCCTTGCGGAATTGGGCCATGGAGGTAGCGTCCGCCAGCTCGGGGGAGGCGTCGAGCACCAGCCCCAGCTCGTCCCGGAGGTGCCGGACGATCGCCACTTCGTCAGCATCGAAGTCGTAGGTGCGGCCGGAGTAGCGGTAGCCGTAGTTGACGGTGATGGTGCGGCCGGTGAGGGTGCCGGGACCCGAGGTCGTCCTCGATCTTGGCGATCTCCTCGTCCGTCAGCCGGAACGTGGTCTTGATCGCGGTGATCTTCTCGTTCGCGGGCGTCTTCTTGAAAAATCCGGAAAGAGTGGGCAATGCACTCTGCCCTGAAGAGTTCCGACCAGGAAATCCAACAATCCCTCCTGGTAATGCCACCAGCGTCCCCGGACGATCATGACCGTCCATCTATCGGAGTCTGGATGCGTCAGCAACATACATTTGTCGCCATTGTAGGTATTGCCTCACTGCAGTACGGGGCTCGGACACCCCGATCCAGTCGGGCATCCGCCATATCGCCACCGCGTATACCGCCGCCAGCACGGCCAGACCGAGCCCGGTCAGGGCCACTCCCCCGGCCTGCGCAGCCGGTTTCGCGAGTTCGTGCTGTGCTCTGCGCTGAAGGGCGCCCCATCCGGTTCACGGCGGACCAGTCAAACGGGAACCGTCTCGACCCTGCTCGCAAGTCACCGCATCCGGCCGACATCCACCGCATCCGACACCCCCGGGACGGGGCGCGGCTACCATCGCTCGGTGGCGTGGATCGACCCAGTGACCTGGTACGCAACGCTACCCGGCTGCTACCTGGCGACCGGCATGCTGCTCACCGATCCCCAGGGCCGCGTGCTGCTGGTCAAGACCCACTACCGCAAGGACTGGGGGCTGCCCGGCGGCGTCGCCGAAGAAGGCGAACCCCCGCACCTGGCCTGCCGCCGGGAAATCCGTGAAGAACTCGGCCTGGACCGCCCCGCCGGCCCGCTGCTGGCCGTCGACTTCGCCGCCGCCGACGGCAACCGGCTCCGCTCGATGATCTACCTGATCTTCGACGGCGGAACCCTCACCGACGCCCCCGCCATCACCGTGCAGGAAGACGAGATCGCCGCCTACGCCTTCCTGCCACCAACCGGCGCCGCCGCGCACATGGCGGCCACCACCGCCCACCGGCTGCCGCGAGCGCTGGCAGCGCGCCGCACCGGCCACGTGGCCTACCTGCCGTCCTGACCGAACCATCGATTCCCGGACACCTCAGAACCGGGTGCGTGCGTCCACGCGCGCCACCGCCTGGATCTCCTGCTCCGACACCCGATCGCCCCGCGCAGGTCCGCGCCGCTGAGGTGCGTAGGTTGCGTCCACGGAGGTGGTGTACGAGTTTCCGCAGGTGAAGAGCGTGGCGTCGTGACGTGAGACGGCCACCGCGTAGATCCTTCGAATCGACCAAGATCAGAAAGAAGGAACGCGATGGCCGTGGACAACAGTGTGGACCCTAATGACGTCCTTCGCCTCCAGGTTCTCCACTCCGACTGGCCATAACGCTCTGTCACTGGCGGAGCTACTGGGCGCAGACCGCCGCCACGCCGACGGTCCAGTCGCCCGCAGTACCGGTCTCGTCCTCGACCGCGCCGATAGTGACCTGATTCAGCGCGGGGTCGACGACGACACGATCGACCACCAGATGGGACAGGATGGCGTTGGTCGCGGCCGACACGCCCGGACCAGCGCCGTGCACGCGCGTGCCGGGCGGGCAGGTGACAGTCGCGGACTTTCCGGCCGAGCTCGCCGCGGAGCTGCCGTACACGATCTGCAGGCCGGGGACGGGCACCGCGCACACCGCATAGGACGTCAGGCTCCAATTCCCGGCGAAGCCGTTGGAGTCTTCGATCGCGGCGACGTTGTTGGCGATCGGCGGATCGAAGAAGAAGTTCGCCTCGGCGGTGATGTGCACCTGGCCCGATCCGTTATTGACCTGGACGCCCAATCCCAGCATGTTCGTACCGGACGGACAGAACGCGAAGAGGTTCCGCGTCTGGTCGGACGATGTGGCCGACGTGGCGGCGACGATCTGGAGCCCCGGCAGCGGGTCGGCGCACACGGCGTACGCACGCAGGCTCCAATTTCCAGTGAAACCGGTCTCGTCCTCCCGCCCGGCCACCACATAGCGACCACCGGCGCCGTCTTGAACCGGCCGGAGCTGGGTGAGCACCACCTGTCCGCCACCACCGATGATCTCACCCCCGCCGCCGACGACCCGTTTACCGACCGGGCAGGAGGCCGCGATGCTCTTTTGCGTCAGCGAGTCCGACGCGCCAGTGGCGACCACACGGCCCAACCCGCCCACCGCCGAGGCCGCGGGCGCCACCGCCACGCCCGCCACCGTCATGCCCAACAGGGCGGCACCACATGCCGCCCCTTTCCGCCACCATCGCATTGACCGACTCCTCATCGTGGACAACAGGTTCCGACGTGCATTCGCCGCACCCCACCCCCCGGATGAGCAAAGAGCCCGAGCATCTTCAACGATCCGCTGTGGCAACCCCGCATGGGGGGAATACGCCCCGATGAGCGGTCCGAGAGGCCGGGCGAGACGCACCAGTGGTAGCCGCCGAGCTCGGCCCGGTGATCGCGCGACGCGGGCGGCGGGCACCCGTCGGCGGTGACACGTCGATGTCCGGCTTCAGGGAGGACCCGAGGGATGGTTTCCTACTTAATTGGTAGATATAGTTCAATCAATGTCGAGGCCCCGCGAGGAGGACGCGATGGCCCTGCCGGACTTCCTGGTGGTCGGTGCTCCGAAGGCCGGGACCACCGCGCTGCACGCGGCGCTGGCCGGTCACCCCGCGCTGCACTTGTCGGCGGTGAAAGAGCCCAAGTTCTTTCTCACTGACGGCGCGCCTCCGACCCGGGGCGGGCCGGGCGACGCGCAGACCTACCGGGAGCATGTCTGGCGCAGGATGGAGTACGATGCGCTGTTCGCGGACGCCCCGCCCGGCACGCTGCGCGGGGAGTCGACCCCGTTCTACCTGTACGACCGCGCCGCCCAGCGGCGCATTCACAAGCTGATCCCCGAGGCTCGGCTGATCGCCGTCCTGCGCGACCCGGTGGAGCGGGCCCACTCCAACTGGACGCATCTGTGGTCGGCCGGGCTGGAGCCCATCGACGATGTGGTCCGCGCCTGCCGGGAGGAGGAGCGGCGGATCGACGCGGGCTGGGCAGCCTTCTGGCACTACGTCCGGCTGGGCCGGTACGGCGAGCAGTTAGAGCACCTGTACGGGTTGTTCCCTCGCGACCAGGTCTTGGTCTTCCGGTATCGCGAGCTGCTGGAGCGCCCGGCACCGACGCTGGACCGCATCTGCTCGTTCCTGGGCGTCGAGCCGGGCGTGCTCACCGAGGTGCCGCGGGAGAACGTCACCGTGCATCCCGGCCGCACGATGCGTCATCGCGTCCTGTCGCGGGTGCTGCGGACCGGCGTGGCGGCGGGCGCGGTGCTGCCCGTCGACCTGGCCACCCGGGTCACCACGCCGCTGGAACGCGCCCTGCAGCGGGGCGGCCCGTCCCGGCGGCCGCTGACCTGGGAGCAGCGCGAGGCCCTCATCCCCTGCTTCGAAGCGGACCTCAAGCTGCTGGAGGAGGTCACCGGGGAGGACTTCGGCGACTGGCTGGAGCCGAAGCCGGCCTCCGGCGGCCGGGTGGGCGCCCGGCCCAACGGGCAGCACCAGGCCCGCAACGGCCGTCCGCGTTCACGCTGAAGATGCGGGACGGGTCAGCGCGACTCGGTTCGCAGTTCGTGTGCTCCATCCGCACGGGTCACCTCGTAGAACAGACGGAGGCGACCGTCCTGAGTGGTGAGGACCTCCAGGTAGCGCAACCCGCCACCGAGATAGGGCGAGGACGCCCATGGGGCGGATCCGATGGCCGAGAGCGCACCAGGGTCGTCGCCGATGGCGAAGCCGGTGCGCTCCTCGAAGTTCTCCGCCGCGCCGGCCCGGCCGTCATAGGCCGCCACGATCCCGTCGGGCGTGAAGCGCACCGCGCTGACCCGGACGCCCCGGGCGTCCCACTCGCCGGCCCGGGGGTTGAGAGCCGTCCCGTGCCAGACCCACTCCAGGCCGTCCGCGCTGGTGGCGTACTCGGTGGCCATCTGGTCGGCCTCGGCGGCGTCGGCCAGCGGATGGCACGAGGCCCACAGGTGCCAGCGGCCGCCGTGCTGGACGATCACCGGATCCTTCACACCCGTCTTCTCGTCGCCGGGCAGGACGACCCGCCGGTCACGGGGGCTGAACCCGTCCGGGGCGTCGGACTGGAGCACCTCCACACGCCAGTGCTTGGTTCCCGGCGTGGCACAGCTCAGGTAGAGCCGCCACGTTCCCTCGGGGGTCCGGACGAGAGTGGGCCGCTCCAGGGACTCGGCCTCCATCGCGTCCTTGCTGATCACTACCAGCGGTTCGAAGCGCTCCCCATCGGCGGAGCGGGCGACGACCACCGCGTAACCCCGCCCCTTCCCGATGGGGCGGCGTAGCCGGTAGGCCAGGTAGATCCAGCCCTCGCTCTCGACCGCGCTGGGCGCTCCGGCCCAGTACCCGTCGCCGTCGCCCGGCGGTTCGACGGCGACCACCGAACGGTCCGGGCGCGGCAGCAGAGCGGCGACCCGCCGATCAAATTCCCCCATTTCCATGTCGGAATAATAGGGCATGGTGCCCCGGCCCAAGGTCCAGCCATCCGGCGCGTCCAGGATGGCGGCGCGCCCGCGGCGGCCCGGCGCGTGACACGCGAGACGACCAAGGTTGTCGCATCATCTTCAGAGTCATCGCCGCGACCACGACAACCTCAGAGGACGCCTGGCGGCCAGGGCTGCGCGAACGCGTTCGATCCCGGAAATGCGCAGCGGGCGACGGCCGACGAGCAGACCCAGCACGAGCGTGCCCGCGAGTGCCACGCGCAGCCGGGCGTCCTCACCGATCAGGGCCCGTCGGCGACTAGGGCGTCGTCGAGGTGGGCGGCCGACCCGTCTGGCCCGTCCGTGGCCGTGCCCAGCGCCGGCCGCCGCTGGTGGACGTGAGCGAGATCGCCCGGGACTGGCAGAGCCGCTCGGCGCGATCGACGACCTGCCGGTCGCCGTCCTCGGGTTCGGGCGTCAGGACGACGACCAGGCCGTCGTCCCCGTTGTCGAAGACGCCGGGAGCGGTGATCGCGCAATGGCCGGCGCCGATGCAGCGTTCCCTGCCGGCGGACACCTTCATGCCGTTCCTGACGGCGCAGCGGCTGGGGTTCACCTTGGAGGAGGTCGCCGAGCTGCTGGAGGCCGGCACGCACCGGCCATCGGCGCCCCGACGCCGCGTTGGGAGAACGCGCGCGCGGCAAGCTGGCCGAGGTCGAGGCCAAGATCGGTGGCCTGGAGGTCATCGCGGGTACGCTGCGCCAGGCCTTGGTTATTGGTCGACGGGTCGAGCCTGCCGGCTTCCGCTTACCAATTGTTTACCTGCTCGACCAGATCACATATCTCGGACGGGCTCAGCGTGCGCCCTTGGGCGAATGCCTTGTCGAATGCCTCGTCGCCGAGCGCCGCCCAGACCGTCCTCTCTGTCTCGTCGATGTCGTGCTGATCGGCCGGGGGGACGATCGTGTCCGTCGCCTCGCGTGCGCCGGCGGCGGCACCGAGCAGGAGGGCAGCGTGGGCTGGCCGTTCCGCAGCGGCGGTGGTGGCCAGTCCAGTGAGCGCCTCAGCCGTGTCGCGGACGGCGCCCAGCCGTCCCGCCGCGGTGAACGCCTCGCGGTGATGTCGCCGGGCCGACGCGGTGTCGCCGTACAGCATCTCGATGTGTCCGAGTTCGACGAGCACGCTCGGCAGGTACAGCGGCAGACCGGGACCGTCGTCGCTACAGTCCGCGAGGTCCAGCAGGGTCGTCAGCTCTCGTTCGGCGGTGCCGAGATCGCCTTGCCGCCGGGCCGCGTACGCCACTCCCAGCCGTGCGAAGATCACGCACAGGTGGGCGTCCTGCCGGACGGCGAGCCGCAGGCCCTGCCCGCTGAGGTCGAGCGCCGCCGCATGCGCACCGCGTTGCATGGCGTTCCAGCCGAGCCAGCACAACTGCCCGGCGACCTCCGACCACAGCCCGAGCTCTTCGGCGATCGCCAGCGACTCGCGGTGTATCCGGGCGGCCCGGTCGTGGTCGCCGCGCAGGGCGGCCGAGGCGGCGAGCCACTCGGTGGCCTGGAGCAGACCCCACCGGTCGCCGAGGCGGCGGAACAGGGCCGCGCTCCGTTCGCCCGCCGCGTCCAGAGCGGGGAAGTCGCCCCGGATGTGCGCGTGCTTGGCGCGCAGGGCGAGCGCGGCGGCCTGCGTCCACTCGTCACCGGCGGCCTCGGCGGCGGACAGGACGCGGTCGATCAGCGCGCCGGTGGCGCCGACGTCACCGAGGTCGATCTCCGCGTATGCGAGCAGCCACTCGGCCCGCACCCGTCCCACCGGATCATCGGACGAGTCGGACGAGTCGGAGGCGTCGTCATGGCCGCGCAGGGCGGCGGCGTGGCGGTCGGGCCACCCGCCGATGTCGCCGAGCAGGAACGAGACGGCCGTGTGCCAGGTCAGGGCCGTGGCGCGGGCGGCCTGGGGCGCATCGCCCGGCATGTCCAGCGCCGCCTGGATCGACCGGCGCGCTTCAGCGAGCCGGCCGCGCAGGAACCAGTACCTGGCCAGCGCGTTGACAACGCGCAGCGCCGCCCCGGCCGCGCCGTCCCGGATCGCGCCGTCCCGGATCGCGCCGTCCCGGATCGCGCCGTCGAGCGCGGCGCGCAGGTTGGCGCCCTCCGCATCCAGCCGGGACAGCCAGTCTCGCTGCCCGTGCCCGTACAGGTGCTCCTGCGCCCGCTCGGCGAGACGGACGTAGTACTCGCGGTGCCGGAGCCGGATCTCCTCCAGCTCTCCGGCGTCGGCCATGCGCGCTACGCAGTAGGCGGCCACGGACTCCAGGAGGCGGAAGCGCGGCCCGTCCGGGCCGTGGTCGGCCACAACGAGGGAGCGGTCCACCAGCCGGGACAGGACGTCGAGCACCTCGCCGTCCGGGGCGGACACCGCTGCGGCGGCCTCCGCCGTGCACCCGTCGGCATGCACCGCCAGCCGGCGCAGCACGACGCGTTCGGCGTCGGTGAGCAGCCGCCAGCTCCAGTCGATCACGGCGACCAGGGTCTGCTGGCGTGCCGGGGCGCCCCGGTATCCCGCGCCGAGCATGCGGAACCGGTCGTCGAGGCCAGCCACGAGACCGTGCACGCCGAGGGTCCGCACGCGGGTCGCGGCCAGCTCCAGCGCCAGCGGCAGCCCGTCGAGGCGGCGGCACAGCACGGCGACCGCGTCGGCGTTGTCGCCGGTCAGCGCGAAACCGCGCAGCGCCGCCGACGCCCGCGCCACGAAGAGCCGGACCGCGCCGTAACGCTCCAGCGCGTCCGATCCGATCGCCTCGCGGGGGAAGTCCAGCGGCGGCACCGACCACACGACCTCCCCGGCCAGCCCGAGCGGTTCCCTGCCGGTGGCCAGGACGCGCAGGCCGGGCACGGCGCCCAGCAGCCGCCTCACCAGTTCGGCCACCGGCTCGACCACGTGCTCGCAGTTGTCCAGGACGAGCAGGATCCGCCGGGCGCGCAACGCGCGGGCGAGCCGGCCCACGGCCGTCGAGGAGTCGCCGGCGTCCTGGATTGCGAGCACCGTCATGATCACGTCGGCCAGCGCGTCGAGCGCGTCCGGCCGGTCCGCGCAGTCGAACGAGGCCAGCTCGACGAGCCACACCCCGTCGGCGAACGCATCGATCCGGCGCGCGGCCACCTCGGCCGCCAACCGGGTCTTGCCGACTCCGCCGACGCCGGTCAGCGTGACCAGGCGCTCTTCCGCCAGCAGCGCGCCCACCTCGGCGGCGGCCTCGTCGCGTCCGATCAGCGGGGCGAGCGCTGCGGGCAGGTTCGTCGTCGGCGGTGTCACCGAGACGGTCCGCGTACACGGGGCCTCCAGCGCGCCGTCCTGGCGCAGGATGGCCTGGCGCAGGGCCACGAGTTCCGTGCCGGGGTCCAGGCCCAGTTCGTCGGCGAGCCGCTCGCGGGTCGTGGCGAAGCCGGCCAGCGCGTCGGCCTGCCTGCCGGACCGGTAGAGGGCGAGCATGTGCAGGGCACGTGCGCGCTCACGCAGCGGCTGGTCGGCGAGCAGCCCGTCCAGCTCGGCCACGACCGCGGCGTGCTCACCCAGCGCGAGCCGCGCCTCCGCCAGGTCTTCCACCGCGGTGAACCGCTGCTCGGTGAGGCGGGCAATCACCGGCCCCGTGAAGGGTTCATCGGCGACGTCGGCATAGGCCGGGCCGCGCCACAGGGCGAGCGCGTCGGACAGCAGCGTCGCCTTCGGCCCGGGCTCGCCGGTCCGTCCGGCGGCCTCAACCAGCCGGGTGAACCGGCGCGCGTCGAGGGCGGCGGCGGCGAGGCGGTAGCCGGGCGGCGGCGACCGGATGAGCGCACGGCCGCCCGGCTCCGCGTCCTCCAGCACGCGGCGCAACTGGGACACCTTCACCGCCAGCGCGGAGGCCGGGCCGACCGGCGGCGCGTCCCGCCACAGGAAGTCGATCAGCCGGTCGCCGGAGACAGGATCACCGTTGTGCACCAGGAGCGCGGCCAGAAGGGTGCGAATCTTGGCGCCCGGCACCCTGACCGGGCGACCGTCGTCGGTCCAGACGGAGATCGTCCCGAGCACCCCGAATCGCATGGCCGCACTATAAGGCGGGGCGGCGTCTCCCTGGTCTGGAGACCGGTGCACGCCAGGCTGGCCGCGGGCGCAGGGGTCCTGACGTAATCGGGCTGTAAACAAATCGTAAGGCACTCCCCGCAGAGTCTTCGGCACCGGCCGGCCGACCGGATCGGCCGACGTCACCGACCGCCGGAAGGACGCCTCCATGATCCGTCCGCAACACCGAATCGCCGCCCTCGTCGCCGTGGCCGTGCTCGCCGCCCCGGCCGGGGTCGCCTCCGCGTCCGCGGGTCACGCCGACACGCGTGCCCGATGGCACGGCACCTGGGGTGCCGCCCCGCACCGTCCGGTGCCCGGCAACGACTGGGACGGGCCCAACTGGTCCCTCGACGGGTTCGCCGCGCAGTCCCTGCGGCAGGTGGTCCGGATCAGCGCGGGCGGCTCCCGCGTGCGGATCCGGCTGTCCAACGCCTACGGGACGAGACCGCTCCGCATCGCGGGCGCCACCATCGCCAAGAGCGGCACGGGCGCGGCCCTGCGGCCCGGCACCCTGCGGACGCTGCGCTTCGGACACCGCACAACGGCCACCGTCCCGGCCGGTGCGGCGGCGATGTCCGACCCGGCGTCCCTGCCGGTGGCGCCGCTGGAGTCGCTGACGGTCACGCTCTACTTCGCCGAGCCGACCGGCCCCGCGACCTTCCATCAGGACGGCCTCACCACCACCTACCGCGCCGCCGGAGACCACAGGTCCGACACCGCCCCGGCCGCGTTCGCCGGCGAGACCAGCCACTCGCGCTACTTCCTCAGCGGCATCGACGTCGCCGGAGACCCGCGCGCCCGGGGCACGGTGGTCGCCTTCGGCGACTCCATCACCGACGGGCACGGCTCCACCGCCGGCGCGGACGACCGTTACCCGGACCGGCTCGCCGAGCGGCTCGCCGCCGCCAGCAAGCGGCTCGGCGTCGTCAACGCCGGCATCAGCGGCAACAAACTCCTGACCGACTCGCTCTGCTACGGGGAGAAGGGCCTCGCCCGCTTCCGGCGGGACGTCCTCGCCCAACCCGGTGTGCGCACCGTCATCGTCTTCGAAGGCATCAACGACCTCGGCACCGGCGGATTCCCCGACTACTTCGGCTGCGGCGCCTCACCAAAAGTGACCGCCCAGCGGCTCATCGCCGGGCACCGCGCGCTCATCCAGACCGCGCACGCCCGCGGCATCACCGTCGTCGGCGCCACTATCACGCCGATGAAGGGCTTCCAGGGCTACGACACGCCAGAGAAGGAGAAGGTCCGCGACGACGTCAACCACTGGATCCGCACCAGCGGCGCCTACGACGCCGTGGCCGACCTCGACCGGGCGCTCGCCGACCCCGACGTGCCGGACGCGCTGCGACCCGCGTTCGACTCCGGCGACCACCTGCACCCCAACGACGCGGGCGCGAACGCCCTGGCCGCGGCCATCGACCTCGCAACCCTCTGACCACCCAACACAACAAGAGGCGATCATGACCGACAACGAGATCGACGAATACATGAAGGCGTATCTGCCGCCGCGGCACCAGGAGATCGTGACGATCGTGCGGACCCTGATGAGCCAGGAGGCACCGCAGGCAGAGGAAACGATCAGCCGCGGCTCACCCGCCTGGAAGGCCGGGAAGCTCCTGGCGATCATCAGCCGCAGCAAGACCCAAATCACCCTGGCGTTCGCCCGCGGCGCCGAGTTCACCGACCCCCACGGCCTGCTGGGAGGCATCGGCAAGACCACCAGGCACGTCCGCCTCAAAGACCCCGACACCATCGACACCGAAGCGATACGCGACTACATCAGGCAGGCCGTCGCACTCGACCGAGAATGAACATCGCCCGCGGCTGTCGCTCTACAGAAGCAAACAGGATGTCGTTCGAGCAGTACAGGTTCGCCCCCATCGGGGATCCTCGTAGTGGACCGGCCGCCGGGCCCGACTCCGGGTGTATGGAGCATCGTTCCGGCTCGCGGGTTTGTCGGCGGTTGCGTTCGCTGGCTTTGCTGGAGGTTTTTGAGGACTGCGAGCGGCTACTTCGGTTTGTTCTCCGAAGTCGGGGCCTCAACTGTTGGCCAGGGCACGGTGAAGGAAGGGGAGCAGGCGGTCCCAGTGGCGCTGCAGTGCGGAGGGGTTGAAGGCGTCGGTGTCGGACATGGTGAAGCCGTGGACGGTGCCGGGGTAGATCTCGGAGGTGTAGTCGGGACCTGCGGCGTCCAGGGCTTGGTTGAGTTCGCTGAGGGCCTCGGGCGTCATGTCGGTTTCGGCGTGGCCGAGGTGGACCTGGGCGGTGAGCTTGGAGAGGCCGCAGGGCTCGTCGGCGGCCACGGGGCCGTGGAATCCGGCGACGGCTGCCACCTGGCCGGGGTGGGCCGCGGCGGTGCGCATTGCCAGGAGGCCGCCGATGCAGTATCCGGTCACCGCGACCGGTCCGGCGCTGACCTCGGGCTGGGTGGTGAGGAACCTAAGGTAGGCGTCGGCGTCGTTCAGGACACGTTCGGTGGTGTCCGCCTCGATTAAGGGCATCAGCTGTGCGAAAACCGCGGGCCGGGCCTCTTCCGTGATGTATTCGGGAAGTTCGATCACCGGTGCCGGGCCGTGCCGGTAGAAGAAGTTGGGGACGAGCACGTAGTAGCCGTGCCCGGCCAGTTCGCGGGCCATCTCCCGCAGCACGGGCCGGATGCCGGAGCCGTCCGCGTACATCAGCACCCCCGGGTGCCGCTCGCCGTGGTCAGGGAAGGCGGCGAAGGCGTCGGCCCGGGCCGTCCGTGGTGGGAATCTGCAGAGTCTTGGTGGGCATCATCTCTCCTGTCGTGGTTGATGTGTCGAGCCTCTGATCAACACGACGGAGGCGGAGCCCGCGCGGCGGCGCAAGATCCTCGATCGAAGAGCGGCCCCGCACCGGCCCGTACGGCGCTCAGAAGAGCACCGGGTCACCAATCCGTGTGTGGCGCAATGCCGTCCCGGTAGTCATCGCCGCTCAGCGTAGCCCACCGGACAAAGCCGACGCGCCCTCGGCTCCGGCAGATCGCGACGGGCTGCGTGTTCCTGTCTGGAGTCGGGGTTTCCTCGGTGGCCCCTGTGGCGAAAGCGGTCGTTTCAGCCTGCGCCCCCACACTCTGGACTACATGTGTCTGAAAGGTCACGGTTGTGCGGCCCGGGAGGTTCGGCGCACCACCGAGCGCTGACGTTCCAGGCAGGGCACAGTTCCGGGCAAGAACGCGATGTGGGTCTCTACCAGTTCCGCCCGTCCGCCGTCGGCGCCGACGTAAACAGTCGCGCCGTCACCCGTTCGCCTTGCAGGTAGGCGAACGCCACCGCCTCTCTCGCAGGAAGCCCCGGACGGGCGGGCCCTACACCACATCCGGGGCCACCTGGGACTCGGAACCGCGACCCTTCACGCACAGGTTCCATACGCGCGCGGAACCTTGATCGGCGGTCCGCGAGGACCGTCCGGTGATGGCACCGTGATGACACAAACGGCACCTTCCTGCGCCCCACAAGACCCCACTGGCCCACACGAAGGACCCCCGCGCAGCCACGCTGACCTCACCAAACCCACCACGGCCAACCTGCGCCCCACGACAGAGATGGCGCTGCTAATGCGGTTCGGAGTGGAGACCCATGCGGGAAGCAGGTCCCCGTCCTCCCGTCACAACCGAGTTGAGCACTGCAGCAAGCACCCCGGCAGAGAGCGACGAACTGGCCGCTGAGGTCAAAGCACCACGACGCCTTTATGCACCTGACGACAGCCCGCTGCCGGACGTTGACCACGACGCACTGAGGGA
Source organism: Actinomadura soli (assembly GCF_005889715.1). Taxonomy (GTDB): domain Bacteria; phylum Actinomycetota; class Actinomycetes; order Streptosporangiales; family Streptosporangiaceae; genus Spirillospora; species Spirillospora soli. Next base: position 59,322 of record NZ_VCKW01000007.1, read on the forward strand.
CGAGCTGGCGGCACTCGTCGCCGAGGCCCCACCTCGAACCGGCGGGCAGCCGCAGAACGGCGCACCCGTGTAAGGCCCCCGGACGAGCGACTTCGTCGCCACCTCCAGGGCCCGGAGACGTGAGGCCAGGACGCTTCACGCGCAGCCTCCAGGTACACGTCGGACCTTGATCTCGGTCCTCGCATCAGAATTTTGTACCTGTGCATATTCTATTGACACCCCCATAGGCTGCTTTGATACTGGTGGGGATGGAGACACTGAAGACATCGTCCGCTGAGCACGCGCTAGCTCGCTTCCTGCGTACCGTGAGCGCAGCCGCGCTCGAGTTGGCCCGGGAATTGGAGAACGCATCCTCCGATCGAGGACGGCGGAGTCTCGACGACGCTGCGCTGGGGTCCCTGCAACGCCAGGTAGCGGAAGCGCCGGGAATGGACACCCAGGACGGCGTCTCCCCGCGGCAGATCGCCGGGCATTTGAAACGTGACGACGAGCCAAACATCCGTACGGCCCTGGCCGCTATGCAGAAACGTGGGGTGACCGAGAGGGTGCCCGAGGTCAAACCGCAACGATGGCGCCTGGCGCCGCCGTACCGGTCGATTGCATAGTCTGCAGTCAACGCACCCGCCCAACGACCCAATCCCCAAGCCGCGACGGCGCCGTTGCCCACCTGATCACATACGAAGATTGATTATGAATGACCTTGACCATTCGATCCGCATCCTGATCGATGGGGCCCCTCTCGCGCGCCTCCTCACTTTTCGCACGCCATAGGCTGCGCATTGCACGAATCGCCAACCGCAAGCCGAGAAAAAAGACTGATCTCAGCAAGGGCAATTTATGGCCTATACAGAAAAGCGCGGCAACGGATCAAACGCCTACTACATCGGCCGCTTTTCCGACGGGCGCGGCAAATGGCCCACGGTGACGAGCGCCGACGGAGTGACGCTCCGCTTCAAGAAGAGGCTCGATGCCGAAAGGGCGGCCGACGACGCCGAGGCGGAGGTGCGCGGCGGACGCTGGCAGGACCCGAACGCGGGCCGCGAGACGTTCGGCCAGTGGGCGAACACCTGGTTCGCGCGGCAGGACCTCGCGCCGCGGACGATGGGCAATTACAAGCTGAGCCTCGAAACGATCCTGCTGCCGGAGTTCGAGGACGACCCGCTCGGCGACATCGACGCAGACCGGGTCCGGGAATGGGAGCGCGGTCTCGTCCGGAACGGCTACAAGCCGGACAGCATCCGGACATATCGCGGCGTCTTGAGCGTGTGCCTCGCCGACGCGGCCGAGGAGAAGAAGATCGCCACGAACCCGGTACCAAGGCCGCGGGGGACGCGGTCGGCGGACCGGAAAGGCGCGGCACCGCGCACCGGAGAAGCCGATCGTCTCCCCCACCGGCGCTCTGCTGCTCGCCGAGCGCGGCGCCATCCTGTCCGGCCGGAGCGACGAATTCATTCTCGTCACGGCAAAGGCGTACACGGGCGCCAGGTGGGCCGAGCTCCTCGGCCTGGAGCGGCCGGTTCCTCCGGATGTCGACGATGCGCGTCGAGCAGCAGCTCGAAGAGTTGGACGACGGCACCTGGGCGCTGTGCCCGCCAAAGGAGGACAGCCGCCGGGACGTCGACCTTCCGCCGTTCCTGTCCGGCCTGTTGGCCCGCCAGGTCGCCGCGACGCAGGCCGCCCGCGTGCCGGAGTGCTCCTGCTTCCGGGACGGCGGTGAGTCCGAGCCGCACCACGGCGGGACGTTCGTGTTCACCGGCCGGACGACCCGACGCCGGGACGCGAAGAAGAAGCTCGTCCCGGTGACGGCGGCGCACTGGCGCCGGTCCGGGTTCGAGTCCATGATTTTCAAGCCTGCAGCAGAAGCCTGGTACCCGAAGAAGGCGCCCCGCCCCCGCCGGCCGGTGCCGATCGAGGCTGACCCGTTCCCCGGCATCCCGGTCCGCGGCCGGAACTACGTCGAGCGGTCCACGGCGTGCTGGGTGCCGATCGCGGACGGGCTGACGCCGCACCTCCTGCGGCACACCCACAAGGCGTGGATGAATGAGGACCGCATCGACCTGAAGCTCGCTTACGAGCGCCTCGGCCACGAGATGGGCGGCGTGGGCGCGGTACAGCCACATCACCGACGGGATGCGAGCGGAGCTATGCGAGGCCCTGACGGCGCGGTAGGACGCCGCGCTCGACGCCCGCCTGGAGCTGTCGGACGGGTCGCCGGTCGCCGTCCTGGACGAGCTGATGAAGGCCCGCCGGGAAAAGAAGAACGGCGGCGCGAACGCCGCCGATTCCATGATCGTCCCACAGAATTCCCACAGCGGGACGGTTGTGGGACTACGAGCGAGGCCCCGAAAGCGGGCCTGACCTTGGGTGGAGCTGAGGGGATTTGAACCCCTGACCCCCTCGATGCGAACGAGGTGCGCTACCGGACTGCGCTACAGCCCCGAGGACTCCGTAAGGTTAGCAAACTTCGGGGGGTGGTCGCGCACGGGTTATCGGGCGGCTGCAAGGGTCATTCGCCGACGGCGCGGCGGTCGGCGGCGTACTGGTCGAAGACCTCCTCGGGGGTGGGGAGTTCGATGACCTCCGCGGGCTCGGTGATCTCGGCGGCGGCCTCGGCGGCGCGGCGGGCTTCGAGGGCCTTGGCGCGGGCCTGGGCGGCGGCGCGGTGGCGGGCGGTGTCCATGCCCACGGCGACGCGGAGGAGGGCCAGGTGGCCGGCCAGGAGGACGGCCGGTGGCATGGTGATCCACCAGGGGGCGAAGCCGGACGCGACGACGATCCCGGCGGTGAGGACGAGGGCCGTGAGGCCGGTGGTACGGCGGCGGCGCCGGGCGATCACGGTGGCGCGGGTCGTCCGGCGGCGGGGCCGCGGCTCCGGGATCTCCTCGGGCTCGTCGGGCCGGCCCTCGGCCGGTGCCTCTTCCTCGTCCTCGACGAGGGTCTCGTCGGTGCGCTTGTGGAGGAGCCGGGTGATGCCGGTCGTCTCGGTGTCGCGGCGCAGCCACATGGGTACGAGGACGATGCCCCAGACGGCGACAATGGCGAGGTACAGGACCGCGCTGCTCATCGGCCCCACCGTCCCAGGGCACGCTCGACCGGCGGGCCGACTTTCGGCGCGCGAACGTGCAATGGGAGCAGGGCCACGCCCCGCACGGTACGAGGGGCTGTCAGAGGTTGACGAGCATAAGGGGCGGTGTGTCGCGAGATCGATCTCGCCGTTACTCTCCGTTTGCCCGGCCTTGTCGATCGCAGGATTCTTACGGAGAGAAAGTCATAGCGGACTCAAGTGCGCCGGGGAAATGCCTGCTTGCGCTCGGCGAGCCAGCGTGCGCGCAGGCCGCCGGGAACGTCCTCGACGGTCAGGGCGTAGCAGATGTGGTCCCGCCACGCTCCGTCGATGTGCAGATGGCGGCGGCGAATTCCCTCTTCCCGGAATCCGAGCTTTTCGACGACGCGGCGGCTGGCCGTGTTCTCGGGGCGGATATTGGCTTCCAGGCGGTGGAGGCCGACGGTGAAGAAACAGTGGTCGACGGCGAGCGCGACGGCGGTGGGAATGACGCCGCGGCCGGCGACCTGCCGGTCGACCCAGTAGCCGATCTGGGCGGAGCGGGCCGATCCCCAGACGACCGCGCCTATGGTGAGCTGACCGGCGAATTCGTCCTCGTGGGTGACGACCCAGGGAAGGGCGAGGCCCTGGCGGGCTTCGCGGCGCATGGTGTGGACCATGCTGAGGTACGGCCCGAGGCCACTGCGGAAAAGTGGTGTCTCCGGATTGGTCGGCTCCCAGGGGCGGAGCCAGTCGGCGTTGCGCACGCGCAGCTCCCGCCAGACGGCGGCGTCGCGGTGCCGGAGCGGGCGCAGCCCGACAGCCCCCTCCGTCAGGGTGACCGGCCATCCCCGCAAACGTTCCACGCTTCCATGATTCCCTGGTCGGACGTCTGGACGCCATCAATTGTCACCGAGAAATCGGGCAGGCGGGACGTTCGTGCTCCGTTCGTCACACCCGGATGCCGCGCTTCATCACCCAGGCGACGCGGAGGTCGTCGTCCAGGACGATGAGATCGGCGTCCTTGCCGGGTTCCAGCGACCCGACCCGCGAGGAGATGCCGAGCGCGCGCGCCGGGGTGAGGGACGCGGCCTCGGCCGCTTGGTGGACCGGAACGCCGACGTCTCGCACCGCTCTGCGGAACGCGTCCGCCATCGTGATGGTGCTGCCCGCTATGGACGTCCCGCCGGCGAGGAGGGCGCGGCCGTCGCGGACCTCGACGTCCATGCCCCCGAGGCTGTAGTCGCCGTCGCCCATCCCGGCCGCCGCCATCGCGTCGGTGATCAGCGCGACGCGGGACGGCCCGGCGGCCGCGAACGCGAGGCGGACGACGGCGGGCTCGACATGGACGCCGTCGTTGATCAGCTCGACGGTGACGCGGGGATCGTTGACCGCGGCGGCGACGGGTCCGCCCTCACGGTGGTGCAGCGGCCGCATCGCGTTGAACAGGTGCGTCGCCACGCGCGCTCCCGCGTCGAACGCGGCCCGGGCGGTCGCGCCGGGGGCGTCGGTGTGGCCGACCGCGGCGATCACGCCGGTGTCCGCGGCCTCCCGGACGAGGTCGAGCCCGCCCGGCAGTTCCGGCGCCAGAGTGATCATGCGGAGGTGACCGCGCCCGAGCCGGACGAGGCGGCGGAACTCGGCGAGGTCAGGGACGCGGAGGAGGGACGGGTTGTGGGCGCCGCAGCGGCCCGGGGCGAGGTAGGGGCCCTCCAGGTGGACGCCCGCGATCACGCCTTCGGAGGCGAGGTCGGCGAGGCTCGCGACGGCGTCGGCGAACTCGTCCGGGGGGCCGGTGACGAGGCTCGCCAGCGTGGTCGTCGTCCCGTGCGCCAGGTGGTACGCCGCGGCACGGCGCACCCCGTCGGGCCGTCCGAGCTGGTAGGACGCGCCCGCCCCGCCGTGGACGTGCATGTCCACGAATCCGGGGACGACGTGCCGCCCGCCGAGATCGATCACCTCCCCGCCGGAGGCCGCCGTCGCTTCCACGATCGTGCCGTCCGAGATGTGCAGGTCACCGTGGCGGACGCCGTCCGGCAGGACGATCCGGGCGTCGGTCAGGACGGTCATCGATCTCCCTTGGGGGCACTTCCCGGCGCTGTATCTTATACACATCTGACGCTGCCGACGAATTAGAAGGTGTA
>NZ_VCKW01000080.1 GCF_005889715.1 Actinomadura soli
CGGCTGGAGCGCGTCATCACCGAGGTCATCGAGGGCCCCGGCATCGAGGACACCCCGCTCCCGCAGCCGGACGATCTTCCGGGCCCCGCGGACCTGCCCGGCCTGCGCCCCGTGGCGGCGCCCTGCCTCCGTCTCCCGAGCCTGTCCTTCCCCGTCCACGAGTACCTGGCGGCCGTCAGACGAGGCGAGGACCCCGCTCCTCCCGCGCCCCGTCCCGTGTGCCTGGTCGTCAACCGCCGCGACTACAAGGTCACGATGCGGGAACTCGACCCCGCCGCCCACCGGGCGCTGCGAGCACTGGCCGGAGGCGCCACGGTCGGCGCCGCCTTCGCGTCCGCCCCCGGGACCGCCTGCGCGGACGTCGGCGAGCCCCGCCCCGCCGCCCTCCTCCACCGCTGGACCGAACTCGCCTTCTTCTCCGGCTTCCACGAACCCGGAGGCGGCACCATCACACCCACACGAAAGGGCGCACCATGACCACCAAGACGGCCGGCACGAAGAGCCGCAGGACGGCCGCGAAGGCCCCGGCCAAGGCGGCCAGGGCCGAACCGATCCGGAGCCTCGATCCGGCGAAGGGCATCAAGACCGTCAAGGACCTCGCCGACCACCTGCACGTGGCCGCCCAGGTGGAGCTGTCCACCATCCCGCTGTACCTGTACGCCGCCTACTCGATCAGGACCCGGGGGCACTCCCAGTGGGCGGCGCCGCGCGGCGTGCTGCGCTCGCTGATCGGGATCTCGATCGAGGAGATGCTGCACCTGGCGCTGGTCCGCAACCTGATGGTCGCGATCGGATACGGCGACCAGATCACCTTCTACGACGAGAAGTTCATCCCGTCCTACCCGACCTGGATGATGAACCGCTACAACCCCGATGACCCGGACGGCGAAGAGATCTACCTCTCCCTCCAGAAGCTGTCCAAGGAGCAGGTGAGCACGTTCCGCAGAATCGAGATGCCGGACGATGTGAAGCCCGACGCGGTCACCTTCGAGGCGCATCCCGAGGCCGTCGGCCACTACAAGAGCCTGGGCGCGCTCTACCGCTCCATCCAGGACGGCTTCACCCGGCTGGACGGTGAGGGGAAGATCCGCTGGAGGCTGGAGGACGCGCGCAAGCAGTACAAGCGCGCCTTCTGGAACGAGTTCGGCAACGGGAAGCCGATCCGCGTCCACAACCTGGAGACCGCCCTCGCCGCACTGAAGATCATCATCGAGCAGGGCGAGGGGACCCTCAAGGACCACGAGCACATCAAGGTCAGGAGCGGTGTCGAGGACTACACCCACTACGAGAAGTTCCTGCGCATCCAGCGCGGCGAGGAAGGGATCGGCGCCGGCGACGGCGACAAGTACGAGATCAAGATCGACGACCCGAAGGCCACCTGGCCCCTCGTGCCCGATCCGGCGCTGGACGACTTCGAGGCCCATCCGGGCATCCACAGCCTGATGACGCTGTTCAACGCCGCCTACTGCTACACCCTGTGCCTCCTGGACGAGCTGTACAAGCACTCCACCGACGACGTGACGACGAAGAAGGTCCCAGGCACCGAGCGCGAGGAGTACTTCAGCCACCGGTACGGGCTCGAACGCAACGGCGTCGCCATCATGCAGGGCGTCCTGTACCCCATCGCCCAGGCGCTCGTGACGACCCCGATCCCCAACGACCCGGAGGGGCGCCACGCCGCACCGTCGTTCGAGTTCTTCGATTTCTCGACGGACAAGCGCATCACCAGGAAGCAGCAGCTCATCGACCTGTGCGACAAGGCCATCGACCACTTCCCGGCCCTGGGCGGCCCGGATGGAATCCAACGCCAGATAAGCCTCCTCGCCGACATCTGACGTTGGGAACCCGCCGAGCAGCCAGGTCAGCATTCGATGACGTTGACGGCCAGGCCGCCCCGGCTTGTCTCCTTGTACTTGTCGAGCATGTCGCGGCCGGTGTCGCGCATCGTCTTGATGGCCTTGTCGAGCGAGACGAAATGGCGGCCGTCGCCGCGGAGGGAGAGGCGGGCGGCGCTGATGGCCTTGATGGCGCCGACGGCGTTGCGCTCGATGCAGGGGACCTGCACGAGGCCGCCGACGGGGTCGCAGGTGAGGCCGAGGTTGTGCTCGATGCCGATCTCGGCGGCGTTCTCGACCTGTTCGGGGGTGCCGCCGAGGACCTCGGTGAGGCCGGCGGCGGCCATCGAGCAGGCGGAACCGACCTCGCCCTGGCAGCCGACCTCGGCGCCGGAGATGGAGGCGTTCTGCTTGAACAGGACGCCGATCGCGCCGGCGGTGAGGAGGAAGCGGACGACGCCCTCGTCGTCGCGGCCCGGGACGAAGCGGTCGTAGTAGTGCAGGACGGCCGGGACGATCCCGGCGGCGCCGTTGGTGGGGGCGGTGACGATGCGTCCGCCGGCGGCGTTCTCCTCGTTGACGGCGAGGGCGTAGAGGGTGACCCAGTCCATGGCGTGGAGCGGGTCGGAGGGCTTCTCGGCGGAGAGCTGCCGGTGGAGCTGGGGCGCGCGGCGGCGCACCTTGAGGCCGCCGGGCAGGAGGCCCTCGCGGGTGCAGCCCCGGGTGACGCAGGCGCGCATCACCTGCCAGAGGGTCAGCAGTCCTTCGCGGATCTCCTGGGACGAGCGGCCGAACGCCTTTTCGTTCTCCAGCATCAGCGCGGAAATGGAAAGGCCGGTCTCGCGGCAGCGTTCGAGGAGTTCGGCGGCCGTGTCGAACGGATGGGGCAGGACGGTGTCGTCGGGCTTGATGCGGTCGGCGCCGGTGGCGTTCTCGTCCACGATGAAGCCGCCGCCGACCGAGTAGTACACCTTGGAGCGCAGTTCGCCGCCCGAGTCGTCGCGGGCGGTGAAGCGCATGCCGTTGGGGTGGCCGGGGAGCGATTCCTTGCGTTCGAAGACGAGATGCTCGTTGACGGCGAACGGGATGTCGTGGTCGTCGAAGAGGTGGAGCGTTCCGCGTTCACGGATGGCGTCGAGGCGCTCGTCGACACGGTCCACGTCGACCAGTTCGGGTTTGTCGCCTTCGAGGCCGAGGATGACGGCCTTGTCGCTGCCGTGGCCCTTTCCGGTGAGGCCGAGAGAACCGTAGAGAGTGGCGTGGACGGTCGCGGTCTTCTCCAGGAGCCCGTCGCGGTGCAGGCCGCGGGCGAAGCGGTGCGCGGCGGCCATCGGCCCGCCGGTGTGGGACGACGACGGGCCGATGCCGATCTTGAACAGGTCGAAAACGCTGATGGCCATTGCTGCCCCCTTTGTAGCCGTGCCCCCTCGAGAGCGAGGGGGCGCGGAGCATCACAGGTCGGGATACAGGGGATGCGCGTCCGCCAGGGCCCTCACCCGGGCGGACAGGGCGTCGCGGTCGAAGGACGGCTGGAGCGCCAGGGCGATGACGTCGGCGACCTCGGCGAAGTCACCGGCGGTGAAACCGCGGGTCGCGAGGGCGGGCGTGCCGATCCGCAGCCCGGACGTCACCATCGGCGGCCGCGGGTCGTTGGGCACGGCGTTGCGGTTGACGGTGATGCCGATGTCGTGGAGGCGGTCCTCGGCGTCCCGTCCGGTGAGGTCGGAGTCGACGAGGTCAACGAGGACGAGGTGGACGTCCGTCCCGCCGGTCAGGACCTTGACACCGGCCTTCGCGGTGTCCTCGGCGAGGAGGCGGTCGGCGAGGAGCCGGGCGCCCTCGACGGTGCGCGCCTGCCGCTCGCGGAACCCGTCGGACGCGGCGATCTTGAGCGCGACGGCCTTGGCGGCGATCACATGCTCCAGCGGGCCGCCCTGCATGCCGGGGAACACCGCCGAGTTGATCTTCTTGCCGTACTCCTCGCGGGCGAGGATCAGCCCGCCGCGCGGGCCGCCGAGCGTCTTGTGCGTCGTGGTCGTGACGATGTCGGCGTGCGGGACGGGCGAGGGGTGCAGGCCCGCGGCGACGAGGCCCGCGAAGTGCGCCATGTCGACCATGAGCAGCGCGCCGACCGAGTCGGCGATCTCCCGGAACGCGGCGAAGTCGAGCTGCCGCGGGTACGCCGACCAGCCCGCCACGATCATCTTCGGGCGCTGCTCCGCCGCGAGCGCGGCCACCTCGTCCATGTCGACGAAGCCGTCGTCCTCGCGGACGTGGTACGGCACCACGTTCAGCACCTTGCCGGAGTAGTTCAGCCGCATCCCGTGGGTGAGGTGCCCGCCGTGCGCGAGGTCGAGGCCGAGGATCGTGTCACCGTGCTGCAGCAGCGCGAAGTACACGGCCGTGTTGGCCTGCGCCCCGCTGTGCGGCTGGACGTTCGCGTGCTCGGCGCCGAACAGCGCCTTCGCCCGGTCGATCGCGAGCTGCTCGGTGACGTCGACGAACTCGCAGCCGCCGTAGTACCGCCGGCCGGGGTAGCCCTCGGCGTACTTGTTGGTCAGGACGGAGCCCTGCGCCTCCAGCACGGAGACGGGCGCGAAGTTCTCCGACGCGATCATTTCCAGGGTGGACTGCTGCCGCCGCAGCTCGGCGGCGACGGCCTCGGCGACCTCCGGGTCGGCCGCGGCGAGCGGGTCGTGCAGGCTCACCGGTCAGGCCTCCTCGATCAGCTTCTCGTAGGCCACCGAGTCGAGGAGGTCGCCCGGCTCGTCCGACACCCGCACCTTGAAGATCCAGCCCTCGCCGTACGGGTCGTCGTTGATGACCTTCGGCTCGTCCACCACCGCGCTGTTGACCGCGGTGACCTCGCCGCTGACGGGCGAGTAGATGTCGCTGACCGACTTCGTCGACTCGACCTCGCCGCACGGCTCGCCCGCCTCGACGGCGTCGCCCTCGGACGGCTGCAGCTCGAGGTAGACGATCTCCCCGAGGGCGTCGGCGGCGTGCGCGGTGATGCCGATGGTGACGATGCCGTCGTCGCCGTCCAGGCCGGACACCCACTCGTGCTCTTCGCTGTAGCGGAGCTGCTCCGGAACGCTCACGATCACTTCTCTCTCTTCCCTGCGGGGGTTCCCCCGGATTTCAGGAACACGCTTGTGGATTTCAGGAACGCTTGTAGAACGGCAGGGCCACCACGTCCACGGGTTCGTTCCGGCCGCGGACGTCCACGGCGAGGCCGGTCTCCCCGGCGCCGCTGTCGAGATACGCCATGGCGATCGGCTCGCCCAGTGTCGGGGACGGGGCACCGCTCGTCACGATTCCGCACGGCGCGCCGCCGGACGTGACGACCTCGTACCCCTTGCGCGGTGCCCGGCGCCCCCGCGCCACCAGCCCGACGAGCCTACGGCCGGGCGGGGTCTGCGCCACCGCCGCCAGGGCCGACCTGCCCACGAAGTCGCCCGGCTTGTCCAGTTTCACGACCCGGCCGAGGCCCGCCTCGAACGGCGTCGTCTCCGCGGTCAGCTCGTTGCCGTAGAGCGGCATGCCCGCTTCGAGGCGCAGGCTGTCGCGCGCCGCGAGCCCGGCCGGGACGACCCCGTCCACGCCTTCGAGCGCCTTCCACAGCCGGACGGCGTCGGACGCGTCCACGAACAGTTCGAAGCCGTCCTCCCCGGTGTAGCCGGTGCGGGCGACGAGGGCGTCGACGTCCGCGACCCGTCCCGCGAGGATCGCGTAGTACTTGAGGTCGGCCAGGGGCGCTTCGGTGAACCCCTCAAGAATCTTCTGCGAACGCGGCCCCTGCAGGGCGATCAGCGCGTACGAGGCGGACCGGTCGTCCACGGCCGCCTCGAAGCCGGCGGCCCGCTCTGCCAGCGCGTCGCGGACGACGTCGGCGTTCGCGGCGTTCGCGACGACCATCCACGTCGTGTCGGCGAGCCGGTAGACGATCAGGTCGTCGAGGACGCCGCCGTCCGGCGCGCAGATCATCGTGTAGCGGGCCTTGCCGACGGGCATCGCCGCCAGCTTCCCGACCAGCGCGTAGTCGAGCGCGTCGCCCGCGCCGGGACCGGAGAGGAAGATCTCCCCCATGTGCGACAGGTCGAACAGCCCGGCGCCGGTGCGGACCGCCTGGTGCTCGGCCGTCTCGCTCCTGTAGCGAAGCGGCATCAGGTAACCGGCGAAGTCCACGAGGTTGGCGCCGAGGTCCTGATGGACGTCGTGCAGCGGCGTCTTCCTCGGGCCTGTCGCGGCCGGAGCGCTTTTCGCGGGTGGGTCGGCGGGCATGGGTTCGGCTCCTTCGTCGCGGGCACGCGTGGTCCATCGTCCCACTCGCGCACCGGGCGTATCGGTGCCTCCCCCTCTGTCATCTGCGCCTGAGAGCTTCACCCGTCACAGAGGACGGGCTTGCACCTTCGGCGGGGGACAGGATCCCCGCTTTCCAGAGGTCGCCTCGCCCGTGCGGTCCGTGGGCCTGAGAGGTTCCGGGGAGGAGTTGCTCCTTCGGCGTCCCCCACCGGCTGCGAGGGACTCTCCCGCACGGGATCATCGGCTGCCGGTCAGGCTAGCAGCGGCTCCGCCGTCCGACCAGCCGCCGTCCGGCCGGGACGGCCGGGCCGCGCGGCGCTCGTCCGGCCGGGCCCGCTGCTGCTTCCGCCGCGAGGATTCAACCGGACGCGGGGCGTTGACGTACTCTGAATTGGTTGCTGGAGATCACCCCCCGGTGCGCGGGGTGCACGACCCGGAGGGCGAAGCCGCATGGCCTACCTGGCTGGAGCGTTGATCGTATTCTTCGGCCTGCTGGTGTCCATCGCCCTGCACGAGCTCGGGCACTTCTCGTTCGCCAAGCTGTTCCGGGTGCGGACGACCCAGTTCATGGTCGGGTTCGGGCCCACGATGAAGTCGTGGCGGCGGGGCGAGACCGAGTACGGCGTCAAATGGATCCCGCTCGGCGGCTACGTCCGCATGATCGGGATGCTGCCGCCGCGCAAGGGCGACGCCCCGGGGCAGGTCAGGCAGGCCAGCACCGGCCCCTTCCAGGGGCTGATCGAGTCCGCGCGCGGCGCGGCGCTGGAGGAGGTCAGGCCCGGCGACGAGGACCGCGTCTTCTACGCCAAGAAATGGTGGCAGAAGGCGCTGATCATGGTCGGCGGGCCCGCCATGAACCTGATCCTGGCGGTGCTGTTCTTCGCGATCCTGCTGATGGGCATCGGCACCAACCAGCCGCAGCCGGTGATCAACACGGTCGCCCAGTGCATCGTGCCCGCGAGCCAGTCCGAGCTCAAGGACTGCCCGGCGAACGCGCCGCAGACGCCCGCCAAGCAGGTCGGGCTGCTGCCGGGCGACCGCATCGTGGCCTTCGACGGCAAGCGGATCGGCGACTACCGCGACCTCCAGGAGCAGATCCGCGACGCGGGCGGGCGGACCGTCCCGATGACCGTCCGGCGCGACGGGCAGGACCTGCGGATGAACGTCCCGATCACCCGCAACAAGATGCGCGACCTCGACAACGAGGACAAGATCGTCAACGTCGGGTTCCTCGGCATCACCCCGGGCAGCGCGGTCGAGCGGCAGGGGCCGGGCGCGGTCGCGAGCACGATGGGCGACCTGACCTCCCGCACCGCGGGCGCGCTGGTGCGGATGCCGCAGAAGATGGTCGGCGTCTGGAACGCGGCGTTCGGCGGGGAGGAGCGCGACCCGAACGGCCCGATCGGCGTCGTCGGCGTCAGCCGGATCGGCGGCGAGTTCGCCGCCGACGACACCATCGCCGGGAGCCAGAAGGTCGCCTACTTCGTGATGCTGCTCGGGTCGCTGAACCTCGCGGTCGGGCTGTTCAACCTCGTCCCGCTGCTGCCGCTGGACGGCGGCCACATCGCCGGCGCGCTGCTGGAGGCGGTCAAGAAGCTGTTCGCCAAGATCTTCCGAAGGCCCGACCCCGGGTATGTGGACGTCGCCAAGGCCCTCCCGGTGACGTATGTGATGGCGGCCGTCCTCATCGTCATGGGCGGGCTGCTCATCTACGCCGACCTGTTCAACCCCGTCCGCGTCACCGGTTAGCCGGGTTACGGGACGGCCACGGGCCACGGACGGCGGCGGGTTACGGGACGGCGGGCAGCTCGCCGGTCTTCAGGAAGTCGTTCAGCGCGGCCAGGTAGGGCCCGACGTGGAGACCCTGCGCGGCCAGCCAGGCGTCCGAGCCGTAGGTGCCGGTGTAGCGTTCGCCGCCGTCGCAGATCAGCGTGACGACGCTGCCGCGCTCGCCGCGCGCCCGCATCTGCGCGATCAGCTCCGCCGCGCCCCACATGTTGGTGCCGGTGGAGCCGCCGACGTCCCGTCCGCTGACCTCGTTCGTCCAGCGCATCGCGGCGATGGACGCCGCGTCCGGCACCTGGATCATCCGGTCGATCACCGTGGCCAGGAACGACGGCTCGACGCGGGGACGGCCGATGCCCTCGATCCGCGAGCCCGCCGCGGTCCGCTCCGGGTCGCCGTCGGCGAACGAGCCGTGGAACGCCGAGCCCTCCGGGTCGACGACCGCGAGCCGCGTCTGGAACCGCCGGTACCGGGCGTACCGGCCGATCGTCGCGGACGTCCCGCCGGTCCCGGCGCCGACCACGACCCAGGACGGCTCGGGGAAGCGCTCCAGCCGCAGCTGCTCGAAGATCGACTCGGCGATGTTGTTGTTGCCGCGCCAGTCCGTCGCGCGTTCGGCGTAGGTGAACTGGTCCATGAAGTGGCCGCCGCACCCGGCCGCGAGGCGCCGCGACTCGTCGTAGATCGAGGACGGGTCGTCCACCAGATGGCAGCGCCCGCCGTAGAACTCGATCAGCTGGATCTTCTCCGGGCTCGTGGACGCGGGCATCACCGCGACGAACGGCAGCCCGAGCAGCCGCGCGAAGTACGCCTCCGACACCGCCGTCGACCCGCTGGACGCCTCGATCACCGTCGTGTCGGCGCGGATCCAGCCGTTCGCCAGCCCGTACAGGAACAGCGACCGCGCCAGCCGGTGCTTCAGCGACCCCGTCGGGTGGACGGACTCGTCCTTCAGATAGAGGTCGATGCCCCAGTCCGGCGGCAGGGGGAACACGTGCAGGTGCGTGTCGGCGCTGCGGTTGGCGTCGGCGTCGACCAGCCGGATGGCCTCCGCGACCCAGGTGCGGTACCCGGGATCCCAGCGGTCCACGGTGCGGCTCACGGCGGCCTCCCCTCGATCGTCGTCGCCCGGTGGCGACCGGTACCGATCCGTGCCCGGGTCCCACGATATCCGCGCATGTCACCGGGCATGATGGAGGCAGCGGGGGGCAGATGATCGAGATGTTCGACGCGCGCATCGTGGAGACCGGGCGGTTGCCGCTGTTCGGGTTCTTCGTCGCGTTCATGATCACATTCGTGCTGACACGGGTGAACGTGCGGCTGATCCGCGCGGACGTGCGCTGGTTCCGGAACGTGACGGCGGGCGACGTGCACATCCACCATGTCGTCTTCGGGGTCGTGCTGATGCTGGCGGGCGGGGTCATGAGCCTCGCCGTCCCTGACCCCCACGTCCGGCTCGACCTGGTGGCGGCCGTCGTGTTCGGGATGGGCTCGGCGCTCGTCCTGGACGAGTTCGCGCTGATCCTGCACCTCAGCGACGTCTACTGGACGGAGAAGGGCCGCGCGTCCGTCGACGCCGTGTTCGTCGCCATCGCGGTGACGGGGCTGCTGCTGCTCGGCGTCCGCCCGTTCGGGTACGAGGGCATCGGCATCGACCCGGGCGGCGGCGCACTCAGCGCCGGCTATGTCGCGTTCCTCGTCGGCAACCTCGCCCTCGCCGTGATCACGCTGCTGAAGGGCAAGATCTGGACCGGGCTGATCGGCCTGTTCCTGCCCGCGCTGCTGATCGTCGGGGCCGTCCGGGTGGCGCGGCCCGGCTCGCCCTGGTCGCGCTGGCGCTACGACGAGGAGTCGCGCCGGTACCAGCGGGCCGTCCGGCGGGAGAACCGGCTTCGGCGGCCCCTCATCCGCGCCAAGATCTGGGTGCAGGAGTTCATCGCGGGACGGCACGACCTCATCCCGCCCGAGCTGCTGCAGCGCCGCACCGAGGCCGCCGAGCGCGCCCGCCGCCACCTCCGCGGGGCGCGGACGAGGGCGCGCGCCGAAAGCAAGGCCGTCGCCCGCGCGGAACGCAAGGCCGCCGCCCGGGCGGCCCGGGCCGCCCGCACCGGACGCAAGACCGGCGTGTGGCCCGAACGCCGCGGCGAGGCCCACGAGCGCCGCCGCACCGGCTCCCGCACTTCCCGTACCCGCGGCAAGGGCACGTCCCGCCTGCTAACACGCGCCGCCTCCAGGCGCCAGGCCCGCCGCACCACTCCCGAGGGCACCGCTCCGGGGGGCACCACTCCCGAACGCGCCGCCTCTGAGCGAGCGGCGTCCAAGCGTCCGGCCCCTGAGCGTGCTGCCTCTGGACGGGCTGTGCCCGGGGAGGGATCGGCGCCGGGCGCGTCGTCCGGTGGGCGGGGGCGGGAAGCCGGTCGTGCCAGGCCGGCCGCGCTCGACGACCGCTCGACCTGACGCGGGACGCGTCAGTCCATGACGGGTGCGACGGCGCGCACCGTCTCGATGGTGTCGGCCTCGGCGGCGGACTTGTCGGGCCGGTACCGCAGGACGCGCGCGAACCGCAGCGCGATGCCGCCCGGGTAGCGGGGGCTGTGCTGGACGCCGTCGAACGCGATCTCGACCACCAGCTCGGGACGGACGTGGACCGTCCAGGAGTCCTCCCGGACGGCCAGCTCGCGGAGCCGCTTCGTCTGCCAGGCGAGCAGCTCGTCGGTGAGGCCCTTGAACGTCTTGCCGAGCATGACGAACCCGCCGGTCTCGGGGTCGCGGGCGCCGAGATGCAGGTTGGACAGCAGGCCCTGGCGCCGCCCGTGCCCCCATTCGACGGCGAGGACGACGAGGTCGAGGGTGTGCCGCGGCTTGACCTTGATCCAGCCCGCGCCGCGCCGTCCGGCCGTGTAGGGCGTGTCGAGGGACTTGACCACCACGCCCTCGTGGCCCCGCGCGACCGCCTCGTCGAAGACCTCCTTCGCCCGTGCCGGGTCGCCGGTGATCACGCGCGGCATCCGCAGCTCCGCGGGGACGATCCGGGTGAGCGCGGCGTTCCGCTCCGCGCCCGGGGCGTCGAGCAGGTCGCCGCCGGCCGTGCCTTCCGAGGGGGAACGCTCCGCGCCCCCCGGAGCGCCTTCGGCTTCAACCAGGTACAGGACGTCGAAGAGGAACACCGCCAGCGGCACGGGCTCGGTGTTCTTGGCCGTCCGGGTGGCGGTGCGGGCGGCGGTGACCTGGAACGGGTGGGGACGCCCGTCCGGCCGCAGCGCGATCAGCTCGCCGTCGAACACGGCCTCGCGGACGGGCAGCTCCCGCACCGCCGCCACGACCTCGGGGAGCCGGGAGGTGATCTCGTCCAGCGTCCGGGTGAACACCCGCACCTCGCCGCCGGACACGTGGATCTGCGCGCGGATGCCGTCGAGCTTCCACTCCACGGCCGCGTCCGCCTTGAGCTTCCCGAACGCCTCGTCGATGGACGGCGCGGACGCCGCCAGCATCGGCTTGATCGGCCGCCCGACCTCAAGCGCGAACCCGCGCAGCCCGGCCACGCCGTCGGCCATGGCCGCCGTCGCGACGGGGCCGAGCGACCCGCGCAGCATGAACGCCCGCCGCACCTCGGCGGACGGCACCTCCGCCGCCGCCGCGATCGCCTCCGCCATCACCCCGTCCAGCGCGCCCTGCCGCAGCTCGCCCGCCAGCAGCCTGATCAGGAAGCCCTGCTCGGCGGAGGTGGCGCGGCCGAGCAGCTCCGCGACCAGCTCGCGCCGCCGGACGACCGACCCGGCCCCGGACACCGCGCCGATCTCGGTGAACGCCGCGTCCACCGCCGGCACCGTCAGGGACGGCTCCGCGGCGGGCGGCGGGACGTCGCGCAGCGAGGCGTACCCCACGCCGATCTGGCGCTGCGGCAGCTCGCCGGACAGGTAGAAGACCACGATCGCGGCCTCGCCGGGCTCCGCCGCGCGCAGGCACTCGGCGAGCGCCGCGACCTTGGCCTTCCGGCCCGAGGTCGAGGCCACCGCCGCCGACGTCCGGGTGATGTCCGCTATCAGCACCCTTTCATTGTGTCCACCGGTACCGACAATCAACACCGGCCGGAGATCTGGCCAGGGGCCGCACGCCTGACCTACCTTGACGAGGGGCGGATCGGTGATCGGACGGGGAGTGAGGAGCGCGGCGTGGGACTTCAGCGTCCGGTCGAGCCGTTCCACCGGCCGTACTCCCCGCCGGAGCCGCCGGCTCCGCCACGGCGGCCGAAGCGGTTCGCGGTGCTGGTGGCCTTCGGCGTGCTCGCCGTCGCCGCCGCCGCGATCTTCCTGGTGGCGCCCGGCCAGGGCCGCGAGGAAGCGACGGTGCGTCCGACCCCGTCCGTTGGAACGCGGCAGAGCACGATGCTCAGCGCGCTTCCCGCCCCATGCGGGACGGTCTCGAAAGCCACCGTCGACCGCACCGTCCCCATGGCGACGCGTACGGAGAGCGCGAACTCGACGCTCACCACGTGCACGTACTCCCCGACGGGCACGGCGTTCCCCTGGCTGCGTGTGGAGGCGCACCTGTACGCGTCGGGCAACACCACGACCCCGGTGGAGGACGCCGGGGACTATTACGACACGCGATGGGCGCAGGCGCGCGGCGCCCAGCTCGTCCGGACGATCAGGCTGGAGCGCCACCGGGGCCTGGGGGACGAGGCGTACCGCTGGTTCCGCGCGGACGAGGGGCGCCCCTCCGTGGTCGGTCAGGTCACCGCCAGGACCCGCAACGCGGTCGTCACGGTCACCTATGGCGAGCGGGCGCCCGGGAAGGCCGCCCAGGACGCGCGCGAGGGAGCGTGCATCGCCACCGTCACCGCCGTCGCCCGCGAAGTGCTCGCCGCCCTAAATCATTTCTGACCTGAATCGGCCGATCAAGGCATATGTGCTGTCAATAGCTTCTAAGGTGTTCCGGTAAGGGGAGGGGGTGCGCCGATCATGCTCCCGGGACCATACCAGGTCGTCGGCGTGCTTGAGATACCCGGGGAGGAGGAGGTCGACGACGTGGCCGTGCAATCGGTAGGAGTGTCCTGGGTGAGGTGAGATCCCAGGTCAGCAACCTGATACGCGTGGACGGGCCGCGGAGTGGACCTCGCTCCGCGGCCCTTTGGGTTCCCGTTCATGTGCCAATGCCGAGCATTCGCGAACCATTTTCTCGAACCTGTTTCGACCTTGCGAGAATTGGTTCGAAGTAGAACTGGTCACCGTTCCGGCGGCCCGCCCGAACCCACACGTCACGGTCTCGCCCGGCCAGGAACCCGGCCTCGTGGAAGAACGCGCTGCGGTTCCGGCCGCCCGGTCCGGACGGTCGAGTGTCAGCCCCGGGGGGTGGGGATTCTGGCCAGGAGGCGCAGCGAGGCGGGCGACACCCTGGACAGGGTGTGCAGGAGGTGGCCCTCGAAGTTGACGGGGACCACGGGCCTGTTCTTGACGATGGCGTGGACGATCCGTTCGGCGACCTTTTCCGGCGGGTAGTTGCGCATCTTGAGGGCGCGCCGGCCGCGTTCGCGGAGCCGTTCCCGGGCCGGCTCGTCGTCCCCGACGTAGGTTCCGTTCTTGACGATGTCGGTGCTGACGAACCCGGGGCAGACTGCGGTGACGCCGATGCGGGAGCCCGCCAGCTCGGCGCGCAGGCACTCGCTGAGCATGAGCACGGCGGCCTTCGTCGTGCAGTACGCGGGCAGCGTGCGGGTCGGGCTGTAGGCGGCGGCGGACGCGATGTTGACGATGTGCCCGCCGAAGTTGGGCTTGTCGGGCTTGTTGGGGAGGGCGTGGACGCGGTCGTGCATCTGCTTGCCGAACAGGCGGCAGCCGTGGACGACGCCCCACAGGTTGACGCCGAGGACGGCGTTCCAGTCGTCCAGCCCGGTGTCGAGGAACGAGCCCGCGACCGCGATGCCCGCGTTGTTGACGACGATGTCGGGCGCCCGGCGGGCCTGCTTGACGTCGGCGGCGAAGGTCTCCATGGCGGCGGCGTCGGACACGTCCACCTGGTACGGGCTGGCACCGGCGCCGACCGTCTTCGCGAGGGTGACGGTGCGCTCGGCGGCGGCCAGATCGATGTCGGCGGCGACGACGTGCGCGCCGCGCTCGGCGAGGGCGAGGGCGGTGGCCCGGCCGATCCCGCTGCCGGCTCCGGTGACGACGGCGAGCGCTCCGTCGAAGTGCGCGAGTGGCATGCAGCCAACCTACTCAGGGCGCGCCGGCGTCCGGCAGGTACGGGCTGAGCCCGTTCCAGCAGAAATCCGTCATGTGGCGGGCCGCGTCCTCCGCCGACACCTCGGGACGCTGCGTCTGCCAGTGCGCCAGCCGTTCGCTGCCGCCCATGATGATCTGCGTGAAGGCGTCGATGACGCCGGACGGCGCGCAGGGCGCGAACGTGGACAGGGCGCCCGCGATCAGCGCGCTCTGCTGCCTGCGGGTCGCCTCCACGGCCGCCACGGCGGACGGCGGCGCGGAGAGCGGCTCGCGCAGGAGCATGGAGAACGACCGGCTGTGCGCCTCGACGAACTCGAAGTAGGCGACCATCCCGCGCCACAGGATGTCCCTGGGGTCGCTCGCGCCCGCCATGGCCTTCTGCGTGACGTCGAGCAGCTCCGCCTTGGACCGGGTCACGCATGCGGTGAGCAGGCCGTCCTTGGAGCCGAAGTACTCGTAGAGCATCGGCTTGGAGACCCCGCAGCGCTCGGCGATCTCGTCCATGGACCCGGCCTGGTAGCCGCGCTCGCCGAACACCTCCTCGGCCACGTCCAGCATCTGCCGCTCGCGCTCGGCGCGGGACATCCGCCGCCGGCGGGCGGGTGGACGGGGTGTGGCGGCACTCACAGGAGAATCCTCTCAGTTGGACCTACCGTCAGTAACCTACTCCCGGTAACTTACTCCGAGTAGGTTACGCGAGAGGACGGGATATGAGCGAGCGCGACCCGGCGATCGTCATCATCGGCTCCGGCTTCGCCGGCCTCGGCATGGCGATCCGGCTGAAGCAGGCCGGCTTCCACGACTTCGTGATCCTGGAGAAGAGCGACGCCCTCGGCGGGACGTGGCACGACAACACCTATCCCGGCTGCGCCTGCGACGTCCCCTCGCACATGTACTCCTTCTCCTTCGAGCTCAACCCGGGCTGGACACGGATGTTCGCGCCGCAGCCCGAGATCCGCGACTACATGGAGCGTACGGCCGGGAAGTACCGGGTGCGCGAGCACATCCGCTTCGGCGCGGCCGTCGACTCGATGGAGTACGACGACGCGGCCCGCCGCTGGAACGTGACGCTCGCGGACGGGACCGTCCTCACCCCGAAGGCCGTCGTGTCCGGCATCGGAGCGCTGCACGTCCCGTCGTACCCGGACCTGCCGGGCATCGAGCGCTTTCGCGGCACCGCGTTCCACTCCGCCGAGTGGGACCACTCCTACGACCTCGCCGGCAAGCGCGTCGCCGTCATCGGGACGGGCGCGTCCGCGATCCAGTTCGTCCCTCAGGTGGCAGAGCAGGCAGGTGAGCTGGTCGTGTTCCAGCGGACGCCGCCGTGGATCCAGCCGAAGCCCGACGTCCCCATTCCCGCGCCCGTCCGCATGGCGTTCAAGAAGATCCCGGGCGCCGCGCGGGCGTTCCGCGGCGGCATCTACTGGGCGCTGGAGGCCCGCGCGATCGGCTTCACGATCGACCCGCGCCTGTCGGGGCCGCAGGAGCGGGTCGCCCGCCGCCACATCAGGAACCAGATCGCAGACCCGGAACTGCGCGCCAAGGTGACGCCCGGCTACACCATCGGCTGCAAGCG
This sequence comes from Actinomadura soli, assembly GCF_005889715.1. Lineage (GTDB taxonomy): Bacteria > Actinomycetota > Actinomycetes > Streptosporangiales > Streptosporangiaceae > Spirillospora > Spirillospora soli. The sequence continues at coordinate 15,723 of NZ_VCKW01000080.1, forward strand.
GATCCTGCTGTCCAGCGACTACTATCCGGCGCTCGCCCGGCCGAACGTCGAGCTGGAGACGTCCGGCATCGCCGAGGTGCGCGAGCACTCCATCGTCACCGTGGACGGACGCGAGCACGAGGTCGACTGCATCATCTACGGCACCGGTTTCAAGGTGACCGACGCCCTCACCGACCTGCGCGTGACCGGGCGGGACGGCGCCAAGCTCCAGGAGATCTGGGCGGACGGCATCGAGGCCCACCGCGGCACGACGATCCCCGGGATGCCGAACTTCTTCATGCTGCTCGGCCCCAACACCGGTCTCGGCCACAACTCCGTCGTCTTCATGATCGAGGTGCAGATCCAGCACGTGCTGAGCTGCCTGCGCCTCCTCCGGGAGCGCGGCGCGGACACGATCGAGCCGAGGCCGGAGGCGTCCCGCCGCTTCAACGACCGCCTGCAGCGGCGCCTGCGCCGCGCCGTCTGGAACGAGGGCGGCTGCGACAGCTGGTACCTCGACGACCAGGGCGTCAACCGGACGCTGTGGCCGGGCCACACGTTCGAGTTCTGGGCCGCCTCCCGCAAGGCCAGGCCGGAGGAGTTCATCCTCACCCGCTGACCCGCCCGCCGCCGGGACGCCGCTATTTCTGGGGCGCGAAGATCGGGCGGAAGCCCGCGATGAGCTGGCGGATCACCGGGCGCTGCTCGGCCGGGGTGCGGCCGCGCAGGTTGTGGATCGGGTCGAGGCCGTCGTAGTACGGGGCGAGGGCGAGGAACGGCAGCAGCGTCATCAGCCAGGTGGCGACGACGTCGAGGTCGGCGTCCTCGCGGATCTCGCCCCGCTCCTGCCACAGCCGCAGCAGCGGATGGATGACCTGCAGGTAGTGCTGGTTGGCGGTGTCGCGGACGACGGACCGCACGCTGTTGTCGAGCTCGAAGTTCGTCGCGGCCGTGACGCCGCGCTCCAGCGGGTGCTCCGCCATGTACTCGGTCCAGTCGCAGATGGCGTCGAACAGCCATTCGTCGAAGGACTGGTCGAAGTCGATCCGCTCCATGCGGCGTTCCATCTCCTCGCGGACGCGCCGCGACGCCTCGTCGCAGACGAACGCGAAGAACTCCAGCTTGTCGCTGAAGTACTGGAAGAGGGAGCCCTTGGCGATGCCGGCCTCGCGCGCGATGGTGTTCAGGCTTCCCGTCGAGTATCCGTTCTCTCCGAACTCGCGCATCGCCACCTCGAAAACCCGCTCGCGCTTGGCGACATTGAGGCGGAACCAGGTCGACGTCGGCATGGACCCCTTCGACTTTCCGTCAGGAGGCGGTAATCCGAACGTCAGGATAACGCTCTGTGGCGCCCTCCGCTGCCCGGAACATCACTGGTGTCCGGTCGCGGAACGGTCCAGATACCGGAGCGTGAATTCCGCGGAGGCGTAGTCCCCGCCCTGCGGCACGCCCGGCCCGAGAAAAGTGTCCGGAATGTCATAAGTTGCGGCATCGTCGAGCGGTTCGTAGCCGAGCCGATCGTCCAGTTCCCAGAATCGGCGCGCATTGGCGGAGACGGCGTAGGCGGCGAGGAAACCCGGCGACGCGACGGTCAGCGCCGCGCGGACGAACCCGGCGCAGTCGCGATGGCTGAGCCAGGTGGACAGGTGCCGGGGCTCGGTGGGCCGCGGTTCGAGGCTGCCGATGCGCAGGCACACCACGTCCAGGCCGAACTTGTCGGCGTAGAGGCGGGCGAGCGCCTCGGCGGCGACCTTGCTGACCCCGTACAGGCCGTCCGGTCTCGGCGGCATCTCCGCCGACACGGTCTCGGTCGACGGGTAGCAGCCGGTCAGCCGGTTGCTGCTGGCGAGCACGACGCGGGGGACGCCGGTGACGCGCGCCGCCTCCAGGACGCGCTGCGTGCCGAGGACGTTGCCCTCGACCAGGTCGGGGAACGGCGCCTCGTCGGACACCCCGGCCAGGTGGACGACCGCGTCCGCGCCGTCCATGAGCTCCGCCGCGTCGGACAGGTCCGTCCGGTGGACGGTCTCGTTCGGCGCCTCGGCGCGCAGCGGCGCGCGATCGGCGAGGACGAGCCGCTCCGCCTCGTCCCGCAGCGGTGCCCGGAGCGCGGTGCCGACCCGTCCGGCGGCCCCTGTCAGCACGATCGTTCCCAGTGTCATGCGCAGCAGTGTCGCATCCGGCGGCGCGCCGGTCGGTCGCGCGGCGTGCGGTCAGGCGCCGGGTGAGCCCCGGCGGCCGGGGCCGCCGCGCCGGCCGAGCGTGCGGCGGCGCCGGTGCAGGCTCCGCGGCGCGGAGGGTGGCGTCGAGGGAGAAGCGCGCGTCGGCGTCGTCCAGGCTGTCGCCGAGATAGCTTTCGAGCTGGCGGAGCCGGTACCGGACGGTCTGCGGATGGATCTTGAGCCGTTCGCCGATGTCGACCGCGGTGGCCCGGGTGGTGACGGCCTCGGCGAGCGTCTCGACGAGGCGGCGGCGCTGGCCGTCCGACACCTCGCGCAGCGGTTCCAGGTGGCGCCGGGTGAGCTCCTCGATCAGCGGCGGGTCGGACAGCAGCCACATGGTCATGAGGTGGTCCCGGCACGGGATGAGGGAGCCGTCCCGGATGATGCCCTCCTCGGCGAGCCCGAGGACGCGGCGCGCCCAGCGCAGGGAGTGCGTGGCCCGCTCCAGCGGCAGGGTGAGGCCGATCACGGAACTCGCGTCGGACAGCGCGGCGCGCAGCATTCCGTGGCGCGCCGTGGTGAGCGGCCCGGGGACGAGCAGGCACGGTTCCGCGGAGTCCAGGTCGACGAGGACGTCGGCGTCCAGCGCCGCGCGGGTGTACGGGGCGTCGGGGTGATATCCATCCGCAGCCCGTCCGTTATCGGATGCGGCGCCTCGAAGAAATCCTGGGCGACCGGCTGACCGATCCCGACGCGCGTTTCGCGATCGAGGTCGTGCTGCGCGCGATGTGGCTACGTGATCACGCCGCGGTAGAGAAACGAGCACCCGCTGACAACCAGGGAACGTCCGATCGGCGCCTGATAAGCAACTGACACGGACCTCGACGCGCGGGGTTGAATGATCTGTTCGTCCCATGCTTCCATCCGATTGGACGCAATTTCGGCGGGTATGGTCGCGACGCGATGGAGGTGCTTTCAGGGTGCGCTCACGATCGGCCCGTTCGATCCTGGCGGGACTCGCCGCGACGGCGGTCATCGGAACGGCGGGCGCGCCACCGGTGATCGCGGAGCCCACGCCGGACCCCTCCGCGTCCGCCACCGACGCGCCCACGCAACCGCCCACGCAACCGCCCACGCAACCGCCCACGCAACCGCCGACCGATCCACCCACTTCCGATCCCCCGACCGACCCGCCTACTGATCCTCCGACGGATCCGCCCACCGATCCTCCGACCGATCCGCCGACGGACCCTCCGACCGATCCGCCCACTGATCCTCCGACCGACCCGCCCACCGATCCGCCGACTGATCCGCCGACCGACCCGCCGGGCCCGACCGATCCGCCCGTCGATCCGCCGGACCCGCCGACCGGTCCAGGTGATCCGAAGACTCCGTCGCTCGCGCTCGGGCTGACGGTGTCGGGGGCGGCGATGCGTCCCGGCGGCTCGGTCACCGCGACCGTGCGGGTGTCGTCCAGGTACGCGACCGCGGGGAACGCGGTCCTGCGGCTGTCCGCGGCCGGCGCCTCGGTGAGCCCGCGGACGCGGAGTCTCGGCGCGGTCGGCGGCGGTGGGGCCTCCACCACGGCGACCGTGCGGGCGCCGTCCGACGCCAGGCCCGGTCTGGTCACGGTGACGGCGGCGGCCTCCGCGTCGAAGGCCAGGGGCGCGTCCCGCAGCTACAAGCTGATCATCACGGACGCGTCCGGGGCGCCGCCGCCGGGGGTGAGCCTGTCGGACCTGCCGCCCGGCGTCCCGCCGCTGACCCCGTCCGGTTTCAACCCGCTCGCGGGCATGCGCGGGCCCCAGGTGGCGTTCCCGCCCATCGCCCAGCCGCAGATCGCGCCCAGCCCGGGGGTGCTGGTCCCGGTGTCCGGGCTGCGCGGGCTTCCCGACGAGCCGCTCACCGTGGAGGACCTGGGCGCGCTCCAGGCCGGATTCCTGGCGGCGCTGACGATGTCGGTGACGTTGCTGCTGCTCAGGCTGCGGCTCATGCGCCGTGCGGTCGACGTCCGGCCGCCGCGGGCCGTCCGGCGGCGCCCCCGGGGCGCGGGGAAGAAGCTCACCGCCGCCAGGCTGCGCGCGCTGCCCCCGCAGCCCGCCGCCCGCGTCCGGCGGGCCCGGCTCGCGCTGTTCCCGGTGCGGCAGGCTCGTCCCGCCCGTCTCTGATCCGGAAGCGAAGCGGCCTCCGGCGGCGTCGCCGGGTTCAGCGGGCCAGGCGGATCAGGATGCGGCACACCTCTTCGATGATCTCCGTGGCCTCGGTCTCGCTCTCGGCCGTGGCGATCTCCCGTCCGGTCTCGCCGATCACCGTGGTGAGGACGAGGCTCAGCACCTGCTCGGGACGTCCGGCCGGCTCACCGGGGGACGGGCCGCGCAGCAGCCTGGTGTTCTGCGCGATCCAGTGCTGGGCGCGGCTGCGGCGCATCAGCGACGACCCGGACGGGCCCTCGCCGCCGAGGAACAGCCGGGCGGCGTCCCGGCGCTCCCAGCACACCCGCAGGTAGGCGCGGGCGCCCGCGATGAACAGCGCGATCGGGTCGGACTCGCCGCCCTTGCGCGCGACGGACACCGCCTGCGCGGCGCTCGCCTCCTGCTCGGCGCTGAGGTCCTCCCACAGCGCCACGTACAGCCCGGCCTTGCCGCCGTAGTGGTGGTAGAGGCTGCCGACGCTGATGCCGGACCGCTCGACGATCTCGGCGATGCCCGCGTCGGCGTAGCCGCGGTCGGCGAAGACGTGCAGCGCGGCGGTCAGCAGCGCCTGCCGCGTGGCGTCGGCCCGCGCCCACTGGCGCCCGCCGCCACCGGCCCCGGAACCCTCCCCGCCGTCACCGGCGCCGCCGTTCGCCTCGCCGCCGTCGCCGGTCGCCTGGTGGGCCCTGCTCGTCCGCATCCCACCATGGTGCCAGGCCGCGCCCCGCCCGCACCGCCGTCTCAGCGCGGACGTGCCGGCGGACGCTCAGTACCAGTTATGGGACTGCCAGAAGGACCACGCGCCGCACGGGTCCTTGTAGCGGGCCTTGATGTAGCCGAGCCCCCACGCGATCTGCGTCGGCGTACTGGTGCGCCAGTCGTTCCCAGCGCTGGACATCTTCGAGCCCGGGAGCGCCTGCGGGATGCCGTAGGCGCCGCTGGACGGGTTCTCGGCCCGCTCGTTCCAGCCGCTCTCGTGGTTCCACAGCGTCAGCAGGGACGGCCAGCAGCGGTCCCACCCCTTGAGGGCGTTCATCTTCTTGCCGTACGCCTTGTTCTGCTGGGAGCTCGGGTTCAGCTTGGCGAGCCGCTCCTTCTCCTGCTGCGCCTTCAGCTTCGCCCGCGCCGCCGCCTCCTTCTCGGCCTTCTTCTTCAGTGCCGCCAGCTCGCGCTTGTGCTTTTCGTAGGCGCGCTTCTTGGCGGCGGCGACCGCGTCCGCGACGACCGGGTCCATGTCGGACGCCGCCGTCAGCCTGGTCAGCATGTCGTTGGTCGACAGGTCGCCCGCGGCCATCTTCGGCGGCTTGGTGTCGTCGCCGGCGAAGCGTCCGAGGTCGACGAGCGCGACCGCCGCGACGATCGCGCAGATCGCCACGACCATGATCGTGACGTTGCTGGTCAGCAGCCGCCGGACGCGCTGCCGTCCGGACGGGCGGGCGTCGCCCGGCGGCATCCCGGTCCCGCGCGGGTCGTAGGGACCGTACGGGCCCGGCCCGCGCTCACCGCGTGCGTCGGGTGCCTCGCGGGGCGGGGGCACCTGCACGGCGTCGCGTCCGCGCGGCTCCGCCCGCTTCGGCCCGGAACGGGCGCGTCGGGGGGAGGCTTTGGGACGTCTGCGCGTGCCGTGACTCTGTGGCATAGGAGAAGACTGCCTTATCGCCCGGGGTCGTGTCGTGCATGTGATCGTCCACCAACGGGGGCCGGCCGTCCATGGGCGAGGTCCATGAGCCTGTACGGGGACCAGGTGACCCGTGGTTCACCCGTCGCGGTGCCCCCGGTCACGCCCCGCGCCAGGGTTCAACAGTTCCACATCGCCGGCCGCGAGTCGCGCCGGTTGCAGCGCTTCGAAGATCTCGCGGTGCCGCCCGTCGAACGCCGCCAGCTCGCCGCCGGGGGACTCCAGCGCCAGGCTGACCTCGTTGGCCCGGTCCCGTCCGGCGGCGGTGATCTCCACGAGGGTGGCGCGCCGGTCGCGCGGATGGGGGCTGCGGGCGACGAGGCCCACCGCCTCGAGCTGGTCGACGGTGAGCTTCACCGTCGTCGGATGCATCATCAGGATCCGGCCGAGCGTGCTCAGCCGCGCCCGGCCGTGGACGGTGAGCGCCAGCGTGGTCAGCAGGAAGTAGCCGGTCCGGGTGAGGTCCAGCCGTTTCAGCTCGGTGTCCAGGGCCTTCTTCAGCAGCTGGTTGAGCCGCCCCACCGCGCAGATCGCCATGAACGGCCAGGGCCCGCCGAGCAGCCCCTGCTCCTCCCAGCGGTCGCGGACGCCCATGACCAGCGGGTCGACGTCGTCCGCCGCGTCCGCCGTGAGGCCCCAGGTGTCCGCTGTGTCCGCCGCATCGGCCGCCATGCCCGCCGTTCCGTCCCCTCCGGTGTCGTGTCGCGCCTTTGTTCGCACCGGATGATCTTAGCCGCGGGCAAATCGAGATGTAAGTACTCGCTTCTTAGACCTTCTTCCAATAGAGTGCCTCAGATCACATGCGGTGCCCGAGTGCTTGCTTGGGTGCCGGGCCCCGCATGTGGTCCCGGTCTCCGCCGAGACCGCGGTGGCGCGCGAACGAGCAGGACGGGTGCGCCCCGTGCCGTGGCGGGGCGCCGGAGTATCGGATGAGCGCCGACGTCCGAGAATGAAGGAGGCTGGGTTGTACCCTCACCAAACCCCCTTGGGGGAGGGCACCGGCTGATGGCCCTGAGCCTGACCAAGGCCCCGGACCTCGCGCGCAGGCGCCTCGGGCGGACGCTCGACGAGACCGGACTGCTGTGCGTGACCCTCCTGGAGGGGCTGCGCCGCACCTGGGACGTGCGCCAGTGGTGGGGCGAGTTCATCGAGCAGTGCTGGTTCCTGGCGCGCGTCACCAGCGTCCCGGTGATGCTCATCGCGGTGCCGCTCGGCGCGACCATCTCGCTGCAGGTCGGCGACATCGCCCGGCAGCTCGGCGCGCAGTCCGGCACGGGCGCGCTGCTGACCGCCGCGATGATCCAGCAGGTGGCGCCGCTGGCCGCGGCGCTGCTGGTGTCCGGCGTCGGCGGGTCCGCGATCACCTCCGACATGGGGGCCCGCAACATCCGCGACGAACTCGCGGCCATGGAGGTCATGGGCATCAACCCGGTCCACCGCCTGGTCACCCCCAGGCTGTGGGCGGCGAGCACGGTGTCCCTGCTGCTCTGCTCGGTGGTGATCCTGGCGGGCGTCCTCGGCGGCTACTACTTCAACGTCATCCAGCAGGGCGTCAGCCCCGGCGCGTTCTTCGACGGCGCCACGACCCTGCTGCAGTTCCCGGACCTGATGATCACCCTGTTCAAGGCGTGGGTGTTCGGCTTCATCGCCGCCGCCGTCGCCTGCTACATGGGCATGAACTGCGACTACGGGCCGGTCGGCGTCGGCCGCGCGGTCAACAGGGCGGTGGTGGTCACCTCGATCGTGGTGTTCGCGACGAACTACATCCTCACCATGATCTACCAGGTCCTCTTCCCCCCGAGGTTCTGATGGTCGCCATTCCCCCCGTTCGCAAGCTGGGCCGGGCCGTCCGGGGCCGGGCGGCCGGGCTCGCCGGCTCGGCCGACCTGCCCGTCTTCCTCGGCCGCGTCCTGTACCACCTGGTCGTCGACATCATCATCCGGCGCAAGTACGCCCGGACGCTCGCCAAGCAGGTCAGCGACATCACCGTCGGCGTCGGCGCGCTCGTCATCGGCGGCGGCATGATCTTCGTGATCGCGACGATGTCGCTCGCCACCGGCGCGATGGTCGGCCTGCAGGGCTACCCGGGCCTGGAGCGGATCGGCGCGGAGGCGTTCACCGGGCTCGTGGCGAGCTACTCCAACGTCCGCGAGGTGACGCCGATCATCGCGGGCGTCGCGCTGGTCGCGCAGGTCGGCACCGGCTTCACCGCCGAGATCGGCGCGATGCGGATCTCCGAGGAGATCGACGCGCTGGAGGTCATGGGCATCAACTCGCTGGCCTACCTGGTCTGCACGCGGGTCGCCGCCGGGGTCATCGCGCTGGTGCCGCTGTACCTGGTGTCGCTGTTCATGGCGTTCTTCGCCACCCGGTTCATCACGATCCAGTACTTCGGGCTCTCACCCGGCATCTACGACTACTACTTCCATCTCTACCTGCCGCCGATCGACGTGTTCTACAGCGTCATCAAGGTCGCGGTGTTCGCGTTCATCATCATGTTCGTCCACTGCTACCGCGGCTACTACGCGGCGGGCGGCCCGGTCGGCGTCGGGGTCGCCGCGGGACGCGCGATCCGGGAGTCCACCATCCTGATGATCCTGATGAACCTGGTCCTGTCGTACATCTTCTGGGGCCACGGCAGCACGGTGAGGCTGACCGGATGAGCGAGGAGACGCAGTCGAACCGCTCCCGGACGGTCTTCGGGCTGGTCGGCGCGGGCGTCATCGCCGCCGCCACGGTGTTCGTGGCGGTCGGCACGACGCCGTCGCACGAGGGCTCCACCTACTACAACGCGACGTTCGGACGGGCCGGGCAGGGCCTCGACCCGGGCAAGTCGGACGTCAAGGTCCGCGGCATCGTGGTCGGCACCGTCGACAGGATCACCCTGGTGGACAGCGGCCGCGTCAACGTCCGGTTCCGCGTCGACAAGGGGATCAAGGTCGCCGACACGACGGTCGCGGCGGTCGAGCCGGTCTCGGTGTTCGGGCCGAAGGACCTCGCGCTCGACCTCGGCGCGCACGAGCTGACCGGCCCCTACCTGGAGGACGGCGGCAAGGTCGCCAAGACGCGCGACCCCGAGGACCTGTCCGACACCGCCTGGCCCACCTACAAGCTCACCAAGGCCATCAACCCGGACGAGGTCGCCACGATCCTGCACGTGTTCGGCAGCGGGCTCTCCGGCCAGGGCCCCGCGCTGCGCCGGACGATCGGCAACGGCGCCACGGTCGTCAACGCGACGTACGAGAGCCGGGCGGCGATCAACGCGCTGCTGGCCGACCTCAACGGCCTGTCCGGGACGTTCGCGTCCCGCGGCGGCACCCTCGCGGGCCTCGCGGGCGACTTCAACCGGCTCGCGCGCACGATCAACGAACGTCCCGACAAGATCACGCAGCTGCTCGACGAGTCCGGCAGGCTGGGCGACACGCTCGGCGCGAGCCTTCAGCAGCACGGCCGCAACCTCGGCACCATCATCGACTCCGGCGGCCAGGTCGTCGCGGTGCTGAACGGCCAGCGCCGCAACATCCCCGTGCTGCTCGACAGCCTGAACGGGTTCTTCAACCTGCTGGCGCAGGTCATCCGCATCCCCGGCCCGGAGGGCACCCTGATCGCCCAGATGCGCGACGACCTTCCCCTGGACATCTGCCAGATCCTCATCGACATCTGCCCGGTCAAGCCGTCCACGACGGCGTTCACCGCCCCGCTGTCCCGTGCGTCCGCCGGGGGGCGGCGGTGAGCGCGCGCGGGCGCGGCGGGTCCGCGCGCGGTCCCGGCCGCGCCACGACGCTGAAGTTCCTGGTGTTCGTGGCGGTCACCGGGCTGCTGACGTTGTTCATCGGGCAGCAGATCCTCGGCACGAGCTTCGCGTCCCGCTACCGGCTGACCGCGACGTTCGACGACGTCACCGGGCTGCTGGAGGGCGACGACGTGAAGGTCGCCGGGACGCCCGTCGGCCAGGTGAAGGGCATCAGGGTGGAACGCGGCAAGGCCGTGGTCGACCTCGCCGTGGACGACGACGTCCGGGTCCCGTCCGACTCCACCGCCTCGATCCGCTGGCGCAACATCATGGGCCAGCGGGTCGTCTACCTGGAGCCGGGCGGGAAGCGCGAGATGCTCGGCGACGGCGACCGCGTCCCGCACACCAGGTCGGTCGTGGACCTCGGCGCCATCGTCAACGACCTCGGCCCGCTGACCCGCAGCCTGGACCCGAACCAGCTCAACAAGATCCTCTTCTCGTTCTCCCAGGCCCTGGACGGCAACGAGCAGAACATCACCCTGCTGACCGACAACCTGGACATGCTGCTCCAGACGTTCGCCGCCCGCCGCAAGACGATCCAGAAGATGATCGGCGACTACGAGACGGTCAGCGCCGCGGTCGCCACCCGCGACAAGCAGATCGCGGCCAGCGTCGACAACCTGGAGGCGCTCACCAGGGTCTTCGCGAACAACCGCAGGCTGCTGGAGAACGCCGTCGTGGAGGTCTCCGGCGTCACCACCAGCCTCAACCAGGTGCTCGCAGGCAACGACGCGCAACTCGGCCGCATCATCGACAACCTCGGCAGGTTCAGCGAGACGTTCCGGCTCAACGTCGACCAGCTGGAGAAGATGGTGCAGCAGCTTCCGCTCACGCTTCGGCAGCTGTTCGCCACCGCCAACGGCGGCCACTACCTGCGGACGAACGCGCTCTGCATCAACATCATGCAGGGCCCCTGCCCGTTCCCGATGCAGTTGCCGAGGTCGCCCGGCACGGGGGAGCCGTCCACGGCCGACCTCGCCAAGCTGCGGAAGATGCTTCTGACGGGTGGCGGCTGATGGCACTGAAATCGCTGCGGGACGCCGACCAGAAGATCGTCGCGATCGTCACCCTGGCGGCGCTCGCCGCCGGATGCGTGTTCGCGTTCACCGTCGGCCAGCTCCACCTGCTCGACCGCGGCTACACGATGAGCGGCGAGTTCAGCGACGCCGCGGGCCTGAAGGAGGGCCAGGACGTCCGGGTCGCGGGCGTGAAGTCGGGCCGGATCACCTCCGTCGAGCCGGACTTCCGGCACGGCAGGATCATCGTCACCTGGCAGGTCGACGCCGGGATCGACCTCGGGCCGAAGACCCGGGCCGAGATCCGGACGACGACGCTGCTCGGCGGCCGGTACCTGCGGCTGTCCGGCCCGGTCGCCGAGCCGTACATGGCCGATGTCCCCGAGCCGCGGCGCCGGATCCCGCTGGCGCGCACGAGCGTCCCGTTCACCGTCCCGGACGCGCTGGAGGGCGCGCAGAACATCGTCGGCAGGCTCGACCAGAAGAGCATCGACCGGCTGCTCACCCAGGTCAACAAGATCAAGTCGCCGGGCGCGGCGAAGCTGAACCGCATCCTGGTCAACATCCAGGACCTGTCCCGGATGCTCAACGACTCCTATCCCGAGATCCAGAAGCTGATCGAGAACAGCAAGACGATCACCGGCACGCTGGCCGGCAAGGACGAGCAGCTCCGCGAGATCATCAACGCCAGCCAAGTGCTGCTGCAGACGCTGGTCAACCGGCGCGACGAGCTGGCCGCGACGATCGGGCAGGGCAGCCGCACCGTCCGGACGCTGTCCAACGTGATCTCCAGGAACCAGAAGGAGCTCAACACCCTCCTGGACAACCTGCACCTGCTGACCACCCGGCTCGCCCCCAACATGGACGCGCTGAACACCGACTTCTCGCTGCTCGGGCCGACGTTCCAGCAGCTCGCCATCCTCAAGGGCAACGGGCCGTGGGTGGAGGGCGTGCTCACCGGCCTCGGCCCGCTCCAGCCGCCAGGCCCGATCTCCAGCCGCCGCCCGCCGGGAGGCAACTGATGAGCAGGGGGATGAGCGGCGGGATGAGCACGGCGCCGAGCTGGGGGAAGGGCATCGCGATCGCCCTCGGCCTCGCGATGGCCGCGTCGCTCGGCGGGTGCTCGGTCGCCCCGTCCGGCGGCGGCGAGCGGACGATGGTCGTCTACGTCCCGAAGGCCCGCTCCTTCTACAAGGAGTCCAAGGTCAAGGTGATGGGCGCGGACGTCGGCCTCGTCGAGAAGGTGGAGAACGAGGGCGACAGGGTCAAGGTGACGTTCCATGTGCGCGACGACGTCCCGCTGCCGAAGGGCGTGCAGGCGTCGATCGTCCCGCTGAACCTGATCGGCGAGCGCAACCTCGTCCTGCACCCGGCGTGGAAGCCGGGGCAGCCGAAGGAGACCTCCGACGTCATCCCCATCGAGCGCACGCACGTGCCCGTCGAGGTGGACGACGCGCTCAGCTCGTTCACGAACCTGGCGAACGCGCTCGACCCGACGAAGATGCAGAGCGCGCTCGGCAACGCCGCCGAAACCGTGAACGGCAACGGCAGGGAGTTCAACGCCACCCTGGAGCAGAGCGCCCGCCTGGTCGAGAACGTCGCCGGGCAGGACAGGGAACTGATCGAGGTCGCGCAGAACCTCAGCCGCCTGGCCGGGGTCGTGCGCGGACGCGAGCAGATCCTCGGCTCGGTGATCCAGGACTTCGCCGAGGCCAGCCGCGTGCTCGCCGCCGAGCGGGGCGAGCTGCAGCAGCTGATCAGCGGCGTCCTGGAGCTGGCGGACAACGGCGACAAGCTGATCCAGAAGTACAAGGGACGCCTGCCGTACGACCTGGCCGTCCTCACCCGGACGGCGCTCACCCTCAAGGGCAACGCGCGGGAGCTGGCGCAGCTGCTCCACGCGCTGCCCGGCATCAACGAGCTGCTCCTCAACGGCTACAACCCGAAGAACAAGTCGCTGCAGATCCGGTTCGCCACCGACGCGTTCCTGCGGACCTGGCTGAAGGGCCTGCTGAACGACGACGACGTGGGCTGCCCGCTGCCTCCCCCGAACTCCAACTGTCCCTGGCAGAACGGAGGCAACTGATGGGGCGCGTCATTGTGGGGGGACGACCCCCCGCACCCCCCGGCAAATGCAGGAGCATATTCGTTCTCGTCGCCGTCCTGGCCCTGGCGGTCTCCGGCTGCTCCTACACGACGGCGGGCGCGCCGAAGGGCGGGCTGACGCTGACGGCCACGTTCGACGACGTCCAGCAGCTCGTCGCCGGGCACAGCGTCAAGATGTCCGACATCACGATCGGCAGCGTCACCAAGATCCGGCTGGCCGGCTACAAGGCGAAGGTGACGCTGTCCATCGAGGACGACGTCAAGATCCCGAAGGGCACCCGGGCCGAGATCAGGGTGACCTCGCTGCTCGGCGAGAACTACGTGGACCTGCGGATGCCGCCCGGCGCGAGCATGGACCGCGGCCCGTTCCTCGCCACCGGCGACACGATCGCGCAGACCAGCGTCCAGCCGGCGTTCGAGCAGGTCGTCGGGCAGGCGGGCCCGCTGATCCAGGCGCTCGCCGGGGACGACGTCGCGACGGTCGTCAACGCCGGGGCCACCGCGCTGGACGGCAACGGCCAGAAGCTCAACCTGACGATCGCGCAGGCGAGCGGCCTGGTGAAGATGTTCGCCGACCAGCGGCGGGAGCTGGGCGAGTCCGTCGACCGGTTCGCGAAGCTGGGCCGCTCGCTCGCCAAGGGCGACGACGCGCTGAACGAGGCCCCCGGACGGCTCGAACGCACCACCCGGATCCTGAACGACGACAAGGAGAAGATCCTCAAGACGGTCGAGAAGCTCACCTGGATGGCCCGCGAGCTGAACGACAAGGTCCTGGAGGGACGCATCCTGCGGTTCCGGAAACTGCTGGCGGATCTCGACCCCGTCCTGCAGCAGCTCGGGAGCAACCGCAAGCGGCTCACCGCCCTGGTGGACGGCCTGGTCGCCTTCTCCAGGAAGATCCCGCTGGCCAGCTACGACGGCCAGCTGCTGCTCTACCCGATCGTCCGCATCGTCTGGCCGGACGGGACGCCGATCTTCCCCGGCCTGAGCGAGAAGCCCAGGAACAAGAAGGAGAGCGGGACCGGGCAGGACCCGCCCCCCGCGCCCCGGCTTCCGGACGAACTCGAAGGCGCCCTCCCCGACCTCGACGCCATCCTGGGAGGACGCGGATGACCAGGCGGCTCACGATCAACCTGGCGGTCTTCGCCGCGCTCGCCGTGGTGATGGCCGTGTGGGCGTTCAACAACGTCGTCCGGTTCGACTTCATCGACCGGCCGTACCGCCTCACGGCGGAGTTCGAGTCCTCGCCCGGCCTGCACCCGAACTTCGAGGTCGACTATCTCGGCCTGCGCGTCGGCAAGATCGACTCGGTCCGGCTGGTGAAGGACAAGGTCGTCGTCCGGATGGACATCGAGCGCGGCGTCGAGATCCCGCAGGGCGTCACCGCAGCCGCGGCCCGCAAGTCCGCGGTCGGCGAGCCGGTGGTCGAGCTGACCCCCGGCTCCGGCAAGGCCGACGCCCCGCCGATGAAGCCGGGCAGCGTCATCCCGGTGTCGCAGACGAAGGTCCCGCCCAAGTACGGCGACCTGTTCGGCGCGGTCATCGACACCCTGAAGGCGATCAACCCGGACGACGCCAAGATCCTCACCCACGAGCTGGCCGAGGGCTGGGCCGGACGAGAGGACTCCCTCCGCCAGATCATCAACGGCGGCGACGAGCTGACGCAGACGTTCGCGCAGAACACCGAGCTGCTCGACGGGCTCACCAGGGACCTCGGGCGGATCACCCGCGTGCTGAACCAGAACCGCGGCGCGCTCGGCGCGGGGGTCGACGACCTGGCCGCGCTCACCGCCGCGCTCAGCCAGGTCCGCGGCCGGATCGCCGAGCTCCGCGACCGTGGGCCCGGGCTGCTCGACACGGTCAACGACCTGCTGGACGAGACCGGCCCCGACTTCGGCTGCGCCGTCGACATGCTCGGCACCCTGGGGCTCTCGGCGCACAACCCCGGCTACCTGACCGACCTGCGGAAGACGCTCGAGTACGCGCCGGGGCTGAAGGTCGTCCTGGACAACGTGATCGGGGTCGACCAGGGCGAACCCGTCCTGAACGTCGTCTTCCAGGTCACGCTGAAGGCGCCCGCCGCGCTGGAGTACAAGTACCCGCGGCCGCAGCCCGCGGTGAACAAGGTGCCGACCTGCCCCGGCGGCCGGACCCCGGCGGTGACGCCGCAGAAGACCTACAAGGCCAAGAACCCCGGAGACACGATCCCCACCCACGATCCCGCGTTGAACCAGCAGGACGCGCGGGCCGAGAAGGCCGCGAACACCAGCGAGGACTCTTCCGGCGGGCCGCCGGCGTGGCTGGTGTACGTGCCCCCGGTCATCGCGCTGCTGGTGCTGATCAGGGTCATGATGGGCTCGGTGCCCGTGGTGTCCCGCCTGACCCGACTGCGTCGGGGCAAGGACTGACCCCAATCCCGAGGAGTGCCCGAAGTGACTGCCAGGACCACCAGGGACGAGACCGCCGCGGCCGAGGAGGAGACGGTGGCCGAGGCGCCCGAGGAGACCGAGGCCGAAGCGCCCGAGGCCGCGGAGAGCGAGGCCGCGGAGAGGCCCGCGCGCCCCGCGGCGAGGCGCAAGCGCCGGGTGCGGGTCATCGAGGTCATCGACGATGAGGACCTGGACGAGGTCCTGGAGGCCCTGGACGCCGAGGACGAGCGGGACGAGGAGCCCGAGGAGGAGCCCGCGCCCCGTCCCGCGAAGACCACGAAGCCGGCCGCCAAGCCCGCCGTCAAGCGCGTCCCCAAGCCCCGCCCGCGCGGCGCACGAGCCGGGGCCATGAGACGTCCTCCCCGGTCGTCATCCTGATCGCCTCTTCGATCTGGCTCTGCAGATCGGTGTCGGCCCGCACCTCACGCAGCA
>NZ_VCKW01000081.1 GCF_005889715.1 Actinomadura soli
GTCTGTATCCGGCCGGTGCCGATGCGGCGGGTGGACCTGACTACGGGCGCGGGCGAGGTGGTGTACGTACCGTGCGGGCACACCCTGGCCTCGGTGTGCCCCTCGTGCGCCGAACGCAAGCGCAGGCTCCGCGCGGTGCAGTGCCGTCAGGGCTGGCACCTGACCACCGAACCGGTCATCACGCGCGCCGACCCGGACGTGGAGCAGCGGGCGTGGATGGAACTGCGGGCGCACGCGACGGCGGCACGCGACCAGGCATCGGCAGACGGGACGGCGGAGGGGGAAGGGCCGGAGTTCTGGGACGCGGTCGTGCGGGACCTGGATCATGAGCTGGAGCGCTCGGGCGTGCGCGGTGCGCTCAAGACGGGTGATGAGTCCAGGGGCCGGCGGACCCGGTCCACGCGGCGGCGGCAGGATGCTCCGGATCTGCCTCGGCGGCCGGTCGACTCCCGCACCCTCGGCAAGGTGTTCCGCGGCCGGGACGGCAAAACCTTCCGGCCCTCGCTGTTCCTCACCCTCACTCTGGACTCCTACGGCCGGGTCCGCTCGGACGGGGCCCCGGTCGACCCGGACGGCTACGACTACGAGCGGGCGGCGCGGGATGCGTTGCACTTCTCCAAGCTGGTGGACCGGTTCGTGCAGAACCTGCGCCGCTTCGTCGGCTACGACGTGCAGTACTTCGCCACCGTCGAACCACAACGACGCCTCGCCCCCCACCTGCACATGGCCATCCGCGGCACCATCTCACGGGCCGAACTGCGGCAGGTCGTGGCGGCCACCTACCACCAGGTGTGGTGGCCACCGACCGACCGCGTGGTGTTCGAGGGGGAACGGCTCCCGGTCTGGGATGCGGCCGCCGGACCAGAAGGGGGATACCTCGACCCGGCAACCGGGGAGGTCCTCCCCACCTGGGACGAGGCGCTAGACGCGCTCGGCGCTGACGCTGATGCCGAACCTTTGCACGTGGTGCGGTTCGGACGGCAGATCGACGCGCAAGGCGTTCTCGCCGATTCCGCGGACTCTCGCAAGCTGCTCGGTTATCTCACTAAGTACCTGGTCAAGGGCGTCGCCGAATGCCACCAGGCCAGCACCGACGCACAGCGCGAACACCTCGACCGGATGGCCGAAGCACTGCGGTATGAGCCGTGCTCACCGACGTGCGCGAACTGGCTGCGCTACGGCGTCCAGCCCAAGAATCCCCGCAAGGGCATGACTCCGGGATTCTGCAAGGGCAAGGCACACCGCCGCGAACACCTCGGCTACGGCGGCCGCCGCGTCCTGGTCTCCCGCAAATGGTCCGGCAAAACCCTCGCCGATCACAAAGCCGACCGCAAAGCCTGGGTTCTGGCCCGGCTGGCAGAGGCCGGAATCCCCGTCACCAACCCCACCGACCCCACCGCGATCCACATCTGGGAACGCGCCGGACCCGGCGACCCCGACGTCAAACCCACCGAGCAACGGCTCTTGCTGCTGATCGGCGAACGCATCGAACGCCGTTGCCAGCTCGACGCGGCGACCCGCACCCCCACCCCAGAACTTTCGGCAACTGCGGAGGCAGCGTGACGACAGAGACACCGGGCGGGGGCTTTGAACCCCTGCTGCTGAAGCCAGAGCGGGCGGCGGTGCTCCTCAGCATCGGTCGGACGAAGGTCTATGAGCTGATGCGCTCGGGTGCGTTGCCCTCGGTGCGTTTCGGCGGTAGTCGCAGGATTCCGGCAACGGCGCTCCGTCAGTTCGTTGCACAGCTCGAAGAGGACGGGGAAGCGGCATGACCAAGCGACGGGGAAACGGCGAGGATTCCATTTACAAGGACGGCGAACGTTGGCGCGGAGCGATTCATCTCGGCTACGACGAGAAGGGACGTCGCGTCCGAAAGAAGGTGTCTGGCCGGACGCGTGCAGAAGTAGCGGACAAGCTCCGGAACCTCCGCAAGCTGGTGGACGCCGGAACGGTTCCGGACGACAAGATCACGGTCAAGGCGTTCTTGGACCGCTGGTTGGCTCACAACCTTCCCGGCACGGTCGCCGAATCGACGGAAGACGACTACAACGACACGGTGCGGCTCCACCTGTCGCCGGCACTCGGCCGTAAGAGGCTGGCCAAGCTCACGGTGCTGGACGTCGACAAGCTTTGGCAGGCCAAGCGAGAAGCGGGCTACAGCGCCAACAGCATAAGGATCATGCGCACCGTCCTGCGTAAGGCACTCGGCCAAGCAGAGCGTGAGGGCATCGTCCCGCGCAACGTCGGCGCTCTTTCGGCAGCGCCTCATGTGGTGGCCAAAGAGGGGCGAACACTCACGATCGACCAAGCGAAAACGCTGCTCAACACGGTGACCGGCCACCGCTTCGAGATAGCAATCATGATCGCCTTGGCCTATGGGCTTCGACGCGGCGAGGTTCTCGGCCTCCGCTGGTCGGCGCTCGACTGGGACGCGGGGACGGTACGTCTCACGCACGCCGTGAAGCGAATCAAGAACCGCGACAAGACGAGCAAGCGCAAGACGCGCCTGGTGCTCAGCGAACTCAAGACGCCCAAGTCACGCCGGACGCTGGTCCTCACGCCACAGATCGTGGCCAAGCTCCGAACACTCCGCGTCCGACAGGCTGAGGCCAAGATCGCTGCCGGTGACCTGTGGAAGGATCACATGCTGATCTTCGCGAGCGAAGTCGGCACACCCATGGACCCCGACAACTTCTCCCACACCTTCTCCAAGCTGGCCAAGCGGGCGGGCCTCGGCCACTGGCACCCGCACGAGTTGCGGCACTCGGGGGCGTCGCTGATGCTGGCCCAAGGAACACCATTGCACGTCGTCTCCGAGATCCTCGGGCACACAAGCATCGCGATCACGAAGGACGTCTATGGGCATCTGCTCGTTGACGACAAGCGCGCGGCGGCTGAGGCCATGAGCGGCGCTCTCTTCGGGGCCTGACGAACCTCGTGGCTCCCAACGTGGCTCCCACGGCGCAAACCAGAGGCCCCTTCCAAGATCGGAAGGGGCCTCTGAGGTGGGCGCACCCGAAGGGATTCGAACCCCTAACCTTCTGATCCGTAGTCAGATGCTCTATCCGTTGAGCTACGGGTGCTTGCCGGGTTTACTGTACCGGCTCCGCCGACCCGACCGCGAATCGGTTGGCCCGCCCATCGTTGCACGAGTGTGACTTGAGTCACGGAACCCCAGGTGGTCAAGGTACGCCAAAGTGGTACCTGTGACTAGTGTGACCTGTGAGGTCTAGCTCGTCCTCTGCCCATCCCCCTGAAGGAGAATCCCCATGCGCATGTCTGCCACCAAGCTGGTCGGCGTCCTCGCCGTCGGTGGCCTGATGCTCGGTTCCACGGGCTGTGGCGCGGTCGATGCCATCGCCGGCGGCAAGAAGACGACCGCGTGCAAGAACATCGAGAAAGAGCTGCGGACCTTCTCCACCGGTTCCATGTCGATGACGTCGCCGAGCGGCGCCTCGTCGACGGCCCAGAAGTTCTCCGACACGGCGGCCAAGGTTCGCTCCGAGGGCCAGAACGCCGGCGGCGACGTCGAGACCGCCGCGACCGCCTTCGCGGGCGACCTCGACAACACGGCCGAGATGCTGCGGAAGCTGAGCTCCGGCGACATGTCGGGCGTCTCACAGCCGGACACCGCCGCCATGCAGCGGCACGGCAACGACCTGGCCGACGCCTGCGGCTTCAGTGCCTTCCGGCTGGGCTGACCATCGGCGATCCGCTCCCGCGGCCCCGGGAGCGGAACGCCGGCCCGTCATCTTCGCGTAGCGACACCGTCTCGCACTATGCTGCTGGGACCCACGGGTCAGACTTTGCCGGTTGGCGCGCCGAACCGGTAACCTGTCTGGGCCTGACGGCTACTGGAGGATTCGCCTAGTCCGGTCTATGGCGCCGCACTGCTAATGCGGTTTGGGTGCAAGCCCATCCGGGGTTCAAATCCCCGATCCTCCGCCCTCCGACCAGGGGTTCCGCGCTCTGCTATGTGGAACCCCTGGTTTTTTGTAGATCTTCAGTTGCATTTCTAGCCGCAGTTAACCCGTTTTCGGCCCCCACATCGCGCCTCCGATACGCTCTCCAGCATCGCGAACCGTCGGGCACCCCAGCCCGTTTCAGCAGCGCTTTCCAAGCTTCGGTCCGTCCAGCGGTCGACCGTTGCGCTGGGGGGCGAACACCACGCCCCAGTCTTCCCAGGCGTCGCCCACCCGCACCTTCTCCGCCCGCTGCCGCTGGTACTACTCCCGCAGCTACGGCAGCTCGGGGGGACTGCAAGGATGGTCGGACGGCTCCCCAAGGAACGCACCTGCTGGTCTTGTCGTATTGGTTCCCTATGATCCTCGGCCATGACCCGCACCACGCCGCCGCGTCCGGTGGACATCGCTGAGCACTTCCCGGAGTTGAGGCGGTATTCGGCCACGGCCACGCGGCTGCACCCGCGTCCTGGCGGGCCCTCGACCGCCGACAGTTCCATCGGTGGCCCGCTTCTGTGGCCGTCCGATGAGCCCTGGCCGGTATGCGACGACGGTGACGACCACTACATTTTTCAACTCCAGACGCCGGCGACGGTCCGCCGAACCCGGGAGATCTACGCGGCGGCACAGGCCCGGGCGGACGCGAGCGGTACTCGGTACGAGCTCACCGATGAGGAGCTGGCGGAACTACCGGACATCGACTTCTCCGAGCCGCACGATCTGGTGAAGCAACCGATCCCGCTGATCCCGGTGGCGCAGTTGTACCGTCGTGACGTCCCCGACTTCGCAGGTCCGCAGGGCACGGATCTGTTGCAGGTGCTGTGGTGCCCGCTGGACCATCCAAAGGAGGGCCACAACCCGCGGGTGCGGCTGTACTGGCGGCGCGCCGCCGACGTGACTCGGCCGTTGGAGACCGCTCCCGAACCGCCCGTGGTCAGCGACGCGTATCTCCCGGAGCCCTGCGTCGTCCATCCGGAACGGGTCCGTGAGTACCAGTACGGCGGCCTGCTCCCTGAGCAACTGGACGCGCGGATCGTCGCGTGGGAGAAGGCCGGGGAAGCGGGCGATGAGGACGAGACCGGCCGCAGCTACCACTACGACTTGTCTCTGGCGCCCGGTTGGAAGGTGGGCGGTTATGCGAACTGGTCGCTGACCGACCCCTATCCCATGGACTGCACCGAGTGCGGCACCGCGATGACGTTGCTGTTCACCGCCGATTCCAGCGAGTGGCATGGGACGGGTGGGAGTTGGCGGCCGGTGGAGGAACCGGCGCAGGCTCTGTCAGGGCCTACCGAAGTGGTGATCGGCCGCGGCTACGCCCTGTATGTCTTTCGCTGCCCGGTCTCCTTCGAGCACCCGCCCTCCACCGCCATGCAGTGAAACTCGCTGAGTCTTGGCCTCCTTCTGCCTTCTGCGACCGAGTTGGCGCCTTCAGGCGTCTGGGATTCGAGGCGGACGTGATCGCAGCGCTCGGCATCGAGCGGAGTTCCCGGGACGGGTCGTGCACCCGTCGCGGGGCGTGTCAGGCGGGGCCGTCGAACGTCCCTACCTTGGCGATGCGCTCGGCGGCGAGGTGCACTCGTGTGATCAGGTCGTCGATCCGGTCGTCGCCGAGCCGGACCGCTGGGCCTCAACGCACAGCCCCGCCACCGTCTCCCTGCCCGGGCCCCTTGACGGGCATGGCCACCGCCCGCACCCCGACGTTCATCTGGCCCTCGTTGACGGCGCAGCCGGCGTCGCGGATCGCGGCGAACTCGTCGAGTTGGCTCTTCGGGTCGGTGAAGGTGTCGGGCGTGTACGCTGCTGAAGGGTCATCTGAGAACGGATTCCGCGGTTCTCGCCTGCTTACCAGCGAAGATCCAGCCCCAAGGCGGGGGTTTGGCGCGCCGCGCAGAGGAAGGTCTGGAGATGCGGGCGGGCGCCACCCGGTGACCTATGGAGAGTTCGGTTCCTTGGCTGCGGCGACGGTCAGGTCATAGTCGACCGAGGTGTGGAAGTCGCCGCTGCTGCCACGGATGCTGATCTTGTGCTTGCCGGGGGCCAGGCCGCCTTGGGCGATGAATCCCCAAAACCCGCAGGCATACCCCTTGGTCTGTCCAGCGGTGCCGGTGACCGGGTTGCCCGCCACACTGTCCACGGTGATCGGCGAACCCTCCCAACGCTGGACGGGCTGAGCGACCCCGTCGACCGTCCACCTGCCCCTCGCGGCCGCCATGAACGCCGCACAATCGCTCTGCGAGCCCAGCAGGTTCACCACTGGCACGACCAATGTCTGTGAGGGCATGGTGCAGCGGCGCTTCACCGAACCACCAAAGGTTCCCGCAAGATTCCAGATGAACTCGCCCTGGCCCGCCGCGCAATGCGTCCCGGTCTCGTCCTCAACGGGGTTGCGTCCCCGTGGCGTACTGGCGGCCCATTTCCACCATTGGGTCTGGATCTCGCCGGGAAGAGCCTGGTCCATCTGCTTCTTCTCCGTGGCCAGCTTCTCTTGCCGCGCCTTGCTGAGGCGTCCGTTTGAGTCGCCGGGCGAGGGACCGGCGTTATCCGATCCGCAGCCACTGATCAACGCCACCACCGCGACCAAACCCGCAAACCACCTCAAGATCACCGGCACACACTAGCGAGGATTCCTCAGATCCGGCGTCCCATTAAACGCAGAGGCCCAGAAACGTGCGCAGGCTCGCCGCATACGCAGCCAAACCCTTTCCAGTAGCCGTGGATGGCCGTCGGGAGCCATGGAATCGTCGCTCACACCGTGCACAATCACCGAGAGTAGCGATCGAGACGCTGTTGAGTGCCGGACCGCCGGATCCCCCTCAGGCACCGGACGTACATATCCACATGCGCACAGCACAGCAAGGCGCTCCACCCGATGCGCAACGTCACCCTCGTATCGGCAACGTGTCCGGTTGAGGTCTGAACGTGGCCGCCTCCATAAGCCGCGCGCAACGATGGTCCTCTGCAGCGCGAGGAGAGTCAGCATGGGCAAGGACGACTGGAAAATCGTCTTCTTCGCGGTCGGCATCCTATTGGTGATGGCCGCCCTGCCTGCGATCCTCCTGCTGGGTCCGCTCCATATGGGAGACGGGGAGGCTACACGACTTACGGCCGTGCTCACGCTCATAGGCATTCTCGTGACCGCGTCCGTGGCGCTAATCGGATTCGTGATGAACCGCCAAACCGAACATCGGCTGCAAACAGAGCAAGCCGAACAGGGCCGCCAGCTCAGGCTGGACTCGGCGATGCGCGCGGGGCAGTTGATCGCGCCCACCGACGGAGGCTCATCCGATCCGGCCGCGCTGGCCTCCGGACTCCTCGCGCTCACCAAGCTCGACAACGCCGATCTCGCCGTGCCCCTCCTGGTCGACCTGTGGTGCCCAGAGAATCCCCGTGTCTCCCATGAGACCGCCGTGCTTGTGATCGACGCGGCACTACGCTCGCCATCGTCCAACGCGCAGCTCATCGCCGCCGAACTGCTGTGCCGCCACTCGACCCGCCTCAACCCCTGCCAGTCCCTCCACTGGCCGAGTGCGGTGGAGGGCTGCTGGGTGCCCGATCTCAGCCCACGAGCCAAGCTGCTCCTGGTCGAGGCGCTGGTGAACATGACGCTGGCCGGACCGACCCACGAGAGCGCCCTGCGCGCCGTCGCCGTGCGACTCTACGGGATCTGGCGTGACGATCCCGACGACCGTGTGCGGGGCTGCATCGGCAAGCTCGTCGAGTCACTGATCGGCAGGCTCAACGACCTCGGCTACAAGGACTTCATGCAGGGCACCCAACAGGTCATGCTCAGCGAGTTGCAGCAGGCCGCCCGGAGCAGGAGCGACAACCCGGACGGCTACCTCGACCGCTTGTCGACCAAGTTCGCCGACGACCTCCGCGGCTGGGCACAGCGATGCGAAGGACTCCCCACAGAACCCGGATACCTCGCCACAGCCGACTGACGAATGTGGATCGGCTGGTCACCCACCGGCGTCTACACTCGGCCCTCGCCGATGCGCCACCTGCCGGGTTCGAGACCCACCGTTCGATCAACACACCAACGCCAACCGGCGCCAGGCAGACCGGACTTCACCACTCATCTGTTGAGCCAGACCACTGAGCCGACGCCGGGCGGGCGGCCCGAGAACGCCAAACTTCGGCAGGCACATCACGAGACATCCCACTCAGTGCCCAACGGCAGCTATCCCGACACGAACCGAACCCAGATGCAAGTTCGGCACATCATCACGGCCCTCGCCTGCCTCCCATGTTGCAAACCCTCCGCAGAGGCGATGAGGACCGTACGCGGAGGCGCAGCGCGCAGCGAAGGTGAGGTTGCGAACCCTCGTAGGGGCGATGAGGACCGTGGCACCCTCGGGTACGCCTCGACCCGTCCGCCTAGTTGCGAACCCTCGTGGGGGCGATGAGGACACCACGGAAAGCTGCAGGTGCGCTAAGGGAAGATTAGTTCTCTGAAGGCCCATTGTGCAGCGATTCGTCGGTGGTGCTGTTGACCCCGGGGTGTCGCTGAAACTGCTTGATCAGCTTTGCCTCGGTTCGAATGGTGCCGTGGCGGACGTTCGTCCATCGGTCGGGGGCATGGGAACACATGACGAAGGCGAACGCCCTGGCTGGTTGAACGGATGGCCGTCGAGCGAGCGATGTGGAGCCGCGTGGGCGCGGGTGGCCAGTGGCAGTATGGCCGACGCAAGCGGGGGCCATCGCCTCGGCGCTCGGCCGCGAGGTCGGGCCAGGGCTGACGGTGCTGGCGGCGTTTTGCGCGGACGGTCGCCACCTCAAGCGCACCGCTGCTTGGCCGTCGGCTCCTCCGTCGCGCGGCTGGTCCGGCCGTCCATGCCGCGTTCCTGGCGGTGCTCCCGGGGCGGGGAGGGCGAGACATACGAAACCGCCTACACCGTAGGCGCTCATGTTGCTGCTGGGAGAAGGGGAACCGGCGCACTGAAGGGTCCGGCTGCCGTGTCGAGATCGGGGGCCTGGTCGATCTGCTCACCGCTTGCAGGCGGCCATCGTGGCGCGTTGTCTGTACGAGGTGCGTGCGTCGAGCCCTACGTGGAGCTGCTCGCTGCTGATCGTGCCGTCGAGCGATCATGCGGCGCCGCGGAGGCGCCGACTAGCGCCTTACGATGGCCGGGCACCTGCTCAAAGGCAACGTTCCATTCGCACGGGGCAGTATCGGCGAGATCATCTACTGCGTCGCCGGCGCCCGGCGATCCCCTACGGGAGCACCGATGGGTCTGGACGTCCTCGTCCGCTACGGCGGCTTCGGAGATCACACCGGCATCGACATGGGGGACGTTCTCCCATCAGCTCGATGACCCGGCCCGAGTCATATGCGCAGCGCGTCCGCGCACGTCCGTACGGCCCACGCGAGTTGGCATCGGACGGTGTCGCCGCCTGGTTCCACGGGCCGTTCGCTGTACTGACGTTGACCCATGGCGAGACGGCCCTGACCGTCCGCGCTGATCTCGACGTCCCCTCGCTCGGCACCGATCTGCTTCAGCTGTTCACCGCGGCGGAGAACGCGGAGGTCGCTTACCTCCCACGGCCTGAACGGCTGGTCGGGGAACAGGTGAGCGGCGATGACATTCCCGTCGTTGTTCGTTGGTTCGCGGTACGGCCAGTGAAACAGGGTGCGTCACTCACTCTGGGCACGGCCGATCTGGTGGTGAGCGTGACGCTCAGCACGCGTGCCGCTGGACGGTTTGCCGCAGAAGTTCGCCGGTGGACGAGCGCGGAGCAGCTCATCAAGCGCCCACACCGGCAGGCGTAACCTCCGCCATCTGATCCGCCCACTCCACGCCGGCGGCGGCCACCAGGAATGCGAGACGGCGAACCCTACGGGCGGCATGCTCCGGGATGAGGCCGAGTTCCCGGACGGCCACGGCGATCGGGTCTGCGCGCCGTCCGGCACCGAGCGCGCAAACAGCGGCGATGACAGCCCGGTACGACCTTCGGCGCGCCGCACACGCCATGGGTTCACCCGCGCGGGCCGTGAGCAGGCGAGCCAATATCGCACGAGCCTGGTCCCGGTCGGCGTCCTTTGTGATGCTTTCCTGCGGATCCACCGGCGCCTCGACGCCGTGGCCGGTGACCGGCTCACCGATGTTGGCGGCGAAGAATCCGGGGTTGGCCGCACGCAGCGAGGCCAGCGCCGTTCCCATTCGCCGGGACGCCTCCGTCCGTGTCAAACCGTGACGGTCTCGCAGGTCGTCCGGCACCTGGAATGGGTCGGGAACTCTGCGTCGCATCCGGAACACCAGCAGAATGAGCATTTCCAATCCCGCGGGGTCGTTCCGCAGCGGAGCCGCCCAAGCCGCCTGGCGCAGGTCTCGGTCCGGGCGCGCCGACGCCCCCCGGCGAACAGCGTCCGCGCGCCTTGTCCGCTCTTCGAGGTGCAGCAACGGGTAATGGACGAGCTGGGCCCGGGCGGCCCGCAACCACGGCTCATCGCCGCCTGCCGTACGGCGCAGTTTCACCGCCCAGGTGGCGGCGTCCTCGTTCCGTGCGTCCGCCGACGCCAGGTGCTCGCACACCAGGACCATCTCGCGGACGGGCTGCCCCGAACGGGTCTCCGGCGTCGCCCCATCCAGCGCGGATCGCAGCCTGGCGAAGCTCTCCAGGAGGAGATCGTCGACCGTCTCCTCGCACTCGGCGCACCACCCGTGACCGGTCGGCGCACCGCAGGAACGGCCTGCGTGCCTGGCCCGATGCAGTGGCCCGCGCGCGGCGACGCGCAATGCCGGAGAGACGAAGGTGTGGAACGCCGCGAATGCGATCGCGTCGTCACGGTCGGCCAGATGGGAGATGGGCCGCACGAAACCTCCTGAGGCAGTTCGAACAGACCGTCAATCCCGCGGGTGTGAAACCCGGAGACCCGGTCTTCCTCAGGAGGCGCAAGCCTCGGAATGCTCTTCGGCCGCAGCCGTCGAACGCTCACCAGTATCGGGAGCCCCTCAACTCACGTCAAGTGCTTGCCCGCTTACGGTCTGGTGGCCGTCGGTGTGGAACGCCTTTTCATCGGGCGTCCTCTCCCAACTCTTCGAGTTGTTCACAGAGGTGCGTATAGCGGGTGACGAGTTCTAGGTCCGGCTCACTCTGGCGGTTACGTGGATAACGGAGTTGTTGGAGGGCATCGATACAGCCGCGCAGTTCTTCGAGGACCACGTGCCGGGCAGGCGGCTTCTTCGACGGTATTCGCTCCGGGGCCCGCCCGGCTCGCTCCTCGCGGAGCCTGTCGAGCAGGTGAGCGTAAGGGGTCTCGTTGCGGTGGACGTTCAGTCTCCGGAGCGGCGCGAAACGTTCCCTGAGGGCTTTCCATTCGCCCCACTCGAAGAGGCCGGGACGGAGGACTTCAATGGCCGTATAGCAGGCCGGCCACGGTTCGTCCGCCAAGACGTGCGCGATCAGTTCGAGACGCCGGCAGGCCGCCTGGCAGCGGGCGTCCATGCTCGTGATCGGCTTCGCGGGGCTGTACAGGTCGTGGTGGAGGCGGGCGGCG
This sequence comes from Actinomadura soli, assembly GCF_005889715.1. Lineage (GTDB taxonomy): Bacteria > Actinomycetota > Actinomycetes > Streptosporangiales > Streptosporangiaceae > Spirillospora > Spirillospora soli. The sequence continues at coordinate 11,464 of NZ_VCKW01000081.1, forward strand.
GCGTCGCGGGCGCCGGTGAGGGCCGGGGAGCCGTTGGCGAGCAGTTGCCAGGCGGTGCGGGTGTCGAGGCGCCGGACGGCCGATGATGCGAGCCGGGCGAGGCGGGCGTCCATGCCGAGGCGGCACAGCGTCAGCCCGGCTTCGTTGATCACGGTCCGCAGCGCCCGGTCGCGGCCGAGTTCGGCGACGCGCAGCGGGCATGCGGCGTTCAACGACCATTGGACGCCTGCGGCGACCATGCCGTTCACGGTGACGGGCTTCCCAGAGTTGATGACAAGGAGGACTTCGTCCACGTCGCGGAGACTGGTCGAGCCGTACAGGCCGGTCGGCTCGGCTTTGGCGAGTTCGGCCAGAAGCGCGGCGTTGATGGCCGCGGCATCGCCCGGTTCGGTGGAGAAGGGGCCGAGGACGGCGGCGTCGAGGCTGCCGGCCGGCGCGGTCGACCGGGCCAGGGTGACCCAGGACCGGGCCCGCTCCATCGTCTCGTCGCTGGCGAGGAGGCGCAGTCTGATCCTGCCGGGGCGGGCGAGGGCACCGCGGCGCCGGGACGCCCAGTCGATCACCTGCCGAACGGCCGCGTGCCCCTCTTTGTCGTTCGGGTCGTCCCTGGTGACCATTCCAACGCACATCAGGACAAGGACGTCACCGGTGCCCAGGACGGGCCACGCCGTCATGCCGCACTGGTCCACCAGGCCGGGCACCAGGTCGCCCTTCTCCCACTGGTCGGCGTTCGCGAGCAGCGAGCCGGGCAGGCGGTGGGCCCCGGGCGGGACGAGGTGCGCCTCGTGCGAGGCGCTCCTCTCGAAGAAGTCGATGAACTCGGCGTCGCCCACCAGCGCCGCATGGCGGGCCCGCGGGCCGGGCGTGAGCCGTCGGCGAGCGTCCTTGATCAGCGCGGCCCCGCCGCGCTTGTCGGGGTCGCTGAGCTGCCTCGCGAGGTCTTCCAGCACTCGTTGCGCCGACGCGGAGACCGTCGCGGCCTCCTTCCTGGACGGCTTGCTGATCCGTTGGGTGAACCAGGCGCGCAGCAGCGAGTTGTCGATGGCCTCGCCCCGCGCGAGGCGCTCGTAGAAGGCGGCCTGGACGGTCGGCCAGAGCTCGGCGAGCTTCGTGAGTCTCCCCTGGTTGAGCCCGGGAAAGGGCGTGGTGGCCTCGGCGAGGCTGATGTCGGCGCGCTGGCGGGCGGCGAGCAGCCGCCACAGGCCGGCGTTCGACGGGTCGACGGCGGCGAGTTCGTCCCAGAAGCGGTGCCGCAGCAGCCAGTTGCGGAGCGTGTCGTGCGCGTCGATCAGGTCGCGCAGGCGGTAGGCGGCGGACGGTTCGTCGACCGGCAGCAGGGTGATCGGCACACCGGTCTCGATACCGGCGAGGAGGACGCCGGCGCCGAGGGCGTAGGAGCCGGCCCCGGAGGTCAGCAGGCATTCGCCGGGCAGGAGTGCGGTGAGCACGGGCTTCACGGCTTTGACGCTGTGGCGGACCGTCGGTTCGGCGACCTGGACGATGTGGAGCCCGTCCTTCGGGAACGTCCGGCCGCAGAGGCCCTCCGCTGAGCACAGCAGTTCCTTCATCCGCTGCGCGTGCTGGACGAAAGGCTGTTGGGAGGGCAGGTGGACGTTCGTCGTCGCGACGATGAGCAGGCCGCTGATATCGGTGCCGGTCTCGGCGAGGCCGTCGAAGACCTTGCGCAGGGGCCTGCGGTCGCCGGGGCCGCCGTGGAAGTCGATCGGCGCCGGAGAGGTCGCCAACGGCGGCCAGCCGAGGTCGCCGCCACCGATCGGGTGGATCAGCAGCGGCGCCGCGTCGGCCCTTTCAGTTCTCTTCGTCGTAGACGTCAAGGTCATGTTCTCGGGGGGCGCCGGCGGACGGGAGGGAGCGACCCCGGCCCGGCGCGACCGTCCTGTTGACGATCTTCTCGTTGGCGGTGAACCAGGCGTAGGACTCCCCGGCGGGATTGGGAGGTGTACGCCCTGCCTGCATCTGCTTGGGCCGAGCGCGAGGGTAATGGACGGGAAGGTCGTCGCTACCGTGAGCCGCCGCGAGGAACGCGCGCTCGATCTCTGCGAATCCGGGCTGCTGCCGCGCTGTCCCGGTGAAGGCCCGGATGCAGTTGCGCACTACGGTTTCGGCGGGCGATTCGGGGAGCTCTCCGGTGAGGTCGCGGTAGTACTCCGACCACTGCCCACCGGTGTGGAGCCGCGTGCGTTCCGCGTCCAGGGAAATGTGGACGCTGCCGAAGCCGAGCGGCTTGCCGAGGCCGAGGCGGTGGTGGTGATCGCCGTCGAGTGTCAGCAGCCAGAGCAGGGCTCCGAGTTCGACCTCCGGAACGTCGCGGACACCGATGGTGAAGGTGAACTCGGTGCCTTTGGTGATCCAGCCGAGGACGGAGCGGTTTTGTTTGTCGCGCTTTGGGTCGCCGGTCGTCGCGAACGACGTTTGGTCGCGGGTAAGGGCGTTGCTTTCGTTGGGCGTGTTCGGTCGCCGGTACTCCCGGTACAGCATTCCGTCGACGAGCTGCTGCGTGGGATCGCCCATGGACGGCGGCGGTAGCTTCCAGTAGAAGTCGTCGGCGGCTGCTCGTTTGTGATGCCAGTAGACCTTGCGGCCCCGCAGCGCCCTGTCAGGGTCACGGTGCACGTCGTTCTTGGGTGTGCCGTTTTCGATCGGACGGTGCGGTTCGGCGGCGCTTTCAGACAGGTAGAACCGGCCCTGGGTCGGTTTCGGCTGGGCGAGGATCGACAGCGGCAGCCCGTCACGGAATTCCTTGACGGCCTCGTCCGTGGCAGTGACGCAGGTGACGTCGCTGATGCGCAGCCGGCCCCGGTACGCGGCCGGGCGGGTGCCGGACCCGTCTTGGGCGACCCAGCCAAACACCCGGTCGGCCGGGGAGAGTTCGCGGAAGTGGGAGGCGGGTTCGACCTTCGGCGGCACCATCCAGGCCGGGCTCGCGATGGCGAGATCGCGCGGGATCATGACCGGATACAGCGCCTCGATGCGTCCGTCCTTCTTGTACGCCCAGCAGAACGTCCCCGGTGTGAGTTTGCGCCGGTCTTCGTTGTTCCGGTGGGGGCTGATGTCGAATTCTGCGTCGGTCTCAATGTCCTGCTGGCATTTGCGGTGGTGCTCCATGAGAGCGTCCCAGCGTTCGCGGAGCTCGTCGGTCAGCTTTGCCGTAATGGAGCGGCGTGGACGGACGAAGACCCGTTCGTCGCGCTTCTTCTCCACGTTCCGGCCGGTAATGAAGACGTACCCTTCTTTCCAGCCGGATGAGGGGCTGCCTTCGGAGAACAGCTTGATGCCGGTGACCTCCTCAGCGTTCTTGCCGCGCCTGGTTTTGACCCAGACGCGGTCGCCATGCTGCGGGGGCCGGTTTCGCGAATAGCGGGGGCCGGTCTTGTCCCCGTGGAAGGACAGCCTGACAGCGTCCCAGAACTCCAGCGTCTTGCCGTCCTTCCCGACGCGGACGGGCTCCATGTCTCGGGCGTCATCGGCGACGCGTCGCCAGCCGAGTAGCTCGTCATGGCCGATGAACACCCCGAACCTGCTGTTCGTGATCGCCTCATAGGAGGCGCGCAGCATTCCCTTGAGCGCGGTGGCCGGCAGATGGGGGCGGCCGTCGCGCAGCAGCACCGGGTAGGTGAGGTGTCCTTCTTCGGCGTCCGGCGCGGTGTAGGCGCGGGCGGTGTCGAGCAGCAGCAGAGGCGTCCGGACGGTGAGCCGGACTGCGATCGTGCCTGTCCAGTTCTCTTCATGTAGCCGGTCGGCGCCCTGAGGCACGGCGTCGGCGAACGCACCGGTCATCGCCTCGCGCGAGAAGGCGGGAACGAAGGTGTACGGGTTGAGGAATGGCTCCCTGGGGCCATTCCGGGCGTTCTTGCCGTTCCCTGCACGCGGCTCTTTCCGCTTGGCAGACTTTCGGGCCGGGGCGGTGGGCGTCTTCGCCTCCTGCTGCGGCTTGACGGGCTTGAACTTGTTCTGCACTCTGATCGTGCCAGGATTCGGCGGCTTGTTCTCGGTCATGCCTTCTCCCTGCGCAGCGGTTCGGAGAGTTCGAAGGACAGCAGGCGTTCTTCCGCGATGTAGGCGTTGCCGTGAGCCGGGTCGCGTGCGATGTACTCACAGGTCGCCAAGGCCACATGGCAGCCTCCGCCGAATTCACCCGGGACACGCAGGCTGCCGATGCGCTCCGTGGTGAGCGTCGTCCAACCGTCCGATGCCTGAACGGCCTTTCCCCACAACAGGTAGCCGCCCTTTATCGTGCCGGTGGCCTCCAACGGGTCGGGCTTCGCGAAGGCCGCCGGCAGAACGGTCGGATCCTCAGTGAGCAGGACGGTGCGTCCGCTGTCGGCGTCGTTGAGCCAGCGCAGTTCGGTGTGCTCGTTGAACACGCGGGCCTCGAAGACTCCTTCGGGCGTGGAGCGGCGCGCGTCGGCGGTGGTGACGATCTCGTAGCGCCATGGCGTGGTGAGCAGCGCGAAGCCGTCCGGCGCGCGCTCCATGGCTTCGGTGAAGGTGAGGCCGTCGCGGGTGGCGACGTGCAAGGTCGTGCCGGTCATCGCGTTCCCCCTGCGTATTCGCGCCACGCGTTCGCGAGATTCCGGTGCCGGAGGGCGTCCGCGAGCGTCGTCTCCGCCGTCCAGCCATTGCCGGAGAACTCGATGGACTCGATCGTGACGTCGCCGAATCCCCGGTTCACCATGCCGCCGAGCGGGAGTCGGCGCTGCTCCAGATCGCGCAGGACGAGCAGGAGCAGCGCGAGCGCCACGTCCCGGTGGTCGCCGAGCCGGGTGAGGTCGACGGTCAGCCGGATCGGCTCCCAGTCGACGCCGTGCGGTTCGAGCACGCTGAACAGCAGTTGGTCGGCGGCGCCTCCGGTCCAGCGGTCGATCGCGACGTGGTCGGCCTGGTCAAGTCCGCGGGCCGCCAGCGCGTCGCGTACCGACGGCGGCAGCGCCGAACGTTCCGAGGGCGGTAGCGCGTCGCGGGCTGAGGGCGGTAGCGCGTCGCGGGCTGAGGACGGGAGGATCGGCTCGCGCGGCAGGCCCTCGGGCTGCGCCGAACGTTCCGTGTGGTTGCCGTTGTCGGGCGCGCCGTTCACCACGATGTCCCACACGTCTGTAGGGATGGCCGTCTCGCTCACGCATTCGTGGACGGTCAGCGCGCCCGCGCCCCACCGGAAGGCGGACGGGGCGTCGTCGGGTTGGCGACGGGCCGCGCCGAAGAGCATGCGCACGGCCTCCAGCCCATCGAGTTGCTGGAGGAAGGCTTCGGCATGCCGGCGTGCGGCCGCGGGGTCTTCGGTGCCGTCCGCCGTGTCCTGGATCTGGGGCGGTGGGGCATCCAGGCCGCGGGCGGTGCGTTCGATGAATTCGGCATGGCTGCGGAGGGCTCCCTTAAGAGAGCTGCCGCTCAACGTGAGTTTCACCGTGTCGGGCCCGATCTCGCTGGTCACGGGCCCGATCTCGCTGGTCAGCGGCAGGGTCTTGATCGCGGCGCCCTCGCCGGCGGCGCGGACCATGACGGGCGAGTCGGGCCTCCACCGCAGATGGACGGTCAGCGTTTCACGGCGGGCGGGAAGGTCGGCGGCGCCCGCGTCCACCCCTGCCTCGTCGAATTGCTCCGGCTCGCCGCCGAGGAAGGCGAGCAACCCTTCGCGACTGGTGAAGTCGTGTTCGTGAACGTCGAGCGGCGACGACATCAGCGTCACGACACCGAGGCCCTTGCCGTTGGCGGCGCCGACCGCGATCTCTTCGGACTTCAAGGCCGTCAGCAGCGCGTGCAGGCGGGCGCGGTCACGATCGAGGCGGGGGTTGGTCGTCTCGACGTCGACCTCGAACGACAGGTAGTGACCGGGCGGGACGATGGTGCGTGCGTACAGGAAGGCCGATGCGGCGGCACCGGTGACACGGTCGATGCCGACGCCGTGAAGGACCGGCAGCGCCCGCGATCTGAGGGGCTCGTTCGGGATTCCGTCGCTGTCGGTTCCGGTCGTGGTGGTGACGACCGCGTCCCGGACCACGATCCGGCTGGCCTGGCCGGAATCCGATTTCCCGTCCTCGAAGCCCCACATATCGTTCAGGCCACCGGTTCCGGGATCGTTGTTCAGACCGCCGGTTCCGGGCTTGTCATTCAGGCCACCGGTTCCGGGGTGGTCATTCAGGCTGTCTGTTCCGGGGTCGGCGCCGGCGGCGCCGCGCATCCAGGCGCGCAGCACTCCGGCGAGGCTCGTGCCCGGCACGTAGACGCGGTCTTGCCCGTCCACCGCGACCGGCAGCGCCTCGGCCGGATCGAGCGCGACACCACCCACGTGCAACGGTGTCTGGGTACGCAGCCAACCGCGCACTCGAAGCCGCCGGTCCATCGGACGTCCCCCTCCTCTCCGAGTCATGCGCGCGTCTCCTCGGAGTGGGCTTCCCTGCGGGTGTGGGCGGCCAGGCAGGCGGTGAGCAGCGACCGCAGCGCCTCTGCCCGCAGTTCACGGCGGAGGACGTCTCGTCCGGCGTCGGTCAGGCACAGCCGGTCCTGGTCGTTGAACTTGAGCGTTTCCCAGACGTCGTCGTCTGCCAGCAGGGCGCAGATCGCGGCCGTGGCCTTCGGTGCCTTCCAGCGCTTCGTGAGGCCGGTGATGCGGGCCTTGAGCTGCTCCCCTTCCTCGTCGAGGTGGACGAACAAGCGGCGTAGCGCGTTCAGCCGGGTGGCCGAGAGCTCGATGAGCGAGCCGAGTACCTCGTCCGGCTGGGCCGCCCGCTCCTCGGCGAGCCGCCAGATCTCCGCACGCCACGCGGCCGCCTCGATCAGGCGCGCCCCGGCATGGCCGGGGTCGACCGTGGACAGCCGGCGCACGATCGGGCGTGGCGGCGTGCCCATCTGCTCGTTCTCTCGCTCGCTGATGTCCCGGGGCACCTTGTTCATAAGGACCGGGTCGTTGATGCGGATCTGGCCGAAGCCCTCGCCGCGCCGTTCACCGATGCCCGATCGCTCGACCTCCGCCAACACCTCCGCGCTGATTTGGCCCGCTTTCACCTTGAAGGTCAGGCAGCCACCGGCCGCGAACCCGAGAAGGACGGGTCGCGGCAGCCGCCATCCGCGGTGCCAGGAGTCGGTTCGAGCGGTCTCGTAGCTGGTCGGCCTCCGGTCGCGCTCCTGCAGGATTGGACCGAGCTCCACACCGTCTGCTCCGGCGGTGGCGAATTCCCTTTGCAGGAGACGGGCGAAGTCGGCGGGGTCGTCACTCGGGGCGAGCCGGTCATCGCGGACCAGGACGTCCGACAGCAGCCAGACACGTATGCGGTCACCGCTCATGATCGGTGCCGACTCGGACGCGGTGTCGATGGGCTCGGGGTGGGTGGACTCAGGGGCCATGGGCTTGGCGGCGACGGACACCAGGCCGTAGTCGTCCTTGCGGGATCGTCCCAGCCGCCATCGGCCGTTCAGGCTTTTCCACCAGCCGGTATCGAGGACGCCGCGCCGGACCCTGACCTCGGCGACGAGCACGGTTCCGGGTGCGAGCGCCTGGTACACGTAGACGCCGCCGAGCGCCTCGGTCGGGCGCTGGGACTCGTCCTCGATGGTGTTGTGCATTCTCAGCACGAAGCCGGGCGTCTCGACCGCCACCTGCGCCGAACCGGAGACATATCCCTTCCGCACACGCTTGAACGCCTTGCCGTTCGGAGTCCCCTCCGCCATCCGGTTGAGGTAGACGTTCCTTTCGTCCTTGTCCCGTTCGAACACGCGGGGGACCGGACGCCCTTGGACCCCGTCCACCTGCGGGGTCGCGGGCGTCACCACCAGGTCCCCGCAGCGTGCCGCCGCGGCGGCGGCCGAGGAGTCCAGGCGCCGCAGCACCGGCCCCAGCAGCATCCAGCCCGGCGCGTGGTCACGGCCCTGGACCAGATTTCCGACGGTGCGGTCATAGGCGAGCAGCGGCGTTTCGAGCGTCATGCGCAGAACGGCACTTTCCCAGCCGTCGTCCACCGCTCGCCGTTCGGCGGAATCGGGCGCCGGCGGCCGCTCGGGGACTGGCGGTGATACCGGGTTGGCGGTCCAGCGCGCCAAGTCGTCAGTGCTCGGAGGCAGACCCGCGCCGCCGAGATCGAGCCGGCACCGCCCCGATCCCCGGCGGCGCTTCGCGCCGATGCCCTCCACCAGCCGCGCGCCCGCCCACAGCAGGGCACGGGCACAACCGAGTTGCTCCTCCGACAAACCGTCGGGCAGTTCCGCCGTGCCTTCCAACGTCATGCCACCGCGCGCCATCTCGTCGAAGCGCAGCATGTCCTCCCGGGCCGCGCCGGTCACCGGGTCGTGCGCGACACCCGGCTTCACGAACGTCACCGCGTCGCGGAGCCGCCGGTTCTCCGCGATGGCCTGGCCGAGACCACCGGGGAAGCGAATCGGGCCGAGGTAGGACAGGGCGGCCGGCCGCGGATGCCGCGCCGGCGCCGCCGGTGTATCGCCCGCCTCGGCGCCCGGGAAAGCGCCCGGGAAAGCCGGCTGATAGCCAAAGAGGTATTCCACCCAGGAATGCCAGAGCCGGGGGCCGTCAGGGTCCGCGTCGGCGTCGAGGGCGCGTGCGGCGATCTCGCAGCCGTCCCGCCAAACGCCGTTGAGGGACTTCGCCGGCACGAACGGAAGCTGGTGTTCCTCATCACGCAGCACCTTTCGGCTGATCCGGCCGTGCTGTCCGGTGCCGGAGCCGATGTGCCAATCACTCAGCATGCGCAAGCCCAGCGAAATGGTGTGGCTCATGACTCGCCGCCTTTCGAGGAAAGGAAGGGGGCGGCGTTCAGCGCGTCCAGAAGGCCGGTGCGGTGGACGGGCCCGTCCCGCCAGAACAGCGAACCGTCGCAGGCGAGCCCTTGAACGGCGTCCTTACCCAGCCAGGTGGAGACCATCTTGAACCGAGATTCCGCAGCCTCGCGCCCGCGGAACAGGGCGGACCGCAGTTCATGCGCCTGTCCACTCGAGATGACGAGAGTTTCGTCGTCCTTGTCGGTTAGGGCGGCGACTCGCTGTTCCAGGTCGGTCCAGTGCCGGTGTCGCACCCACTCCGCGTCTCCCGCGTCGCCGACGACGTAGGGCTGCCCGGTCAAGCACGTGTCCTCTTCGGCGAGCGTCTGCTGGTCACGCAGACGTTGCAGATCGGCGAACGCGCTCTCGTAGAGGACGTGGAACGACAGAGCGCTCTTGTCCTGCCCCAGTTCCCTCTTCACCACCTTCGCCTCGCCGGTCAACTCCTCGGCCAGGTGGACGGCACTGTGGAACGGATATTGACGCTTGACGATGGCAACACCCGCACAAGCCCCCAACCCCCGGAGGTCTTCCACTTGCTCGAGCACGGCACCGACCGCGACATGCTCATTGGCCAGCCGGGTGAACTCTTCCAAATAATTGCGAGCGAAAGGCAGAGCCAGCTCACCGTCACAGACCACGGTGAGGTCATCGCCCCCAAGGATGAGCGGGAGAACCGGCGGCTCGGCCGTACTTGCCGTCCACCTGCTGCCACGCAACTTTGCGAACACCGACCGGAAAGCCCCGCGGGCGCACTCGTCCACACCTTCTGACAGTCCGCGCAATCCCTCCGTGTATTCGTCTGCGGGCTTGTCTCCCGGGCCGCCCATGATGGACGCGAAACGCTGAAACACCTTCCCCAAGCCGTTGCCGTCAACGTGGACGACCGCGACCCATTCCGCCTTATGGTTCAGGTAGTCGACGACCTGGGAGAGGGTGCTGCGGGCCTTCTGCTTCTCGTCGCCCTCGGCGCAGAGCCCCATTTGGACGGCCAGCCGCAGCAACGCCGCATCAAAGGCGTTCAGCTTCGCCAGACTCGGTGCCGAACGGGCTTCAGGCGACCGCCCCTCTTGAGGCACAACGACACGATGGGCGGGGAGGCCACTGGACCCGCAGCGCGCCGCGATCGGCACCCCGGGGAACCGCAGCCTCGGCCCACGCCTCCTGGCCCGCGCGACCGCGAGCAGTTCCCGGGCGTCCGCGATGCCATCGGCGACCTTCTGCGCGTTCCCCCACTCGATGGCCTCACCGACCGCGCCGCACACGTCCAGCCCGGGCGCCTCACGCAAGGCCGCCTCGGTGATCTCCCCGACGACCTGCCTGCCCACCTCGGGATCTCTGACGAGCATCGTCACGCCGCCCGCGTTCGCGGTCACCACCTCGATGCCGTGCTTTTCGACGCGCTGTCGGCGGCCGTCCATGCCGGGCACCCCAACGTCCGCCAACGCTTTGTCGAGCCATTCGCCCTCGATACGGGTGATCAGATGCGATGCGCCGACGTTCTCCCGCCGTTTGTTCGACCCGAAGATGTAGTTCTGGTTGCCTGCCGTGCTTAGCACGACCGCATGCACGTCCACCCCGGCCCCCTTCTCGCTACAGCACCACCGCGAGATACAGATGGACGAACCCTGCGGCCGTCCAGAGCGGCATGTTAGGGGCGTGGACCGGCCGCACCTCGGCCAAATGCCGCATAACCCAGTGACCGACTCCGGCCCCACCACCCCGCGCTCAACGCCACCGGCCACGCGCCTATCGAGGCGTTGATTCCGCCTTCGTTGACCGGCGGGAATCCTGATGGACTCATGCGAGCCGATCAGCCCCGTCGCGTACAGGCGACACCCGACCACAAAACGCCTGACGGCAGGCAGCGTCCATCAGTACGTTCTGCCCACGACGACGAAGCGAGGCCGCAATTGACCGAGAACCCGAACGCGCCAACGATGACGGTCATCGGCGGCCCGTCCGCGACCCCGTCGAAGGCCCGGCGCGTGATCACGGACGGCGCGACCTGGAGCGGACTCGGCGGGGTCGTCGCGGGCGGATTCGGCATCGAAGCAGTGAAGTCGGTGATGACGCACTCTTCGACCGGACGCTGGTGGTTCGTCCTCGGCTGCCTCGCCGGACTCACGTCCATGGTGGTCGGCGCGCGGCTGCGCGTCCGCGCATCGGCCGAGACCCAGATCGGGCTCGTCGTCACCGCGTCCGACACCGGACGTGGCACACCACGAGCCGAGTTGCTGGAGTCGAGGGCCGTCGAGTACAGCCAGCAGACTTGCGCAGTCACGGTGCAGACCCACCTGACGCTCCCTGAGACCCATCCGTGGCCGAAGGAGGGCGTCGAGGCCCTCGCAGACGAGACCATTGCGGCGGCTGGGATCGCGGAACGGCTGGTCAGCGGCGCCGCCCGCATCAACGTGATCCCGACCATGCCGCTGCCGGCAGGCTTTCGGTTCGGCGCCAGAATCGGGCACACCCACCCCCGCGAGATCACCGTCCACGCAGTCCGCCAGCGCGACGGCAGCCCGTCCCACTTCCCGGCCACCAGCCTCCGGGAAAGCCCACTCACCGCCGAGCTCCTCACCATGGACGTCGAGGCGATTGAAGGCGGAGACCCGACGCGCGCGGCGCTCGCCATCGACTTGCAGAATCTCCGCGCCGACTTCGTCCAACCCGTCCGCGCTGCCTGCCGCGCCCACGGAATCGGCAATCTCCTGATCTTCGGCCGGAAGACCGCCGGGCTCCTGGATGAGAACGCGGAAACCTACACCGCGATCGTGGAGCAAGTCTGCCGCGCATGGCGTGAGACTCCCCTGCCGGAAACTGCCCGCACCGGACGACACGGCGCCTTCCTCACCGGACCGGTCGCCATCTCCATAGCCCTCGGCGCCCGGCTGGCCCACATCCAACCCGACCGCTGGACGGCCTTCACCTTCGACAACGCCTCCAACACCTACGAGCCCTTCCCCACCGACCCCGCCTGAAGGCTCTCTCCCGGCGGGCTCACGAGAAGCTCCACGACGCTGGCAGAGTCTCTCGTAAAGCCAACTCGTTGAGCCTCGACATGCATCCAAAGCACCTAGGCGATCAATGCTCTTTCCTATCTAGAGAGATCGGTACCGAGAAAGATTCTTGTCGCGCCCCTCACAGGAGCGATGAGGACGTCTACTGCGGAGTCCGTGCACGCCGATGCCTCTGTTGCGAACCTCGCAGGGGCCGATGAGGACTCCTGGCCCTCACAATCGCCGCTGTCGGAGGGCTCGTAACGCGAACCTCCACTGCGCAGTTTCCAGGCAGAGGCCGAAAGTCCTCTGGCTCTTAGCTATGACAACGTCATCGTTTATACTCTTCCGCCTGGAACAACGCCCGATGGCGCTGCCGAGCCAGCCCCACCGACATCTTGTAGCCTCCTCAGCCGTGCGTCGACCCAAAGTTGATCAAGATGGTTTCAGCGACACGCCGGGCTCGGCTGCACAACCGGAGGTTCGCTGCAAAGGGCGACTCCCAGATGGCCGCCTTGCCCTCGTGTACCTGCGGTTTTACCGTGGCGTCCTCATCGCCCCTACAAGGGTTCGCAACATGAAGCCTTCGGCGCGGGTCTTGCCGGTGCCGGTCCTCATCGCCCCTACGAGGGTTCGCAACAAGGCGAGCAGCTCCGTGAAGTCGTAGTCGTCGCCGGTCCTCATCGCCCCTACGAGGGTTCGCAACGTCGACCACAGTCCGGCATCTTCGTCCCAGATGGCGGTCCTCATCGCCCCTATGAGGGTTCGCAACATTCGGTTCCACCCGGGGTGGAACTCTTCGGGCAAGTCCTCATCGCCCCTACAAGGTTCGCAACACACGTGAGCGCCGCGTGCGGATCACGCGAGGCGAGTCCTTATCGCCCCTACAAGGGTTCGCAACTCGAGGATGTCTAGGGCGTTGCCGACCTCAGAGTTGTGTCCTCATCGCCCCCTACGAAGGTTCGTAACGCGTGGGCCCGGTCGTCGACCCAGGCGACGGACCAGGTTCTCATCGGCCCTACGAGGGTTTGCAACGGGGTCCTCTCGTACGATCGGAAGCGGGAGTCCTCTCGTCCTCATCGCCCTACGAGGGTTCGCAACCGGAACTTCTCGGGGAGATCGCGCGGCGGTCCCCACGTCCTCATCGCCCCTAGAGGGTTCGCAACCCGAGACCGATGAGGTGGAGGTTCGCGGACAGGAGTCCTCGTCACGCCTACGAGGGTTCGCAACAGTACGGCGTCGCGATCGGCACGGCGCGGCGCGCGATCGAGGAGCTGCGCGACCGCGGCCTGGTCGTGACGCTCGCAAGCAAGGGGACATTCGTCGTTGAGCCGGACTGACTCTCGTGGTGGTGCCGCCCCGGACGCGCGCCAGTTGGTCCGGGGCGGAGGGGTCTACGACGCGCCGCCCCGCCCGCAGTCCTGGCCACCGCGTTCCGCAGGGGTGCCGCGCGTTCCCGCTGCGGAGACCGGCGGCAGCAGGGCCATGTCCGCGGCGATCCTGAGTGCCGCATCGGAGACGTTCTCGGCCTCCGTGATCGGCCTGCGCTGCGCATCCCAGAACCAGAGATGATCACCGTCGCGCGGGCGCAGCGAGCAGGTGATCGTCGTGCGGCGCTCTCCGTCGGGGAACCAGCGGGTGACGCGCAGCTGGTTGTCGTAGACCGTGGCGGCCATGCCGTCGTAGATGCGCAGGCGCTGGGACAGGGCGTGCAGCGCCGCGTCGGCCTTCATCGCCATGCTCACGACTCCTCCACCACGCGCAGGAGGTGGGCAGGGCGACGGGTCGGCAACCGGCGTCGTCCAGTGCGAGCCGCCGCCCTGGCCGGTGGGTTACTTGCCTTGGGCGGCCTGGCAGGCGGGGCAGACCCCGCATGAGCTGCCGTCAGGGTTGGGATTGGTGCAGGCCCATGGCATGAGGACGCTCCTTCTCGCGTGGGGACGGGGATGGCGCGGCGGGCGGGACCGCCGGGCGGGGTGTCCCGCCGCCGCGCCGTGTACGGCGGTCGCCCCTCCGAGGTGGCGGCCGACCGTACGATCTGGGGTCGGACGTGGCGGTCATTCTGGCTCTGGGTGCTCACAGAGTGGCCATCCAGAGTTCCCAGCCGACCATCTCGGCGAGTTGCTCCTCGGTGTCCGCCTCGGCTAGATGGGGCTGGTCGCGGCCGGGCATGAGCGCCCACCAGGATCCGGTGGCCTCGCCGTGCCAGTAGGTGACGCCGCCCGGGACCGGCGGCGGCGCTTCGGTGTCCACGATCACTGTCCGTCGTCCAGACCGGCCTCGGCCTTCGGGATGCGCAGGAGGAGCAGCGCCATCTCGTTCGGGTCATTGCCGCGCAGTTCGGTGATCGTGGCGGGCCGGTCGGCGTAGTAGAGGTAGTCACGCTGAGCGCGCCAGTACGGCCGTGTGTTGCTCAAGTCGAAGGCCCAGCCCGGGAAGTTCGCGCGCAGGGTCTTCAGGTTCTCCATGCGCTCCGCGCGGGGCATGTTGGGCACGTCGGACGCGAGCGCCGCAAGGGCGACGGCCTGGTTGATGAGGCGCTCCAGCGTCCCGGGGAGCGTGGCCTCGGCCGCCGGGTGCCCGCCGATCCACTCTGCGGAGTGCTCGCGGATGGCAAGCCAGGGGACGGCCCTGTTCCCGACGTAGTCGATCTCCCACCCGGGGTGGGCGTTACGGAGCCGGGCGGCGCTCTCGGATATGGTCACCGTCAGCCGGACCTACTTTCCGGTCAGGCCCCGGAACCCCCAGCGTTCGCGCGCCGGCCGGGGCCGTTTTCGTCTGGACCGGCGAACCGAGTCCCGGCGCTAATGCACTGGGGAAGCAGGGCCCGCCAAAAGCCAGTGAAATCGTGTCCTGTGCCACAGAGATAGGTGACAATGGGCGTCACGCGGAAGGCGACAACCTCCTTGTCACCTTGTCGCCTCTGCCACCTCGGCCCTCTTCCCCGAAGGGTGCGCGACATGAGCGAGTCCGAGAAGCGTCCCGAATGGGCGGTTCGCCTCGAATACGAACGCACTCGGCACGGGTGGGGAAAATGGGATATGTCCCGCCAATTGTTCGCGGCCTCGGGCATCATGAGTCCCGAGACGAAGCGGGTCAAGGCGCTGGCCAGACAGATCTCTCGCTGGGAGGCCGGACAGGTGTGCCCCTGGAGCTGGGGCGACGCAATCGCCGACCTGTTCGGCATCGACCCAGACGAACTGCTTCCCCCGCCGCCGGAGAAAGCGGCACGGACCGGTGCTCGGCACGATGATCCGGATGACGACTGGGGGCAGGTGAGCGAACTGCTGCGCCGGGTTTTCATGAAGCGAGGGATCGCAGTCACCGCCCTGCCTGCGCTCGGCCAGGGCCAGGGGCGCCGCGTCGTCCAGGCGCTCGACATCCTCGGTGGCGACCATCATGGCGCCATCGCGGACGGCCTCGGCCAACTGATCGACCATTACGCGCTGACGATCTGCGCCCTGCCGCCGACCGAGGTGTACGACGAGCTGCTCGCCGTGAGGGCCTATGCCAAGCAGGTGCACGAGCGCGCGGCCACGTCTGCGCGGACCGCCGACCTGTCGCTGGCCTCCGGCTGGCTGTCGCACCTGCTCGCGGTCGCCGCCTGCGACATGGGCGAGCACGCTGCCGCGCGGCTGTGGTGCTCGGACGCCGAGCGCCGCAGCGAGGAGGCGCGGCACCCTGACCTTGCCGCCTGGTCGGTCCTGACGCGCGCGATGATCGCCTTCTATCAGGGGCATGCGCACTTGTCGGCAGCGCTGGCGGCGTGTGGCCAGCAGACCGCCCCGGTGGGCACCGTCGTCCACGCCAAGCTCGCCTCGCAGGAGATGCGCGCCGCGGCGATGGTCGGCGATGACGACCGGATGACCCGGGCACGGCGCCATGCCGCCACGGCGATCTCGGCACTTCCCTACGGCGTGCCCGAGACGGGCGTGTTCTCGATCGCCCTGGCCGAGGACCCGCCGTACACGGCGACCTCGCTGCTATTGGCCGGTCGGCCGCAGGAGGCGGTGACCGCCACTAGGCGCGTGATCGGGACCGTCTATCGGCCGGAGGCGCGGCAGCGCGGCGAGCATCCGTCCGGGTATGCCCGCTCCCTGCTGATCCTGGGCCTGGCGCACGCCCAGGTGCGACAGCTCGACCAGGCGGTCGCGGCCGGACACGACGCGCTCGGCGGCAGCCGCCCCGCATGGCCCACGATGGTGCTGGCCAAGCGACTCGATAGGGTCCTGGCCGAGAACTTTGCAGGTGCCCGCCAGGCCGCGGACTACCGCGCCCGATACCTTGAGGCGTCCACCCTTCCGGGGGCCGGCCTGCAGCCGGCCGCCACCGACGAGGACCCCGGATGACCGACGACGTCACACCCGAGCAGCTGCCCGAGATCACACGATTCGTGGACGTCCAGGCGTTCCCTCCGGACGAGCCCAGCGCGTGCTTCCTCTTCGGGACCAACCAGGCCCCGCCGGTGGACATCGCCGCCGAGCGATATCACCGAGGGTTCGCTCCGCTAATCATCGCCACGGGTGGCGTCAACCGGCACACCGGCATCGTGGAGGGCCAGGTCTTCCGCAAACTGCTCATCGAGCGCGGCGTGCCCGCCGACGCCATCCGCGTCGAGGACCGGTCGGCCAACACCTGGCAGAACGTGGAGAACGCGCTGCCCCTTGTGCGAGAGGCGCTCGCCGCGGGGCTTGCGATCACGGCAGTGTGCAAGTGGTACCACCGCCGCGCGATCCACGTCATGAAGACCATCGCCCCCGAAGTCGGGCCCTTCCATGCGATCGGCTGGGATCCGGTCTACTCCGGCGAGCCGATCACGCGACAGGACTGGCCGGGCGTCCCGGCCGGGAAGCGCCGGGTGATCCGCGAGTGGGACGAGGTCGCTCGCCGCGTCGCGGACGGCAGCTTCGCCGTCGTCGAGCGGCTCGACGGTGCATGGTGCTGAGCACTTCCCCGGAGTTCCCGAAGCCTTCCCGGCGGTGCACATGGAGTGCACTGACGCCGGGAAGAGTGGAGATCGCTTGGGGAACTCCGGAGAGGTCTTCCGCCAGGTGGGGACGGCGCTCGGAGGTCATCGCACAGGTGGCGAAGGCCCCCCGGGCACTACCGGTCGTAGTCCAGTTGCAACATGATCGAATGGCTCTGACCTGCACCGCAGGCCGTCACTGATCGTCGGAGTGCACATCCAGTGCGCCCTGTTCATGATGTCCTCATCGCCCCCTACGAGGGTTCGCAACCCGAGACCGTTGAGGTGGAGGTTCGCGGACAGGAGTCCGCATCGCCCCTACGAAGGTTCGCAACAGGTTGCGCATCTGTATCACGAGTCCGACGTGCAGGTCCTCATCGCCCGTATGAGGGGTTGCAGCCCGAGCCAGATGTGGTCTGGACCGTTTCACGTACCGGTCCGCATCTCTGCGAGGGTTCGCACGCCCTCGCAGAGGAGATGAGGACCGATTCGCCTCACTCTCGTCGTTTGGTTAATAAGCCTGTTGCGAATTCTCGCAGGGGCCGATGAGGCTCCTGGCCCTCACAATCGCCGGCGCCGAAGGCCCCGTTGCGCGAACCTCCATTGCACCGATTCCAGGCAGAGGTCGAAAGTCTTCTGGATCTTAGCTATGACCACGTCATCGTTTATACTTTCCCGCCTGGAACAACGCCCGCTCGCCCAACCGGTGGCGCTGCCGAGCCAGCCCCCCACCGACATCTTGTAGCCTCCTCAGCCGTGCATCGACCCAAAGTTGATCAAGATGGTTTCAGCGACACGCCGGGCTCGGCTACACAACCGGAGGTTCGCTGCAAAGGGCGACTCCCAGATAGCCGCCTTGCCTCCATGGACCTGCGGTTTTACCGTGGGGTCCTCATCGCCCCTACGAGGGTTCGCAACCGAACAAGACTTGGGTCTCGTGTGCCTCGCCCGCGAGGTCCTCATCGCCCCTACGAGGGTTCGCAACGAGATCCGTACCGGGCTGCGCAAGGTGCGGCGCGCACAAGTCCTCATCGCCCCTACGAGGGTTCGCAACAAGTCGCGCTTCTTGCCGCGGGCGTCCGTCCACGGCGGGGTCCTCATCGCCCCTACGAGGGTTCGCAACATGTCGCGCCGGGGATGGTCGGGCAGGGTGGAGTCGGTCCTCATCGCCCCTACGAGGGTTCGCAACACGCCCATGGCGTCCGCCACATGTGCCGGCGCCGCGGTCCTCATCGCCCCTACGAGGGTTCGCAACCCACGGTGGCCGGTCACATCCTGGCCCGGCGCCGCGGTCCTCATCGCCCCTACGAGGGTTCGCAACCCACGGTGGCCGGTCACATCCTGGCCCGGCTCCGCGGTCCTCATCGCCCCTACGAGGGTTCGCAACGCAGCGTGGCGCAGGGCAGGTGGGACAAGACGCTCGGGTCCTCATCGCCCCTACGAGGGTTCGCAACTGATCGACCTGGGCGACGTCCACCGGATCACGGGTCCTCATCGCCCCTACGAGGGTTCGCAACGCCCACTCCTCGGCCGTCAGCGGCTCGGCGTTCAGGAGTCCTCATCGTCCCTACGAGGGTTCGCAACAAACCGCTGAGCAGGCTGGCGATCTCCTCCCGGCTCGTCCTCATGGTCCCCATGAGGGGTTGCACCCGAGCCAGATGTGGTCTGGATCGTCCCACGCGTCGGGCCGCATCTCTGCGAGGGTTCGCACCCCCTCGCAGGGGAGATGAGGACGCCGCTTCCTACGACACCGTGCACGCCGTGCGTTCGCGGATGCGAACTCTCGCGCGGGTGATAAAGGCGATATGGCATGGTCCGTCCTCCGGAGGATTTTGTTCCTAGCGGAGGTGGTCTCTTATGCCGACGGTCAAAGGCCACATCCGGACAGGGGGTGTCTTGATCGAGTTTATTGAAGGACCGCCTTGTGGATTGCGAAGTGCGTAATGTCCCAAGGCGCAAGTGAGGAGCCGAGTGGGGGGCAAGCTCTCGGGTGGGGTCTGGCGGAAGTCGTCCATCTGTACTCGGCGACGGCCATGTGGGTTTGGCCGGTACCGAGGACGAGGGAGGACGGGGTGCAATGCGTTTGCGATTGACCTTCCACATGGGGGCCCGCGAGTTGGACTGGGACGACGTATTGGCTCCCGGGAGGGCCCTGTCGTACTCGCTGCTGGAGCGCGGGGCGCCCGAACTGGGGCAGGCGCTTCACAAGGGTGGTTGGGGGCCGCACGGGCTCGTTCCGTTCGGTTATGGCGCGCCTGTCTTTCCAGCGGCGCGTCGGCGTCGGGGCGTTTATGCCGCTGATGGTCCCGGTGTCCTGGAGTTCGGGAGTCCGCTGATCGCGGTGGTCGAGGGGTGGGCGGCCGCGCTGGCGTCGGTCCCTGTGCTGGCGTGGGGAGCGACCGCGTTCATCGTCGACCAGGTCGAGCCGGTGGAGGCCCCGAAGTTCGAGACCGGAAAGGCCGTCTTCCGGACGGAGACGCCGGTGGTGATGAAGAGCTCGGGACGTGATGAGTCCGGTTCTCGTGCGCGTCGCCAGGCATGGTGCCTCCCGGGCGAGCCCGAGTGGGACGTGTACATACAGAGCAATCTGCGGCGCAAAGCGGCGACCTTGGGTTTGGATGCGGACGTCACCTTGGAGAACGTCGGGTGGATCGGCCGCAAACGCTCGTTCGCGGTGGGGAGCGGAGGGGGCGGGAAGAAGCCGGGGGCCTGCGTCGAGGTCATGGTGTCCGGTGC
>NZ_VCKW01000082.1 GCF_005889715.1 Actinomadura soli
GAGGTCGGCGGCATCATCGGCCGGGGCGCCGCGCGGTTCTTACGCAAGGCGCGCCGGCGCGGCGGTGATTCCTTACCGCGCGGTTCGCGCCGCGGCGGGCTCGGCGGCGCGACGCCGAAGCGGGCGAACAATCCGCGTGAGATTCAGAACAAGTGGGGCATCCGGCGCAAGGACCAGAAGAAGTTCCAGGACTACGCCAACCGCAGGAACCTGCGGATCGACGTCCGCCCGGTGAATCCCGAGTCGCTGAAACACCTCAGGCACGGCAACGCGATCCCCAAGCCGAAGTACATCAAGTCGAAGACCATTAACAAGCACGACGTGATGCTCAAGCCCGACCTCAAGGGGAAGGAGGGGCAGGTCGGATATTTCAAGCCCGACCCTCCTCCGAAGACGAAGCCCGAGGGAATGTCCGACAAGGACTGGAACGACCTCAACGACCGCTACAAGCAGCGGCACGAGGAGTACTACGACCAGCGCCGGGCCATGGACCAGTACGGCCGGGAAGGCAAGCTGGAGGTCGGCGAGGACGGCGTCGTCCGGGGCCGTGACGGGTCGGACGGGCCGCTCAAGCCATTCGCCGGGGACAACGACCTTTACGACATCCGCCACCATCCGAGTGGTGAGCGTCTGACGCCCGCGGAATATGCCGAGACCGTCCAGGAGATGTCGGAGAACGACATGGGCGTCAACCACGGCGCGCACAAGTACTGGGTGCCCGAGGACGATGTCGAGCAGGGCATCTACGACAGGATCGAACGCAACCATTCGCCGGCCAACCCGGAGATGGAACCCTTGGTACGGTTCACGCCGAACCAGCCGGTGTCCCTCGCACGCGGAGACGGAGCGCCCTTATGAGCGAACCCCTGGACGCGGAAAGCCTCGCCGTCCGCGCCGAACTGCTCGACCTCGGAAACCGCTGGAAACAGCGCGCCGCGCAGCTCGACGAACTCGACGATGACGACGACTCCGACGACCTCGACCCCTCGCTCTCCGAGGCCCATGAGCGCCGCAACCAACTGACGCGGCGCTACCGGCAATGGCTGCCCGAGATCCCCCTCACCCGTGATCCGCACTCCGGCGACGCCCTCCACTGGCCGCTGGACCCGGTCGACCTCGACGGCTGGTTCTGGAACTACGAGGCGCCGGTCCGCCGCCTTCCTGCCCGGTTCCCTCGGTTGTGGCTCACCCTGACCGGCGCCATGCGGATCGCCCAACCCGTGACCTACACGCCGTTCCTGTGCAAACCCGGCCCTGGCGCGCCGTACGTCGTCCCGCGCATCCTGGAGGCCCCGGACGTGCGCGCCGTCATCTCCGAGGTCCGCGTCGGCCGCCACACCGGCTGGGCCATCGCCTACTTCGGCCCCCGCCCGGGCGTCCGCCTGGAGAACGAATGGGGCACGCAGGAGTACTACGTCTACGACGACGACGGCGAATGGAAGGGCTGGTCGCAGAACACTCCGTGGCCCGCCGACTGGGACTTCGACCTGGAGCCATGGCTCAGCTCGGGCCGCCTTCTCTGGATCGCGCCCGGAGACTCCACACTCACCCTCCGCCAGGGCCCGGCCTCCTGCCCCTACCTGGGCATCGAAGGCCCCCACGAGCTCGCCTACATCGTCGAGGGCACCCTCGAATACCACTGACCGGAGCCCGGTCAGGCGCGGAGGATCGCCCGGACGACGGTGGGGGTGTCGGCCAGGTCGGGGAGGACGACCTCGGCGCCGGACAGGCGGAGGTCAGAGGCCGGGGTGGCGCCGGTCGCGACGGCCACGACATGGGCACCGCCTTCGTGGCCCGCGCGGACGTCATGCGGGGTGTCGCCGATGAGCACGGTGTTCGACGCGGTGAACTCGTCGCCGTATTTCGCGGTCGCGCGTTGTTGCGCAAGTTTCACAAGGGGTGGGCGTTCGATGCCGTCCAGGCCGTAGGCGCCGGCGTCCAGGTCGAAGAAGTCGATGAGCGCGAATGCCGCCAGCTTGCAGACGGCGATCGGCCGCATGTTGCCGGTGAGTGCCGATTGGATCACATCGGTGCGGGCGGCCAGGGCTTTCAGCGCGGCCCGCGCACCGGGCAGGACATGGCCGCGGTCTGCGAATTCGTCCTGGCGGGCGGTGAAAGCCTCCGCGAGGGCGGTGGTGAACGACGACGTCAGGTCGTCCGTGGGTTCGATACCGTTGTGGCGGAAGGTCTCGGTTGTGATGGCGAGGTCGGTGCGCCCGGCCATCGCGGCGATCTTCTCGGGCGGGCGGCCGATGAGCCGGTGGAACACCGTCCCGTAGATCTCGGAGCTGAGACCCCCCGCGTTGATGAGGGTGTGGTCGATGTCCCAGAGAACCAGTGTGCGCACCCACGCATGCTAGGCGGAGGCACCTGACCGCCTAGGGCGGAAGCACCTGACCACAAGTCTTCTCTTGCTGTTCACCTTGGGGTGGAATGGTTGTCAATCGGGTGTGCGCCGTCGCCGACGTCCTTGAGGAGCTGAGCGTGACCGAAAGGCATCTCGAGATCGAGCAGAAGTACGACGCCGCCGCCGGGTTCGTCCTCCCGGTTCTGGACGGGCTACCGGGCGTGGCGTCGGTCACCGAACCCGAGGTCCATGAATTGCACGCCGGTTATTTCGACACGGCCGATCTGCGGCTCGCGGCGCACGGGATCACGCTGCGCCGCCGCCGGGGCGGGCCGGACGCGGGCTGGCACCTGAAGATGCCGGCCGGGCCGGACAGCAAGCAGGAGCTGCGGGCGCCGCTGGGCCGGCCGCTGATCGTCCCGGCACGGCTGGCGGGGCTGGTCGCGGCGTACACGCGCGGGGAGGAGCTGCGCCCGGTCGCGACGCTGGAGACCGCGCGGACCGTCCTGCGGCTGCTCGCCGAGGACGGGACGGAGCTGGCGGAGGTCGCCGACGACCTGGTGACGGGCCGCGCCGGGACGGGCGGGGAGCCCGTGCGATGGCGCGAGATCGAGGTCGAGCTCCGCGACGGGCCCCCGGAGCTGCTGAAGGCGACGGGCAAGCGGCTGCGGAAGGTCGGCGCGCGGAAGGCCAAGTCGTCGTCCAAGCTGGGGCGGCTGCTGGGGGACGCGGTCGTCCCGTCGGAGGCCGCGGCGGCGCGGGCGGGCGCCCGGTCGCGGATCGCGGACGCGACGTGCAACGGGAAGGCCCCGGTGGTGACGACCGGGGAGGTCGTGCTGGCCTATCTGGCCGAGCAGGTCGCGGCGGTCCTGGCGTTCGACCCGAAGGCGCGGCTGGGCGAGGAGGACGCCGTCCACCGGATGCGGGTGGGGGTGCGGCGGCTGCGCAGCGCGCTGCGCAGCTTCCGGCCGGCCCTGGACGCGGAGCGGACGGTCCCGCTGGGCCCGGAGCTGCGGTGGCTGGCGGGCGTCCTCGGCGAGGTGCGCGACCGTGAGGTGCTGCGGATGCGGTTCGCCGGCGCGCCGTCGTTTCTGCTGGACGATCTGCAAACGCAGGAGCGGGCCGCCTACCGGCGCATGAACGCGAGCCTCAAAGAGGCGCGGTATTTCGCGCTGCTCGACGAGCTCGACCGTTTGGTGAGCGATCCGCCGCTGGCCGGGACGGGCGAGAAGAAGGCGCGCAAAGAATTGCCCGTCCTCGTCACGCGCGCCTGGGACCGGATGGCCAAGGACTACGCGTCGATCACCACGGCGGACGATCCGGACCTCGCGCGGCACGAGACGCGCAAGGCCGCCAAGCGGGCCCGGTACGCGGCCGAGCTGGCGGTCCCGGTGCTGGGCGCGGCGGCGAAGCGGGTGGTCAAGGACGCCAAGCGCATCCAGGAGGTCCTCGGGGAATACCAGGACGGCGTGATCGCCATGGAGCATCTCGAAGCGGCCGGGAAGCGCACGAGAATTCCGGCTGAGGCGTTCGCGCTGGGCGTTCTCTACGGAAAGGAAGAATGCCAGGCGGAGGCGGCGCGGGACCGGCTGCCGACCACCTGGTCACAGACGCTGGGCCCGGCTTTCTAGCGCCGGATCCGGCGTTCTAGGGTCGCGTTGCCGGGCGGTGGCGCTCCGCGGGCTGGAGCGTTCTAGGGCTGTGGCGTTCCAGGGCCGCCATCGAACGGGCGGCCAGGTGCGCCACCCAGAACTCCGCCTTGCGCAGGCTCGGATCGTCCGGGACTTTCTCCCCCATCTCCCTGCACAGTCCGGTGACGAGCTCGGAGACGACCTCGCCGTGGGTGCTCACGATGGTGGGGATGCCGTCCGCGGCGAGGGCGAGGAGCCGTTCGACGGCCCGTCCCGGGCTGGTGGCGCCGACCGTGAACGCCGCATCGGTGCTGATGGGCTGGCGGACGAGCCGCGCATACGGCAGGACGCTCTCCACGCAGCGCGCCGTCGCGGAGCTGACGAGCCGGGCCGGGCCGTAGGAGCGCAGGAGGCTGGTGAGACAGGCGGCCTCCGCGCGGCCCGCGGCGTCCAGCGGGCGCAGCTCGTCCGCCTCGCGCCAGTCGAGCTTCTCCCCCGCCGACGCGTGCCGCAGGATCACGAAGGGCGCGGTGTTGCGCGGGCCGCGCAGGAACTCGCGGAGCAGGTCGATGTCGTGACCGTAGCTGAGCCTGGCCTCGGCTTCGGCGGGCGGGAGCCAGACGAGCTCGTCCACCTCGTCGTTCGGCGTGAACGCGCTCTCCGCCACCGGCCTGGCCGCCCAGTAGAAGACCTGCTTGGTCCGATCCCGGACGGGATAGGTGCTGGTCGGCAGCCGGCGCCCGAGGCGCGGGACGATGCCCGTCTCCTCCTCGGTCTCCCGGACGGCCGCGCGCAGCATGTGCTCGCCCTTGTCGATCTTGCCCTTGGGGAACGACCAGTCGTCGTAGCGGGGACGGTGGATCACGGCGACCTCGGGGCCGTCCCGCCACAGCAGCGTGCCCG
Organism: Actinomadura soli; assembly: GCF_005889715.1. GTDB lineage: Bacteria > Actinomycetota > Actinomycetes > Streptosporangiales > Streptosporangiaceae > Spirillospora > Spirillospora soli. The sequence continues at coordinate 4,882 of NZ_VCKW01000082.1, forward strand.
CGGCACGGACGACTACCGGCAGCGCCACCTCACACCTCCCCTGGCCTGCGGGGCACACGCACAGGCCCCGGCCTGAGGGGCACGCACACGGGTCATTGGGAATCGACCGTCCTCCACCGGCGGGTCTTGACCAGGTGGGTCTGGATGTCCTGGAGGATCTCGCCCGGACGGGCCGCGATCCGCGTCCAGGTGCCGTCGCCGGCGAGGGCCCACGCGTCGGTGGTGTCGTCCATGGCGCGGTCGAGCAGGTCGAGCATGCCGTCGCGCTCGGCCCGGTCGGTGACGGAGACGAGGGCCTCGACGCGGCGGTCCAGATTGCGGTGCATGAGGTCGGCGCTGCCGATCCACACCTCGGGCTCGCCGCCGTTCTCGAACGCGAACACCCGGGAGTGCTCCAGGAACCGGCCGAGGACGCTCCGCACCCTGATCACCTCGGACAGGCCCGGCACGCCGGGACGCAGCGCGCAGATCCCGCGGGCCCAGACGTCCACCGGCACCCCGGCCCGCGACGCCCGGTACAGCGCGTCGATGATCACCTCGTCGACGAGCGAGTTGCACTTGATCCGGATGCGGGCGGGATGCCCGGCCCGGCGGTTGTCGATCTCGTGCTCGATCCGCTGGACGAGCCCGGACCGCAGGCTGTTCGGCGCGACGAGCAGCCGGTGGTAGGAGCCCTGCCGCGAGTAGCCGGTGAGGTGGTTGAACAGGGCGCTGACGTCCTCGCCGACCTCCGGGTCGGCGGTGAGCAGGCCGAAGTCCTCGTACAGCCGGGCGGTCTTCGGGTGGTAGTTGCCGGTGCCGATGTGGCAGTAGCGGCGCAGCTGGCCCTCCGCGTCCTGCCGGACGATCAGCGCCAGCTTGCAGTGCGTCTTCAGCCCGACGAACCCGTACACGACATGGCAGCCGGCCGTCTCCAGCTTCCGCGCCCACGCGATGTTGGCGCGCTCGTCGAACCTCGCCTTCAGCTCGACGACGACCACGACCTGCTTGCCGGCCTCGGCGGCGCTCATCAGCGCGTCCACGATCGGGGAGTCGCCGCTCGTCCGGTACAGCGTCTGCTTGATCGCGAGGACGCGCGGGTCGGCGGCGGCGTCCTCGATCAGCCGCTGGACGGTCGTGGTGAACGAGTCGTAGGGGTGGTGGAGGAGCACGTCCCGCTCACGGATGGCGCTGAAGATGCTCGCATCCGCCGGCAGGGCCTCCTTGGACGGGACGAAAGGGGGGTACTTCAGCTCCGGCCGATCGAGATCGGCGATGGCGGCGAGCCCGCCGAGGTCGAGCGGGCCGACGACGCTGTAGATCTGGCCCTCGTCCACGGCCAGCTCGGACGTCAGCAGTTCGAGCACGCCGCTGGAGATCGACTCCTCGACCTCGAGGCGGACGACCGGGCCGAACCGGCGGCGCAGCAGTTCCCGTTCGAGGGCCTGCAGGAGGCCCTCGCTGATGTCGTCGTCGATCTCCAGGTCCTGGTTGCGGGTGACGCGGAACGCGTGGTGCTCGACGACCTCCATCCCGACGAAGAGCTGGCCGAGATGCGCGGCGATCACGTCCTCCAGCGGGGTGAACCGGTCCGGGGACGCCTCGATGAACCGCGGCAGCAGCGGCGGGACCTTGACCCGGGCGAACATCGTCGCGTCCGTCTCCGGATCGCGGACGATCACCGCGAGGTTGAGCGACAGGCCCGAGATGTACGGGAACGGGTGCGCGGAGTCGACGACGAGCGGGGTGAGGACGGGATAGATCCGGTCGCGGAACATCCGCCGCATCCGCTCCTGCTCGGTCTCGGCCAGCTCGTCCCAGCGCAGGAGGTCGACGCCCTCGTGGCCGAGCGCGGGGCGGATCTCGTCGCGGAAGCAGGCGGCGTGCCGCTCGGTCAGCTCGTGCGCGACCTCGCCGGTGCGTTCGAGCACCTCGCGGGGCTGCCGGCCGCTGGCGGACTGGACGGCGAGCCCGGTCGCCATCCGCCGGGCGAGGCCCGCGACGCGGACCATGAAGAACTCGTCCAGGTTGCTCGCGAAGATCGACAGGAACCGGACGCGTTCGAGCAGCGGCAGCGAGGGATCCTCGGCCAGCTCCAGGACGCGCTGGTTGAACCGGAGCCAGCTCTCCTCCCGATCGAGGAAGCGGTCCTCCGGCAGCGCCTCGGCCTGATGAGGTATTTGTCCTGGATTGACGGTCATACAGTAATTTTCCCTGAGCAAGGTGAACGACAGTCGAACTCGGTTGATTAGCCGAAGTATCGGACACTTCGGTGATCCCCCAGGTTCCCGCTGTTTTAACCCAGGGGCGACCTCCGGCGCTGGAGCGCTTCCGGCCGCACTACCCGTGCTCCTCGGCTGAGGTTGGCTACGGGCCGGTGTGGCCGGTGATCAGGCGGTGGCCGAGGCGGCGGGTCAGGTCGGCCACGAACGCGTCCGCGAGGGGTGGCCAGTTCCAGAAGCGGAGGCCCAGCTCGGCGAACGCGCACGGGACCGGCCAGCCCCAGCCGTTGAAGGCCGTCCGGGTGCCGCAGCGGGCGCAGACCAGCGAGTCGGGCCCGCCCTCCAGCCACCCCTCCACCTCGGGCAGGACGGTCTCGAACGGCAGCCAGGCGTCGCAGTGCGGGCAGGTCACGCGGTCGTCCTCGCGGACGTTGCCGTAGAAGGCGGTGCGGCCGACGTCGACCTCAAGGCCGTTCGGCCACACGTCCGGGAAGCCGTTGAGGTCGCCGGTGACGATCGTCGAGGCGCACGGGCCGGGCGCGTACCCGCCGGGGACGTCGCCGAGCACGCAGTCGGTCCGGTCCGCGACCACGACCCCGGCGCCGACGAGCCGGCCGAGGACGGCGCGGGCAAGGTCGGGCGCGTCTCCGGGATGGGCGTCCACGTCCGCGACCCACCGGCTCCGCTCCCCCACAAGCCCTCACACTACGCCGCACAGCATGTCAAATGGGGCGATGTGACGGCGGGGAGCACCGAACTCTCCACCAAGAGGGCTTCACGGGGAGGGACACCGTTGGTAGACCGAGAATCGTGACCCATCACGAGCCCTTCCCGCCGTCCACGACCGCGGTGTTCTGGCCGCGGTGCTCAGCCGTCCAGGGATGCATGGGACGCGCCGTCGACGGGTCGGGCGGCTGCCCCGCCCATCTGACCCCGGCCGAGTTCCAGCGGTTCGTGGGCTCGCTGCGTCCGGGCGGCGACGTGGACCTGCGGGGCGTGACCGTCCCGCCGTGGCTGCTGGACGCCGTCCTGGACGCCGTGACCGGCCCCGACGGGCGGCCCCACCTGGGCCGTACCCGCTTCGACCGGACGGTCCTGCCGGCGGACGCAGGGCTGCGCGGCTTCTGCGTGGAGGGCGACAGCTCGTTCGACGGCGCCTGCTTCCTCGGCGGCGCGTCCTTCTACGACGCGCGGTTCTTCGGCAACGTGTCGTTCCGCGGGGCGCGCTTCGGGCGCAACGTGTCCTTCCACGCCGCGCGCTTCCACCGGCACGCCTCCTTCGAGGAGGCCGTGTTCGCCGGGGACGCGCTGTTCGGCGAGGCGGGCTGGCACGCGGACGCGTCGTTCCGGCGCGCGGTGTTCATGGGCGCGGCCTGCTTCGACCGCACGAGGTTCGGGCGGGACGCGGCGATGCAGGCGGCCTGCTTCGGCGGAGCCGTCTCGTTCAAGCGCGTCCAGGTCGTCCGGCACGCCCGGTTCGAGCGGACCAGGTTCCGGCGCGGCGCGTGGCTCGGGCCGATGGTCGCGGGCGGCCGGATCGGGCTGGCGGACGCCACCGCGCACGGCGGCCTCCGCGTCCACGCGGCGGCCCGGCACGTCACCGCGCGCGGCGCGACCGTCCACGGGGAGGCCGACTTCCGGCTGCGGCACACCGAACTGGACCTGGAGGACGCCGTCTTCGACGCGACGGTGTCCATCCGCACGCTGACCCACCCGATCCAGGGGCTCGCGGAGCCGCCCTGGCCCGGGTCCGGCACCGTCCGGCTGACCTCGCTGCGGCGGGTCGACTCCCCGCAGGTCCGGCTGACCGACGTCGACCTGAGCGGATGCGGCTTCCTCGGCCTGCGCCACCCGGACGGGCTGCGCATCACCGGCGACTGCACGTTCGCGACGGCGCACCGCAGGCCGTGGCCGCGCCGGGGTCCAGGACGCGCCGTCCTCGCCGAGGACGACAGCGCGTGCGGTGACGACCGCTTGGCGGCGCTGTACCGCGACATGGCCCGCGCCACCGCCGACTCCGGCCGCCGCCGTCTCTCCAGGGACTTCCGGTACAGCGCGCTGGAGAAGCGCCGGCGCAGCGAACCCGCGCCATGGCGGCGCTTTGGCCTGCACTTTCTCTGGATCACCTGCGGTTACGGTCTCCGGGCCGGACGCATCGTCGCCTGGCTCGCCATCATCGTCGCGCTCGTCTGCTCGGGCGCGACGCTCCTGCGCCACGACAATCGCCAGGACGCCGCCCGCATGCTCCACATGAACGGCGACAACACATAACCGCCTCGTGATCTGACGCCCGCGCGTGTCCCGGGGGTCGCGGCGTAAAGGGCCGCGGCCCCGTTTTGTCAGACCCTTGGGTAATCATTCTTGTTATGAGCAGAGACACCCATCCGGGGGTGCAGTGCCCGCACTGCCAATCCCATCTCGCGCTCGTCCCCGTGCCCGGAAACTCCGCCGCCGCACCGGTTCCCGTCCTGCCGCTCACACTCAAGGAGGAATGGCAGCCGCCGCCCGTCGCCGAAGTCCTCGCGGTTTACGCCGGGCGCGCCAAGGACACCGCGACCGCCACCCGCGGTGCCGCCAAGGTCAGGGAAAGCCTCAACCGCGCCCGCGCCGCCGCCGCCCAGCGCAGGGCCGCCCAGAAAACCGCCCGCCGAACCCCCAAAAGCGCCTGATCACATATAGATCACTAAAGCCTCACGAGCCTCACGCGTCGCGCCCGAGGACATGAGGAAGGGACGGCACCGCCCTACTGGCACCGTCCCCTCCCGCTCGCGGCCTCAGCGCGGGGCCGAGTCCGTCCATTCGGCGGTGAGCACGACCTCGGAGCTCATCGTCCGCCCGGTGGGGACGTCCGACCCCGCCACGGCCTTCACCATGACGTTCCCCCTGGCCAGCGCCGTCCCGGACGCCAGATCGATGATCATCTGATCGCGGATCACGCCGCCCGGCGTCGTGTCGTCGACGGCGATCGCGTCTCCCGCACGGCCCTGCGGGTCGGTGACCCGGCCGGCCGACCGCACCCCCGGGAGCCCGGCCAGCATCCGGAACCCGGCCGCCCGCACCTCGGGCGGCACCGGCATCGACATCACCATTCCGCTCGCCACCCGGTAGAGCCATTCGGCGGCGCCCATCGGCCGGTCGGACTCGGTGTCGTGCCCCTCGTACCACCGAATCAGCTCGGCCTTGAGCCGTTTCGGGTCGGACGGCAGCGACCGCAGCTGCCGCATCGTCACGTTCCGTCCGAGCCAGAACACCTTGTCGCCGTCGACCAGCGGCGACACGCTGACCTTGGGCGGCTGCTGCGACGCGGGCGCGAGCTTCGCCCGGTACGGCTTGGTGATCTTGCTGCCGGGGCTGATCGGGATCCGGAGCTCGAACGTGCCCGGCGATCCGGCACGGCGCCAGGCCGCCTCGTCCGCCGCCGTCGCGGGCTTCGCCCCGAGGTACTGCTCGCGCCCGTACACCTTGCCGCCGGGGTCGCCGGGCGTCCAGGTCTCGTGCCTCTCCCTGACGGTGACGCTGTAGCGGCCGTCGCCCTGCCCGACCGTGTGCGTGTGGGACGAGATCGTGACCGTGTGCCAGTAGGCGCGCATCGTGTCGGTCCGTCCGTCGGCCTTCTCCGCGGCGGTGAGCAGGACGGTCTTCGCGTCGAGCAGCTGCCCGGCGCCGTGGCCCGCCCGCGGCGTCCCCGCGCCGTCATCACCGGACGGGACGACGATCACCGCGGCCAGCACCCCGGCCGCCACCGCCGCCGAGAGCCCGATCCCCCACACCGGACGGACGCGCCGCCGCCCCGCCTTCCGCGTTCGCGCCCCGTCCGGCCCGGGCCCGGCGGCCATCGCACGCGCCAGCTCCATCTGCCGGACGCGCGCGTCGACGGGCACGTCAGGGTCCAGTTCGGCAGGCCGGGCCTCCCGTAGGGTCCGCAACACGTCGTCGTTCATGACATCTCCTCGTTGATGGTCGCCACCTGCCGACGCGTCACGGCCTGGCCCGTCCGGAGCTGGCCCGCGCCCGCCTGGCCCGTCTCCGCCGCGGGCCGCCCTCCGGGGGCTTCGGTGCCTTCGGCGGCGCGGGCGAGGCGGCGGCGGGCGCGGTGCAGGCGGACGCGCAGCGCGGCGGGCGAGCAGCCGACGACCCGGGCGGCGTCGCGCGGGGTCAGCCCCTGCCAGGCGACGAGGATCAGGATCTCCCGGTCGCCGTCCGGCAGTGCCGCCATCGCGCGGATGACGGCGAGGCGTTCCGCCACGTCCTCGGCGATGTCGCCGGCGGGGCGCGCCGTCCACCGCCCGAGTTCGGCGGCGAACGACTCGCGCCGCACCTCCGCCCGGTGGCCGTCGCGCAGCACGTTCCGCGCGACGCCGAGCAGCCACGGCAGCGCCGGGTCGGGGACGTCGGCGAGCCGCCGCCACGCGATGGCGAACGTCTCGCTGACCACCTCGTCCGCGGCCTGCCGTCCGGCGCGGCTGACGGCGTAGGCCCACACGCGCTGGCGGCATTCGTCGTAGATCGCGGTGAAGCGCCGTTCCTCATGGTCTTCGTCTGCCACCGCCTGCTTCTCCGTCCGTCGGGGTCGGGTGTTCGCGTCATCAGGTAGTGGCCGGGAGAGGCCCATCGTTACGCATGGGCCCCGGTGCGACGAACAGGAGAAGTACGGTTGAACCGGGAAAGGCTCCGATTCACTGGCAGATCGCCCCTAATATTTGCCCGATGGCAAACGACGATGCCGAGGGAGCTGGAAGATGACCGCGATGCACCGTCGCGGCGCCGAACGGCTTCTCGGCGTGGCCGGGTCTCCCCACCTGCTCCTCGTCGAGGACGACCCGGGCGACGCCTTCCTGTTCGAGGAGCTGCTGACCGACGCGCAGCCCGGCGTGCGGATCACGGTCGCGACGACGCTCGCCGAGGCCCTCGACGCGCTGCGGCCGGAGATCCGGTGCGTCATCGTCGACCTGGCCCTGCCGGACGCGCAGGGCCTGGACGCGCTGCGGCAGGTCCGCGCGCACGCGCCGGCCACCGCCGTCCTGGTGCTGACCGGGCTCGCCGACGCGCACGTCGGCGTGGAGGCCGTCGCCGCGGGCGCGCAGGACTACCTCGTCAAGCAGGACGTGGACGGCGCGCTGCTCACCCGGGCGATCAGCTACGCGATCGAGCGCAAGCGCGCCGACGAGTCGGAGCGGCAGCTCGTCGAGGCGCGGGCGCTGAGCCGGGAGAACGCGCGGCTGGAGCGGGGGCTGCTGCCCGTCCCGATCCTCACCGACACGACGCTGCGCCACCACACCCGCTACCGTCCCGGACGCGACCGCGCCCTGCTCGGCGGCGACTTCCACGACACCGTCGAGACCGCCGACGGCGCCGTGCACGTCGTGATCGGCGACGTCAGCGGGCACGGCGCGGACGAGGCGTCCCTCGGGGTGCGGCTCCGCATGGCGTGGCGGACGCTCGTCCTCGCCGGGCACACCGGCGACCGGCTCCTGGACACGCTCGATGCCGTCCTGCAGCACGAGCGGTGGGGCGAGGAGATCTTCACCACCGTGTGCATGCTGACGATCGCGCCCGACCGGCGCACCGCGCGGCTGCACCGGGCCGGGCATCCGCGCCCGCTGTTCTTCGGGCCGGACGGCGTGCGGGCCGTCCCGGACGAGCCGCGCGGCCCCGCGCTCGGGCTGCTCGGGCTGGTCCCCGGCGTGGAGTGGCCCGCCGTCGACCTCGAACTCGGCGACTCGTGGGGGCTGCTGCTCTACACCGACGGCCTCATCGAGGGCTTGGCGGGCGACGGCGGCGGGCACCTCGACCTGTCCGGCCTGGTGAAGCTGGCGAGGGCCGCGCACGGCGACGGGCTGCGCGGCGACGTGCTCGTGGACGGGCTCATCGCGGAGGCGGAGCGGCTGAACGGTGACGTCCTGTCCGACGATCTGGCCGTGCTGCTGCTGAGCAGGGGGGACGGCTGATGTCCCCCGGCGATCCCGAGCGAGGCGGCCCGCCGCCCGAGCCCCCCGAGCCGGGCCCTCCGGAGCCGGGCCCGCCGGAGTCGGCGGCCCGGCGGGTCTCCGGGCCGCCCATCGTGCTGCCCGCCGCGGGCGTCCCGCCGGGGCGCGGGATGGGCCGGATCCGGCTCGTCCAGATCTACCGGATCGGCTCGATCGTCCTCGCCCTCCTCCTGCTGGCCGCGTTCACGCAGACCGCGTCGGCGCTGTACGAGAACAACAAGGCGCGGGACGTCCTCATCGACCAGGTCGATCCGGCGGCGCTGGAGCAGTTCGAGCTCTCGGCCGCGGTCAACGCGCAGGACGCGGCCATCCGCGAATACGCGCTGGACGGCGGACCCGACCGGCTCACCGAGTACCGCGCGGCGGTCGCGCAGGAGGCGGCGTCCGCGGCACGGATGCGCCGCCTCCTGGACGGCGTTCCCGGCGGCGGGGACGTCGTCCGGTTCCTGGACACGGCGACCGCCGACTCCCGCGCGTGGCGGGCCGCCTTCGCCGACCGGGTCGCGGCCGGGCCGGGCCGCCAGGGCATCCGGCCCGATCAGAGCCGCCTGTCGCGGCGGCTGCTCGGCCAGGCGCGCCGCGACATGACCCCGCTGCAGGGCGGCCTCACCGAGCTGCACGACCGGACCGCCGACAGCCTCCGGTCCCGCGCGAGGACGGTGATGTGGTCGACCGGCGCCGCGCTCGCCCTCGTCGTGGTGGCCGCGCTCGCGCTGACCATGCTGATCCGGCGGACCGTCCTCACGCCCGTGTCCACGCTGACCGGACGCGTCCGCGCGGTGGCGCAGGGCGACTTCGGGCATCCGCTGGACGTCCCCGGCCCGTCCGAGATCAACGAGCTGGCCGTGATCATCGACGCGATGCGGCACCGGATCATCGACGAGTGGCGGGCCACCGTCGAGCAGACCAGGCTGCTGGACGAGCAGGCGGAGGAACTGCGCCGGTCCAACGCCGAGCTGGAGCAGTTCGCCTACGTGGCGAGCCACGACCTGCAGGAGCCGCTGCGCAAGGTCGCGAGTTTCTGCCAGATGCTCGAACACCGCTACGGGGACCGGCTCGACAACCGCGGCCGCCGGTACATCGAGTTCGCCGTCGACGGCGCCAAACGCATGCAGGCCCTCATCAACGACCTGCTGAGCTTCTCCAGGGCCGGACGGCTGGACGACCTGGAGGAGTCCGTCGACCTCAACGACGTCGCCCGGCGCGCCCTGGACAACCTGGCCGCGCTGCGCGAGGAGACCGGCGCCCGCGTGGACATCGGCGACCTGCCGTGCGTCCCCGGCGACCGCACCCAGCTCATCCAGCTCTTCCAGAACCTCCTCGGCAACGCGATCAAGTTCCGCCGCGCGGACGAGCCGCCCCGCATCACCGTCGACGCCCGGCGGGCCGGGGACGAGTGGGAGTTCCGCTGCGCCGACAACGGCATCGGGATCGAGGCCCGCCACGCTGACCGCATCTTCCTGATCTTCCAGCGGCTCCACCCGCGCGACCGGTACAGCGGCACGGGCATCGGCCTGGCCCTCTGCAAGAAGATCGTCGAGTACCACGGCGGCCGGATCTGGCTCGACACCGATGCCCCCGGCCCCACCGGCACCACCTTCCACTGGACGTTGCCGACCCGGAACCGGGCGGCCATCGGCGCCCCGCTCACGGACACGACAACGATGAGGGACACCCCATGATCGAAGGCCCGCACCCCATAGAGGTCCTGCTCGTCGAGGACGACCCCGGCGACGTCCTGCTGACCGTCGAGGCGTTCGAGCACAACAAGGTCAACAACACGCTGCACATCGTCAACGACGGCGAGCAGGCGATGGCGTTCCTGCGGCAGGAGGGCGAGTACGCGAACGTCCCGCGTCCCGACCTGGTGCTGCTCGATCTGAACCTGCCGCGCAAGGACGGCCTGGAGGTGCTCGGCGAGATCAAGGCGGACCCCGGCCTGCGGCCCATCCCCGTCGTCGTGCTCACCACGTCCGAGGCGGAGGAGGACATCCTGCGCAGCTACCACCTGCACGCCAACGCCTACGTCACCAAGCCCGTCGACTTCGACCAGTTCATCTCCGTCGTCCGCCGGATCGACGACTTCTTCGTGACGGTGGTCAAACTCCCCCGCTGATCGATTCGTCGGTCCGGCCCGTCCAGTCGAGGCAGACGATCACCGCGTCGTCGACCGGTTCGGCGTCCTCGTGGAAGTCGAGGAAGTGCCGGATCATGGTGCGGACGGCCTCGGGCGGCTCCTGCATCCGGGTCGCGCGCAGCGCCAGGGCCAGCGCCGACCGCGTGAACGGCACGCCGGACGGCGACAGCGCGGCGTGCACCCCGTCGCTGACCAGGACCAGCCGGTCCCCTGGCTCGACCGTGAACTCCTCCACCGCGTACAGGGTGTCGCCGAACATCCCGAGCGGCATCTGCGCGTCGAACCCGATCTCCTCGGCGGCGCCGCCCCGCACCCGGAAGATGATCGGCGAGCCCGCGTCGACCGCCCGGACCCGTCCGGTCGCGAGGTCGAACTCCAGCAGCAGCGTGGACACGTGCCGCTCGCCGCGGTGCCGCGCGAACAGCGTCTGGTCGGCGAGCGCGGCCTGCTCGGCGAGGTCGCCGCCGGACCGCCGCGCGTTCCGCAGCGCGCTGATCGCGAGGTGGGTGAGCACGGCGGCGTCCGTTCCCGAACCCATTCCGTTGCTGACCGTCAGCGTGAGCCTTTCCTCGGACGCCGCCCAGTCGAAATTGTCGCCCCACACCGCGTAGGCGGGTTCGAGCTGCCCCGCGAAATGGAATTCGGCGGCGTCGCAGGACGGCGCCGGCAGCAGTTCCCATTGGATTTCGGCCGCGAGCGTCAGCCGGGTCCGCCGCCGGACGCGACGGAACAGGTCCGTGCTCGGATCCGCCAGCTTCAGGGCGCGGGCGAGGACGACCGCGAAGTCCTCCAGCCAGCCGGGCCCGCCGTCCGGGAGCCCGACGGTCAGCACGCCGAGACGCTCGCCCTGCACGGACAGCGGCAGATGGACGAGCCGCCCGCCGTCCCCCCGCGCCGGCTCCTGAACGATCCGCTGCGACGCGAACGCCCGCCCGGGGAAGGTGTTGTCGACCGGCACGTCCGGACGTCCCGGCACGGTCGGGACGAGGAACGCCTGCGGGTAGTCGACGAGGAACACGCCCGCGTCGCCTCCGTTCGCGTACCGTCCGACCAGCCTGTTCGCGACCTCGGCCAGCCGGTGCGGGGGCGCTGCCCAGACGGCCTGCTCGATGGCGCGGAACTCGTCCTCCACAGGTCTCTCACGTGTGCTCATATCGGCACTGGCTCCTTTCTGGTGGGGGGTGGACGCCGCTGGTGGGCGGCGGGCCCGCCGGCGCGGGATGCCGTCGGGCGACGTGGTGTGTAACAGTGGGAGCCATGGTCGGTACGTCGGGAGAGGGAGCCGCGGAGTCCGCGGCGGTGCTCGATGATGCCGCGTTCACCCTGATGGACGTGTGGTCCCGCGCCCATAATGCGTCGGATGTACCGGTTCCTTCGACGCAGCTCCGCGCGCTGTTCGTGCTGGAGCGCGGGGCGGTCAACGTCAGCAACCTGGCGGGCGAGCTGGGCGCGCTGGTGTCGTCGGCGAGCCGGTTGTGCGACCGGCTGGAGGCGTCCGGGCTGCTGACCCGCGACCACGGCCGGGACCGCCGCGAGGTCACGGTGCGGCTGAGCGCGGACGGCCAGGCGCTGCTCGACCGGCTGCGGCGGCACCGCCGCGAGGAGCTGACCCGCGTGCTGGCCTCGATGCCCGCGCCCGCGCGGGCCGCGCTGCTGTGGGGGCTCACCGAGTTCCACGAGGCGGCCTCCAAGCCGGACTCCGAGGGCGGCTCCTTCTCCATGCCCGCCTGAGCCGTCCCTACATGCCCGCCTGAACCGTCCTTAAATATCCGCTTTTCTTCGGACCTTCCCGCCGTGCGCAGTGCTTCCAGTAATTCGGAGAATAGCGCCATTTTTATAGGCGGAGCCTGGCTCGGTTTTGGCCATTTCCGCTGCGCGCCGTCCAAGCCGCAGTAGCATCCGGCCTCATGGCGATTCAAAAAGGCACGCGGCATTCCCGCCGCGCCGTTCCGGCCGTCGCCGTCGTGCTGTTGCTCGGCGGCTGCGGGGGCTCGCCCCAGGGCGCCGCGTCCACCGGCTCCGCCGGTCCCGCCGGTTCCGCCGGACGGACGGGCACGGCGGCCGGGTCCAAGGTCCCCGAGGCCACCACGTTCACCACCGTCTCCGGCGCCCCCAAGGACGCCGCGCCTCGCAGCGTCACCGGCGGCCTGGTCGTGCGTCCGGACGGCCCGGTCACGGTGTTCGACCGTCCCGGCGGACGCGCCGTCGCCACGCTGCCCGCCGAGCAGCTCGGCGGCCCCACCTGGGTGCCCGTGGTGGAGAGCTCCGGCAACTGGCGGCGCGTGCTGCTGCCGTCCAGGCCCAACGGGTCGAGCGGCTGGATCTCCGGCGACGGGCTGAGCACCGCGCGCACGCCCTACACCGTCCGGGTCGACCTCGCGAAGCGCCGGCTCACACTGCTCAAGTCCGCGCGCAGGGCCGGGCAGTGGCCGGTCGCGATCGGCGGCGCCAAGACCCCGACGCCGCAGGGCCGGACGTTCATCATGGCGACGCTCGCCCCGGCCAAGAAGACGCCGAGCCCCCTCGTCCTGCCGCTCGGCACCCACTCGGCGACCCTCGACACCTTCGGCGGCGGTCCCGGCACCGTCGCCCTGCACGGCTGGCCCGACACCTCCGTGTTCGGCAAGGCCGTCACGCACGGCTGCGTCCGGGTGCCGAAGGACGCGCTCCGGACGCTGTCGCGCGTCCCGCTCGGCTCGCTGGTGCTCATCACCGCCTGAACCGGGCCATCAAGCCCCGCTACAGCCGGCCGACCGGGCGACAACACGGCGGCCGGATTCCGTCCCAGATCTCAAGAATCGGAGAACGATCATGCGTTACCGCCATGCCTCCAAACGGATCACCATCACCGGCCTGCTGGTCACCGGCCTGGTCGCCACCGCCGCTCCGGCCCTGGCGACGGCCTCGGCTCCGGCGGCCGCCCCGCGGCCCGCGGGGTCCGCGTACGGGCTGACGGTCGACGGGCCGCTCGCCGTCCCGCCGATGCCGTCGGTCTCGTCCGCCTCCGGGACGGTCAGCAAGAGCCTGGCGCGCGAGAACCGCACCAAGCTGGTCGACGCGTCCGCCCTGGACGTCAGCGCCTCCTCGGCCCGCGCCCGCTCGACCGTCGCGCGCCTCGCCGTCCCGCGGGCGAAGCTGCTGGCCAGCGCCGTGTCCGCGGAGTGCGACGGCGGGCGGGGCTCCGCCCACCTGACCCGCGCCGCCCTCGCGGGCAAGGGCCTGGACGCCTCGCCGCCGCCGAACACCACCATCCCGGTCGACGTGGACGGGGTCGGCCGCGCCTCGCTGATCCTCAACAAGCAGCAGCGCATGGCGGACGGCCGGCTCGCCGTCACCGCGATGGAGCTCCGGCTGCCGCTTCCCGGGAAGGCGTCGACGGTGCGGGTCGCGTCCGCGATGTGCGGCCAGGGCGCGGTTCCGGCCGAGGCGCCCGCCCCGAAGCCGGTGAAGCGCGACCTCCCCGTCGCCGGCTGACGAACGGCGCGCTGACGGACGTCACACGTGACGGACGTCGCATTGATGGGCGCACGACGCGGCGGCCCGGCGGATCGATTCCGTCGGGCCGTCGCCGTCAGCTCGCCAGCGACTTCTCGAAATGCACGATCGCGCCGCCGCGGTGCACGCGATCGGCGATGCGCAGTTCCTCGGTGAACGCCCGCATCAGCTGAAGGCCCCGCCCGTGCTCGGCCAGCAACGACGCCTGCGCGTCATCCCAGTTGACGGTCTCCGGACCGGGCCGGACGGCTCCGGACCGGACGGCTCCCGGCTCATCGTCCGCCGCGCCCCCGTCGATGACCTCGACGACGCATCGCGTCCCGTCCATCCGGGCCCGGACCTCGTACTCCATGCCGTTCGCGGCGTGCTGGATGACGTTCGCGCACGCCTCGCCGAGGGCGAGCGAGATATCGGCACGGATCTCGGAGGCGACTCCGAGCCCGCGGAGCGAGGCGTCGAGCGTGTGCCGCACCAGCGGAGCGCTCTCGGCGTTCCTCGGCAGGGTCATTTCGAGAACGACCTCCATGCCAATCGCCTCCGTTCCTCTAGCAGCCAGATTTCCCGTTGCTCTCCAAGGGAAACTCCAGACGCCGGAAAACCATCCCGACCAGCGACCATGCCGCCATTCGACGAGAATTTCCTGTGACGTGGGCCACTCGATCCCCGGTGGCGCACCGGCTCACCGGGACCCGCCCCTGACCGCGACGCCCCTGTCTCCCTCCCCGACCGAAGAACCAGAGACGGCCTTTGTGCATCTATTCCTCCGACATGGTGTTCGCCAGAGGAGGACCGATGCTCCGTTCAGTTCCCATTGTGGCCGGCCTTACGCTCGGTGCTGCGCTGCTGGTCACCGGCTGCCAGAGCAATTCGTACTCCTGCAGGAATGGCCAGTGCCATGTGACGGTGTCCGGCGCGGGTCAGACCATGGAGGTCAACAACGTGAACGTCACGGTCTCCGCGATCACCGCCGAGGGGATGACGGTGTCGGCCGGGGGCTCGGCGCCGACGACGATCGCGGTGGGCGAGAGCGCCCAGGTCGGCGGGGTGACGATCGAGGTCACCTCCGTCGAGGGCGAGAAGGTCAAGTTCGACCTGAGCTGACCGGTCGGGCAAGGGCGCGCGAATCAGCGGCACGCGAATCCCGCGTGTGAGCGGTTTGTGAGCGGCGCGGGGCAGCCTCGGGGGCATGAGCTACGCGTTTCAGGCCGATGGCCTGGCCAAACGATTCGGGAAGACGACCGCGCTGGCCGGTGTGGAGCTGGCGGCGCGTCCGGGCACGGTCCTCGGCGTCCTCGGGCCGAACGGCGCGGGGAAGACGACCGCCGTGAGGATTCTCGCGACGCTGCTGCGCCCCGACGCGGGCCGGGCGGAGGTCTGCGGGCTGGACGTCGTCCGCGACGCGGCCCGCGTGCGCGAGCTGATCGGCCTCACCGGCCAGTACGCCTCGGTGGACGAGGACCTCACCGCGCGGGAGAACCTCGTCCTCATCGGGCGGCTCCTCGACCTGCGCAGGGCGGAGGCGCAGGCCCGCGCCGCCGACCTGCTGGCACGGTTCGAGCTGACCGACGACGCCGGACGCCGCGTGTCGACGTACTCGGGCGGGATGCGGCGCCGCCTCGACCTCGCCGCCAGCATGATCGGACGTCCCGCCGTGATCTACCTGGACGAGCCGACCACCGGCCTCGACCCCGGCAGGCGGGAGGAGGCGTGGCGGCTGATCCGGTCGATGACGGACGGCGGCGGCACCGTCCTGCTGACCACCCAGTACCTGGAGGAGGCCGACGCGCTCGCGGACGCGATCACCGTCATCGACCGCGGGACCGTGATCGCGTCCGGCACGCCCGCCGAGCTGAAGCGGATCGCGGGCGGCCAGACGATCATCGTCCGGCCCCGCGACCCGGGACGGCTGATCGAGGCCGCGGCGATCCTGAACGCGGTGTCGGGACGGGACGCCGAGTCCCCCCGCCGGGACGTGATCTCCGTGCCGGTCACCGGCGACGACGGTGAGCGGGCGTTCGCCGAGGCCGTCCGCCGCCTGGACGCCGCCGGTATCGGCGTCACCGAGCTGTCGCTGCGCCTGCCCAGCCTGGACGAGGTGTTCTTCACCCTGACCGGCCACCGCACCGGGGACGCGGAGGCGGCGGCATGACGGCCGGGGAACACCGACAGCCGCTCGGCGAACCGGCGTTCGGCGTCGTCCAGGAGGTCCCAGCTCCACGCGACGACCGCGCGCAGCGTCCGGTGCCTGGTCAGGGCCGTCCTGCTGCCGCCGGACAGGACGCGGAACCGGTCGTCCAGGCGGGCGGCGAGATGGTCCAGCGACATCGAGCGCATCCGCGCCGCGGCCAGCTCGATCGCCAGCGGCAGCCCGTCCAGGCGGCGGCAGATCTCACCGGCCACGCCCGCATCGTCCCCGCTCAACGCGAACCCGGGCCGGACGGCCGCCGCCCGCTCGGCGAACAGCTCCACCGCCGACGACCCCAGTGCGTCCCCGCCCGGTTCGGGGACGTCGAGCGGCGGCACCGGGCACAGCGCCTCACCGTCGACGCCGAGACGTTCCCGGCTCGTCGCGAGGACGCGCAGGCTGGGGCACGTGCCGAGGAGATCGTCGGCGAGCCGGGCGGCGGCCTCGACGACGTGCTCGCAGTTGTCCAGGACGATCAGCGTCTCGTCCGCGGACAGTGCCTCGACCAGATGGCTCGTCCCGTCCCGCAGCCCGAGCACGTCCGCCACCGCGCGGGGGACCTCGGCCGGGTCGCTCACCGCCGCCAGCTCCACCAGCCACACCCCGCCCGGGAACCGCCCGGACAGCTCCGCGCCGACGGTCGTCGCCAGCCGCGTCTTCCCCGAACCTCCCGGCCCGACCAGCGTGACGAGCCGCCCTTCCCAGAGCCGCCGCGCGATCCAGGCGCGTTCTGTCTCCCGTCCGACGAAGCTCGTCGGCGGCACCCTCAGGTTGCCGCGCGCCGTCCCGTCCGGACCTCGCGGGACGGTCCGCAGCACGGCCAGGTACGCGGCCTGCAACTCCTGCCCGGGGTCGCTGCCCAGCTCCTCGGCAAGGCGGCCCCTGAACTCCTCGAACCTCGCGAGCGCCTCCGCCGATCGTCCGGCCCGGTGCAGGGCCTCGACCATCAAGGCGCGCAGCCGTTCCCGCAACGGATGCCGCGCGGCCAGCTCCTCCAGCTCCGCCGCCAGCCGCGCCGGATCGGCGCCCGTGGCCAGTTCGGCGGCCACCCGGTCCTCGGTCGCCGCGAGCCGGAGCGCCTCCAGCCGGACGGCGACGGCCGCCGCGAACGGGACTCCGCCCGCATCCCCGAGCGCGTCGCCCCGCCACAGCTCAAGCGCGCTGGTCAGCCGCTCAACGGCGAGCTTCGCGTCCCCGCCGCGAAGCGCCCTGGCGCCTTCGGCCGCCAGCCGCTCGAACTCGGGAGCGTCGACGGCCTCGACGTCCAGCACGTACCCGCCGGGCACCGACCGCAGCCGACCGGCAGGCAGGACGCGCCGCAACCGCGAAACGAGCGCCTGCAACGCATGCACGCGATCACCCGGGCCGCCGTCCGGCCACAGCGCCTCGACCAGCGACTCGACGGTGACCGTCCGCCCCGGCTCCAGCGCCAGCCGGATCAGCAGCGCCCGAAGCCGCGCGCCCCCGATCGCGACGTCCCTCCCCTGGTCCGTCACCGCCAGCGGACCAAGAATCCCAACACGCACCCCTCAACCCTGCCACGCGGCGATCGTCAGGCGTCCTCGCGCAGCAGCAGGACCAGCTCCCCGGCGAGCGGCGCCTGCCGGGGCAGGTCGGATTGGTAGAGCGCGATGCGCGCGTGCGTGCCGCGCTCCTCGCCGAAGACCTCGATGAGCAGGTCGGACGCCCCGTTCAGCACGGCGGGCGCCTGCGCGAACTCCGGCGTGGAGTTGACGTGTCCCGCCAGCCGGACGGGCCGCTCGACCACGTCCAGGCTGCCGAGCTCGGCACGCGCCATGGCCAGCAGGTTGATCGCGACCAGCCGCGCGGACTCGTACCCCTCCTCCACCCCGAGATCCCGCCCGAGCTTCCCGCTGATCGGCAGGTAGTCGCGGCCCTGATCATCCTTGGCCGTCCCATACGTCCCGGACACGTAGAAGAAGTCACGGGCCCGCACGCCGTACACGAACCGTCCGATCGGCTCGGGTGGACGCACATCGCTCAACCCCAGCCGCACAAGAGCCTGCTCGGGTGTCTCACCACTGCTCATGCGGACAATCCTGACCCCCGCTACGGGGCCTCCACCCCGGAGACCCGATACCGCATCACCTCGGCCGCACGGATCTGGGCGGCCTGCTCGGGCTCGGGCCCCGCGCCACGGAAACGCTCGACGTCCTCGTCGTTCTCCCACCGCTCGTACACGTTGATCCGATCCGGCTCCACCAGATCGGCCGACAGAGCGAAGTCGAGACAGCCGGGCGCGGCCCGTGCCATCTCGACCACCTCCCGGCTCCCGGCCAGGTAGGTCTCGCGGTCGTCCACGTACAGCGTCCCCGAAATGATGATCATCTGGCTTTCGTCCCCCCGGCTCGACCGATCACCCAGTATGCCGGGCCTCCTCAATGTTGAACCATGGTACAAATAGTACGATGGTTCAACTATTTGAGGGGACGCGATGAGCGCGGGACAGCCCGTACGTGCCGGGCGGCGGGAGTGGTGCGGCCTCGCGCTGCTGGCGCTGCCGACCATGCTGCTGGGCCTCGACGTGACGGCGCTCTACCTGGTCGTCCCGAGCCTGGCCGCGGACCTCGGCCCGTCCGCGACGGAGACGCTGTGGATCATGGACGCCTACGGCTTCCTCATCGCCGGTTTCCTGATCACGATGGGAACGCTGGGCGACCGCCTCGGACGCCGCCGCCTCCTGATGATCGGAATGGCCGCGTTCGCCGCCGCCTCGGTCGTCGCCACGTTCGCTCCCAGCGCCCTCTGGCTGATCGTCGCCCGCGCGCTGCTCGGGGTGGCCGGGGCGACGCTGATGCCCTCGACGCTGTCCCTCATCAGCACCATGTTCACCGACGCCAAGCAGAGGGCCTTGGCGATCGGCGTGTGGGCCACGATGTTCGCGCTGGGCATGGCCGCGGGCCCGATCGCGGGCGGCGTGCTGGTCGCCGCCTTCTGGTGGGGCGCGGTATTCCTCATCGCCGTACCGGTCGCCGTGCTGGTCCTGACCGGCGCGCCCGCACTTCTCCCCGAGTTCCGGACCCCTGGCGGACGTCTCGACCTGCTCAGCGTGGGCCTGTCCCTGGCGGCGATGCTGCCGACCGTCTACGCGATCAAGCACGTCGCGAGCCACGGCTTCGACGTCCAGGCGTGGGTCGCCCTGCCCGTCGGCGCCGTGTCGGCGGTCGCCTTCGTCCGGCGGCAACTGCAACTGAAAGACCCCCTGCTCGATGTGAGACTCCTCGCCACCAGCCGCGCCTTCTCCGCGGCCCTGGCCGTCCTGCTGATCGGCCTGGTCGGGTTCGGCGGGGTGATGTTCCTGGTCACCCAATATCTACAGCTCGTCGAGGGCCTCACTCCGACGATCGCCGGACTGTGGATAAGTCCGCCCGCACTGGCCATGCTCGCCGGGGCGCTCGGCGCGCCCCTGCTGGCCGGACGCGTGTCACCCGGCGTGATCATGGCCGCCGCCCTGGCGATCTCGCTCGTCGGATACGCCCTGCTCGCCCTCGCCGGAACCGGCGCGAAGGCGGCCGTGATCGCCGGATTCGGGGTCGTCTACCTCGGGCTCGGGGTCATCGCCGCCCTCGGCACCGACATCGTCGTGGGCACGGTACCGCCGGAGAAGTCCGGATCCGCCGCCGCGCTGTCGGAGACCGTCCAGGAACTCGGCGTCGCGGCCGGGGTCGCGCTCCTCGGCAGCCTCACCGCCGTGACCTACCGGAGCACGGTCGACGTCCCGTCCGGGATGAATCCGCCCGCAGCCGACGCATACGGCGACAGCCTCTCCGGAGCATGGTCCGTCAGGGACGAGATGCCGACCGGAGCCCTCCAGACCGCGCAAGCCGCGTTCACCAGCGGGCTCAACACAGCCGCCATGGCAGCGGGCATCGCCGTCGCGGCCGCGTCGCTGGCCTGCTTCGCGACACTGCGGCACGTGCGGCCCCTCGGGGAGACAGCCCCCGAAGCGGAGCCGGTAGCCTCGGCTAGCGGGAGCGGCGACGGCAGGTGAGACGGTGGCGGCTGAGCAGGACACGGTGGACGGGCGCAGGTTGCGCGGGCAGCGCCGCCGAGCCCAGATCATCGAGGCGACGCTCACGATCGTCCGCCGCGACGGCGCCACCGGCGTCACGCACCGGACCGTCGCCAAAGAGGCCGGTATCACCACCAGCCTGACCGTCTACTACTTCGCCACGCTGGACGACCTGCTCGTCGCCGCGCTGACCAGCGTCACCGACGCCTACACCCAGCGCATCCGCGAACTCATCGACACCGGCGCCGACCCGATCGACGGGCTCGCCCGGCTCATCGCCGAATCCGCCGGGCCCGGCCGCGAGCGCGCACTGGCCGAACGCGAACTGTCGACACTGGCGGCCCGCCGTCCGGCCCTACGCCCTGCGGCCCGCCGCTGGCGCGACAACGTCGCGGAGCTGGCCCGCACCCAGACCGGCGACCCGGACGCCATCGAAGCCTTCGTCGCCCTGTCCGACGGACTCTGCACGGCGATCCTCCTCGACGACCACGAGGCAGACCTGGCCCGCATCCGGGCCGTCCTCAGCAAGGCCCTGCTGAGCACGAGCCGCTAGCCCTACCAGGTGGACGGGAACATGCGGTGCTTGAGCAGGCCGTCGAGCTGCTCGGCGGCGTGCTTGGTGTCGCCGCAAGGCGAGAGGTAGCCGTGCCTGCCGCGTCCGGCCTCGTAGTAGCCCCAGGTACCGCCGGGCGTGGCGCGGACGTTCACCGGGGCCCTGACGTGCCTGTCCGGGCTGAACGCGAAGACCCACAGCAGCGGCGGACGCGTCGGGAACTCGTCGGCCCGGTAGAGCTTCACGGTCCGGTACCCCTTGGACCAGACCGCCGCGTCGAGCAGGTCGAGGTAATGAATGGCGGTATCGCGACCCAGCCAGGTACGCCACCGCAGAAAGTACCGCTCCACGCGGACGTTCAGCGGGCGCACCGGACCCATACGACCTTTCCCTCCTCGTTGAGCGACCGGACACCCCAGTCATGGACGAGCTGCACCACCAGCAGCAGACCGCGCCCGTTCGTCGCGCCCTGGTCCTCATCCCGGACGACGGGCCTGCCCTCGCCCTCGTCCCAGACCTCGATGACGAACAGGTCGTCGCGCCCGTCGGGCAGCACCCGGACAACGATGTGCCCGAACCCCACGTGCTTGTAGGCGTTGGTAACCAGCTCGGTAACCACGACCCGCGCGGTGTAGTCGTCCGCGACCCCGATCTCCCGCGCGCGCTCTGCGAGATAGCGCCGCGCCCTCCCGGGCGCCCGCTCGGACGGCTCCAGCACGAGAGCCGGTGACTCCGGCGCGATCAGTGCTGCCGGCATCGGTAAACCCCTTCCAGCCTGGACGGCGGCCGATCTCGAACGGGCCTTCATCCCAAACCGGAGAATCCCGCTCTAATCACCCTCTGTCATCGAACGACCACCATTCAGTCACGGAAGGCTTTACGATTCCTAGGTAGCCGGGGACTAGTACCAAAAGACTCACAAGCGCTACCACGCCGAATATCACCAGGTCGGAGGCGTCATGACGATGAAGAACAGGATCAAACCCGAGTTCCTGAGCTTCGGCGCGGAGGTCAGGCGTCTCCGCAAGGCCGCCGGTCTCAACCAGCAGCAACTCTCTGACCTGGTCAACGTCACACGCAGCTACATCACACAGATCGAGTGCGGCCGGACGCGCTGCCGCCGCGACCTCGCCCTGCGCCTTGACCGCGCTCTCAAGTCCGGCACGACCCTCGTCGAAGCGTGGGACGAGCTACTAGAATCGATCAAGTCGGACAAGTACCCCGAGTTCTTCGCCAACTTCCCCAAGGCCGAACAGTCCGCGAACATGCTCAGGGCCTACGAAGAAAGGATCGTCCACGGGCTGTTTCAGATCGAGGCTTATGCTCGCGTCCTCCTGAATGACGAGGATGCAATCAAGAACAGGATACGACGCCAGGAGGTCCTCGACCGAAACCCTGCGCCCGCGGTGACCGTCGTCATGGACGAAAGCGTCCTATACCGAGAAGTCGGCGGCAAAGAAGTGATGAGAGAGCAGCTTGAACACCTCATCCAGCTCTCCCATCGGGACAAAGTCAATATTCAAATCGTCCCGATTCAATACATTCGAAACGTGTGGGCAACCTTCGTCATCGCCACTTTGCCGGATCAGCGTCAAGTGGTCTACACGGCCAAGGCGTACGGTGGCGAGACATCCACTTCTCCAGTCGACATAGCGCTGGTCAACGAAACCATGGCCACACTTCAAGCCGAAGCGCTGAACGTGAGAGACACGAGAGCACTGATCAGAAAGGTGATTGAGGAACGATGGACCTGAGTGCCGCAGCATGGAGGAAGGCTTCCCGCAGCAACGAATCTGGCGATGCTTGTGTTGAGATGACGTCCACCCCTGACACAATTCTTATTCGCGACAGCAAGCTCCCCGATGGCCCTATGCTCGTCATGGACCGCAGCGACTTCCAATCCTTCGTCACGACCCTCAAGAACCTCTGACCCCGATGATGAATCTAAGTAACGCCACTTGGCGCAAGGCATCTCGCAGCAGCGAGCAAGGCGATGCTTGCGTTGAACTTGCAGTGTGGCGCAAGGCATCTCGCAGTCATGATGACGGTGATGCTTGCGTCGAGCTTGCCAGCGTTCCGAGCGCATGGCGCAAGGCTTCACGCAGTCATGAAGACGGAGACCAATGTGTCGAGGTCGCCGGAGTTTCCGATGCGGTGGCTTTCCGTGACAGCAAGGACCCTAACGGCCCCAAGCTCATCATCAGTCGCAGCAACTTCCACCGGTTCGCTGAGGTGATTAAGAACCTCTCCGTATCTGCGTCCTGAGGAGGCTCAGCATGCAACCCGACCTGGGTAACGCAGTGTGGCGCAAAGCTTCACGAAGCACGGCAGAAGGCGACAACTGTGTCGAGCTTGCCGGTGTGCCGGTGGTGTGGAACAGGGCTTCGCGCAGTCATGAAGACGGTGACCAGTGCGTCGAAGTCGCTGGTGTTTCGGATGCGGTGGCTTTTCGTGACAGCAAGGACCCCGGAGGGCCCAAGCTCATCGTGAATCGCGTCGACTTTCGGAGCTTCGTGCAGGCCCTCAAGGACCTCTGAGGGGTCGCGCGCGTGACCCGGGGTCGTTAGTTGGTTCGGGTGTG
Organism: Actinomadura soli; assembly: GCF_005889715.1. GTDB lineage: Bacteria > Actinomycetota > Actinomycetes > Streptosporangiales > Streptosporangiaceae > Spirillospora > Spirillospora soli. Next base: position 28,054 of record NZ_VCKW01000082.1, read on the forward strand.
GAGGCTGCGCGCGAGGGTGGGGATCATTACCGTCGCGGCGACGAGGTGTAGCCCCAGGAGGGCGGTGATGGTGGCGGCGTTCGCCCCGGAGAGGAAGGGCGGGATCAGCGAGATCGCGGTCAGCGATACCGCCGTCCACACGAATCGGGCGGCGGGGCGGGCGCTCCAGCGCAGAAGAACAGCGGCGATGAGGCTGCCCACTACCGAGAAGGAGCCGGTCACCACGGCGAAGCCGGACAACGGGATCGTCTCGCCGCCGTCGGGGACCTCGAAGTCGACGCCGACGGCCAGAGCGAGCGCGGCGGCGAGGGTGGTGGCCGCCACGGCTGCGAGGGTGGCGACCGAGCCGGTGGCGGCGAGCCTGCGGAATCGGTGGGTGTGGCCGGTCTGGCCCGATGCCGGGCCTGCGACGGCCCCGGTGTCATTCGTGCTGTTCATGTCGTCCTCGATCATTGGGTGACTGGCGTAGGGGTGTGTCGACTGGCGTGTGCCGGTTGTGGCCCTGGGGGTGACGATGCGCACCCTCGCCGTGCGACGGCCGGGGTTGCGCAGGGCGCGGACGCCGGTGCCGCGGAGCCAGAACCCGGCGTCGCGTCCCAGGACCGGCCCGGGCTCGCCGTCGCGCAGTTCCAGTTGCACCCGCCCGTGGGTGACGACGCCGAACGCGTCGCACCACTCTGCAGGGACCACCGCGACACGCGCGCCGCCGCGCAGCGTGAGCGTCCGCACCGGGACTACTCCGTGCCGTCCGCCGGAAGACGCTCGGGCAGCCCGAGCCGCGGGAACTGATCGTCGTGGAACGTGGTGATCTCGGTGATCGCCCCGCCGGTGACGCGCAGGACGTCGATCGTCAGCGGCAGGTAGGCGCCCTCGTGCTTCCGCCATTCGTAGAAGGCGATGGCGGGCTGCCGGTTCACGGAGGTGGGGACGGCGCGCAGGCCCGTCATGCCCTCGAAGCCGCTCTCGATCCAGTCGTTCATCACCGCGTCGCGGCCGATGTACAGGCCCGGCGTGGGCGGCATCGAGCACCGGACGTCGTCGCGCAGCAGTGCGGCGAGCGCGTCGATGTCCGTGGCCACGCTGGCTTCGGTGTAGCGGCGCACCACCTCGCGCGTCCCGGCGTCCTCCTCGCCGCCGGTCCAGTCCTGCCGCTCGGCGGGCAGGTGCTCCCGCATCCCGGCGCGGGCCCGCTGCAGCGCGCTGTTCACGGAGTTGACGGAGTCCCCGAGCAGCTCCGCGACGTCCTTCGCCGGCCAGCCGAGCACGTCCCGCAGGATCAGGACGGCCCGGGGGCGCGGCGCGAGGTGCTGGACGGCGACCAGGTACGCCAGCTCGATCGTCTCCCGCGCGACGGCGACGGCCTCCGGCTCGTCCGCGTCGCCCGCCGGCAGCTCGTCGAGCAGCCGGTCCGGGTAGGGCTGCAGCCACAGCACCTCGCCGCCGGTCGCGGGCTCCGGGCGGCGCTTGGCGAGCAGGTCCAGGCAGGCGTTGGTGGCGATCCGGTAGAGCCAGGCCCGGAACGTCGACCGTCCCTCGAAGGTCTCCCGCCGCCGCCAGGCGCGCAGGAACGTCTCCTGCACGGTGTCCTCGGCGTCCTCGAACGACCCGAGCATCCGGTAGCAGTGGACGTGCAACTCCCGCCGGTGCCGCTCCGCCAGCCCCGAGAACGCCGGCTCGTCCACCTCGCCCAGACCGCTCACACCCAGCTCCTCCAGCCATGTCTCCGCACCCATCACGTCATCCTTCCGTCTCGTTGTGCCCTGTCGTAGGTGTGACGGGTTCGGGCGCGAGAACTCATCACTCGGGCTGAGCGGGCACCGGCGGGACCGTCGCTTGGCGTGCGTCACTGCGGAGGGTGTGCCCTTACACACGCCATGCATCCTGCACAAGGAATGACTTCATCGAACGGAACACCCGTCCGCGACTACAAGTGCGGACAGGCCGCAGATCCAGGCGCAGCACCTTATCCGGGGAATACGCCCTTCCAGAATCGCGAGCTCATCGCACATGGAAAAGGTCTCAATGGGTGCGAGCTGCGATCTCGCCTTTCTGGCCGGATTCGGCTACTCGCAGGAGTGGACACCCGTGACGGCACGGCTAGCGTTTGAGGCACTTGCCGGAGGAGCAGATATGAGCAGACTGCCCTTGGGTCCTTATCCAGGGATCGGGTACGGCCATCTAGTGTCCACCACTGAGGGTGCCTTCGTTGTCAGGCGTGAGTGGCTCGTTCTTCCCATCCCTGTCGAGCGGCCGGAGCGTGGCTTTGCGGACATGCGGCTGGAGTGTCCCGCCTGTGGCAGAACGCTGACCGTGCGAGTGTCTTCGTTGGCGAGGGCCAAGCGGCGACAGCAGACGTGGCGGGTCGTGTCGGTGGCGGGCCTGGCGGCCGCGGTGCTCTGCGGACTGCTGATGATCCCTGCTGGGGACGCGCTGCGGTCTTTATTGGTCATTGGTTTGGTGCTTGCGGTCACCCTCGCGTTTGCCTGGTTCATGCGCTTGGGCCTGGAGGACGGGGTGACTGTGCGCTGGCCGACGTGGACTCGCATGCGCGGTCACATGCTCCGCTGGCCTCCCGGAACGCCCCGTCGCTGGGAGAGGTGACTGACGGCGGCGCAGATTCTCAAGCACGGTGGCCTCCAGGTTCAGGGTGGGGCTGGCCGCAGGCCGATCATGGTGCGGGCTGGCGTGCCGACGGGGGTCGTCCCGTCCAATGCTGGTCGTCCTGACGACGCCGTTTCGGAAAGGGCGATGCCATGCTCACCCGCCGAGGATGCCTCCGGCTGACCTCCGTGTCGCTGCTGTGCGCGGGAATGCTGCCGGCCGTGCCGTTTCCCGCGAATGCGAGCGTC
>NZ_VCKW01000083.1 GCF_005889715.1 Actinomadura soli
CGGCGGGGGTCAGCGGCGGAGCGGCTGGAGGACGTGGGCCAGTTTCATGGCGGCGCCGCCCACGTCGTCGACGCGGTGCATGCGCTCGCCCCAGGACCACCAGAAGTAGTGGTCCTTGGTCTCGGGGGCCGGTGCGCACGTGACGTCCTCCGCGAGGCTCGCGGCCTCGGGGTTCACGACGCGCAGGAACGCCGGCCCCGAGCGGGTCCTGACGACGCGGGCGACCAGGCCCTGCGTGCCAAGTGCCTGCTCCAGTGCCTCCAGGTAGCCGACGCGTCTGTCGCTGCCCACCTTCGCACCCCCTCCGTCGGCGAGTACTGATCAACTGATCAACTCTGTGAATCCGTTCGATCACTCGCGGCGAGAATTGCAACTCTCACGGTGGCTGGTCAAGTGACCCTGCGTCCGGCGAAGTACCGGATTACCCCACCTCAGGGGAACTCCGCACCCCTTCGGAGGAAGAATCTCTACCCGTGGGGGGCGGGACGCCCCCGGACCGCCCCTTCTTCTCCGGAATCGCTTGGCGGGCCATGTGACGAGGGTTACGCTGCGTGCGCGAGAGATTATCTGTCGTGGCCATGACCAAGTAGACCGGTCGCCGTGGCGGGGACGATCGCCCTCCCCCGAGGGGACGGCGTCCCGGCCCGACGGTGAGGAGGCCGGAGTCGATGTCGGATCCCCCTCGGAAAGAGACGGAAGTGGCACGCCGGATCCGCGCGCACGCCCTCGCCCGAGGCCGAAGCCCGGTCGACATCGCGCAGGAGATCCATGAACAGTGCGGGCCGCTGTTCGGCACCAGCCGCGTCAAGGCGCACCGGCTGGCGCACGGCGTCGCGCTGTCCGACATCGTGGCCCAGGTCAGGGCCCTCTACGAGGTGGACGGCAAACCGCCGCCCCGGCTCGGGGAGACACTGCTGTCCGCCTACGAGAGCGGCTACAAGAGGCCGGGGCCCGAGTACCTGCACTACCTGTGCGCCGTCTACCGGGTGGAGCCCGACGCACTCGACTACCAGAGTCCCTGTATCTGCGGACGCGGTCACGCCGTCCGCCCGGGCGCCGCGAGCGTCCCGAAGCCGCGGCCGGCGGAGCGGCACGCGGCATCAGGCCCCGACGCACTCGTCGGGGCCATCGTCTCCAGGGCCGAAGAACGTCCCTGGGCAACCGTCAACGACCTACGGGGCCATGACCGCGCTGACGGCCCCCTGACCATTGATGTGGGAGAGGAGGACATCGTGCTTCGTAGGACACTTCTGCAACTTCTGGCCGGAGCGGGCGTGGCGCTCGACGGTCAGTTCCTGGGAGCGGTCGACAACCTGCGCCGCAAGATGGACGACACCCTCGTCGGCGCGACCGTCTCGCCGACCATGCTCGACCAGTGGGAGGAGACCACCTACGGCTACGGCCAGCAGTACCAGGCGACCCCGTCCCTCCGGATGCTCTGCGACGTCCTGCTGGACTTCAGCGAGGTGCGGCGCATGTGCGACAAGCGCCAGCCGGTCGAGCTTCAGGAACGGCTCTGCCGGATCGCGGCGCAGCTGTCCGGGCTGTCCGGCCTGATCATGATCAATCTCGGCGACCACCGGCTGGCCCGCTCGTTCTTCCGCACCGCGCGCACCGCCGCCGACGAGACCGGCGATCGGCAGCTGCGCGCCTGGGTGACCGTCCGGGAGTCGCTCGTCCCGATGTACTACGGCGACCCCCGCGAGGCGCTGCACCTGGCCCGCAAGGCGCAGGACCTCGCCGGCCGCACGCCCGGCGTCGCCGCGGCCATGGCGCCCGCCGTGGAGGCCCGCGCGCTCGGCATGCTCGCGATGCGCGGACGCGGCGACGCCGCCCCCAGCGCCCGGCGCGCCCTCGTCCGCGGCCGGTCGGTGTTCGACCAGCTGTCCAAGGCCGACACCAGCGACCTGGTCTACGGGTTCACCGACCGGCAGATGGCGTTCTACGAGGGCGACACGTTCACCAGCCTCGGCGACCACAAGCACGGCGACGAGGTGCTCAGCCACGCCCTGACCCTGTATTCGCCGACCGACCGCGTCGACCTGACCCTCGTGCGCCTCGACCGGGCGATGTGCAAGCTCCACGCCGGCCTCCCGGACGCCGCGCTCGCGGGCGGGCAGGAGGCCATCCTCGACCTGCCGGCCGACCACCGGTCCGACATCCTCGTGCACCGCGCCCGCCAGATCGGCGCGGCCGTCAATGCCAAGCACGGCGAGATACCCGAATTGAAGGACTTCTACGAGGCCCTCGCCGGCCCCTGGGTGACGAGCCCCACGCAGGGACGCCCGTCCGTACCTCCGTCCGAGCAGGTCTGACCCGGCATGGGCACCCCTGACAGCACGCCCTGGCAGGACCACCCCGCCCGCGCCCTCGTCCGGCTCCGGGACGAGCCCCCGGTGTGGAAGTTCGGGGGCCTCCGGCTGCGCCGCTACAGCGGCGCCGACCACGGCACCGTCCTCGCCCTGCACCGCGAAGGTCTGGCCCAGGTCGGCCTGCGCCCCGGCGACGGCGTCTACTACGACCACGACTTCTTCCGCATGGAGGACATCTACCTCCGCAACGACGGCGAATTCCTCGTCGGCGAACTCGACGGCCGCATCGTCGCCATGGGCGGCCTGCGCAGGGCCGACCTCGTCCCCGGCGGCCGGGCCCGCGCGTACGGCGGCTACGCCCCCGGCGCCCCGGCCCTCGACGCCGTCGAAATGGTCCGGCTCCGCGTCCGGCCCGCCCTGCAGCGCCGCGGGTACGGCACCGCCGTCGTCCAGGCCCTCGAACAACGGGCCGTGGAGTACGGCTACCGCGTCCTGCGCGCCGACACCACCGAACTCCAGGGCCCCGCCCTCGCCCTCTACGCCAAGTTCGGCTGGACGGAGACCCGTCGCGAGACCATCGGCGGCATCGTCAACATCTATATCGAGAAACACCTCCGCTAAGGACACCCGAGCCGTGGGCCCGTCCCGCCGGAGGCGCGGCCCGGCGAGACGGCCCGCGGCTCGGGGTGGGGGTGTCGTTCTTCCCTGAAGTCAGGGGCGGCGGGCTCCGACCATCTGCATCAGGGGGTAGCGGCGCTGCCGGATCGACGTGAAGCCGCGGGCAGACAGGGCGCTGGTGATCTCTCGGTCGCCGAAGACGGTGAAGCCGGTGGTGCGGCGCAGGAGGGCGGTGCCGAAGCGGGCCGCGGGGAGCGGGCCCGGGCGGCGGGACGTGAGGATGACCAGGCGGCCGCCGGGTTTGAGGACGCGGGTCATGCCGTCCACGGCCGTCCAGGGGTCGTCGAACAGGTAGAGGGCGCCGAAGCAGCAGACGGCGTCGAACGACGCGTCGCTGAACGGGAGGTCGACGGCGTCGCCTCGGACGTAGCGGATCTCGTCCCCGGTGGAGTCGGCCACCGCGCGGGTGAGCATGGTCTGGGACGCGTCGAGACCGATGACCAGGCCGTCGCGTCCGACGCCCTGGGCCAGAGCACGGGTGACGTTGCCGGGGCCGCAGGCGACGTCCAGCACGGTCGCGGGCGGTCGGGCGGCGTAGCCGGGGTGGGAGAGCCCGAGCCAGTCGCGGGCCATGGCGTGCTCGGTCGCGGTGTCCGGGCCGATGGGCCAGCCCTTGGCGAGGTTGAAGCCGATGGGACGCCACACCCGCTCGTAGATCTGCGGCAGGAACGCCGACTGCATCGCCGACTGCGCGAGCGACGGCGACGGCTTCGCGGACGGCCCGAGCAGGTCGAGGTAGCCCGCCGAGACGTCCGGCTCCGCGGGCGGGTCGCGGAGCAGGTCGAGGACACGGTCCATACGGGACGAAGCGTCGGTCATCGGCATGATCACCCGGCTATTAGATCACGTGTCAACTCGTCCGGGAGGGCGAGACCGGTCTGGGCGGCCATGAAGGCGAGCGTGTCCGCCATCAGGGCGATCGAGCGGCTCACCGAACGGCTCCCGTGGCCGACCTCCGGCTCGTCGCGGAGCAGGACGGGCGCGTCCGACGCCGTGGTGTGCTGCAGGGCGGCGCACATCTTGCGGGCGTGCAGCGGGTCGACCCGGGTGTCGCCGGCGAACGTCGTGAACAGGACGGCCGGGTACGCGGTGCCCGCGTGGACGTGGTGGTACGGGGAATAGCCGATGAGCCACCCGAACTCCTCCGGATCGTCGGCCTTTCCGTATTCGTCGTTCCACGTCTCGCCCAGGCCGAACCGCTCGTACCGGACCATGTCCAGCAGCGGCGCCGAGCACACCACCGCCTGGTACAGGTCGGGACGCTGGGTGAGCGCCGCGCCCACCAGCAGCCCGCCGTTGGAACCGCCGGAGATCGCTAGCTGGGACGGGGTCGTCAGGCCGTCCGCGATCAGCTTCTCGGCGGCGGCGTGGAAGTCGTCGAACACGTTCTGCTTGCGGTCGCGCATCCCGGCGCGGTGCCACTCCTCGCCCTCCTCGGACCCGCCGCGCAGGTTCGCGACCGCGTACACGCCGCCCGCCTCCACCCAGGCGAGGATGCTCGCCGAGTAGGACGGCGTGAGCGAGACGTTGAACCCGCCGTACCCGTACAGGACGGTGGGGCGCGGGCCGGAGAGCCCGGGGCGCGAGGCGACCAGCATCCTGACCTCGGTCCCGTCCCGGGAGGTGTAGACGATCTGGCGGGTCTCGATCTCGGGGACCTCGACCGTCCCCGGAGACGACGCCCACGGCGCCGTCTCCCCGGTGCGGGCGTCGTAGCGCATGACCGAGGACGGCGTGACGTTGTCGGTGTAGCCGAACCACGCCTCGTGCCCGCCCTCGGGGTGCTCGACGATCCCGCTGATCGAGCCCAGGCCGGGGGTGGGGACGGTCCCGAGCCGCGCCCCCGTCTCCAGGTCGTGGACGGTGATCTCGCTGATCGCGTGCCGCGTCCACCCGGCCAGCAGGACCGGACGGTCGAGATCATCGAGGATCGCGAAGTCGGTGAGGACGGCCTCCGGGTCCTGCGGGACGAGGTCCCGCCAGGTCTCGTAGGACGGGTCGGCGGGGTCGGTGACGCACAGCCGCGAGCGGGGCGCGTCGCGGTCGGTGAAGATGTAGGCGCGGCCGTCGCGTCCCACGCGCAGGCCGGTGCCGGCGTCAACGCCCACCTGGACGGCGCGAAGCTCGGGCGCCTCGGGCGGCGACGCGGACAGATCGGCGATCCACAGGTCGTTGCGCGGCGCGGTGCCCTGCGACGCGGAGACCGTGAGCCAGCGGCCGTCCCGGCTGACGGAGACCCCGTAGTAGTTGGTCTTGTCCATCCCGTCGCCGAAGATCAGCGCGTCGTCGGTGTCGGGCTCGGTGCCGACGCGGTGCAGGTAGACGCGCCAGTGGTACTGCTCCTCGCCCTCCGGGACGTCCCGCGCGGGCAGCCGCCGCGTGTAGAAGTACGCCTCGCCGTCCGGCAGCCACGCGATCGTCGAGTACCGGGCCCGGTCGATCGGGCCCTCCACGCGCTCGCCCGACGCGACGTCCATGACGTACAGGAGCGACTCCTCGTCACCGCCGCTGGAGAGCTTGTACGCCAGGCGGCGCCCCTCCTTGTCGGGCTGCCATCCGTCCAGCGTGGTGGTGCCGTCCGCGTCCAGCGCGATCGGGTCGATCAGGACGCGCTCGGAGCCGTCCGGGCCCGCCGTGTACAGCACGGGATGCTCCTGGCCGGGCGCGCGGCGCATGAAGAACCGCCGCCCGCCCCGCCAGGTCGGCGCTCCGACGCTGCCCGCGCCGAGCAGCTCGCCGAGCCGCCGCCGCAGGCCCTCCCGCGCGGGCAGCGGCTCCATGACCTTGCGGAACAGTTTCTCCTGCGCGGCGAGCCACGCCTTGGTATCGGCGGCGTCGGGGTCTTCGAGCCAGCGGTACGGGTCCGCGACCCGGTGCCCGTGGAGGTCCTCGACGGTGTCCTGGCGCCGCGCGGGCGGATACGGCCTCATAGGGTGCACTGTATTGGGCGTTCCGGACTGCCCGTCCCGTACACTTCGACCCGCCACGAACGCACGTTCGCGTTCGACCGGCCCCCTGAAGGGGGATTATTGGGGTAGCGGACGGCCTCCCTCAGACGCCACACTGATTTTGGTCGGTTCGCCCCGGGGAGGTCCTCATGGCGATTGCGCAGGTACCGGAGACAATAATCGGGCCTCGGTGCGAGGCGCGCCCAGTCGCGCCCGCCGAGGCGGTCAGACGACACAGAGGCGAACAGCAGAGCCCGGCGGAGGGCGTCTGAGATGAGACAGGTCCTCCTCCTGAACGCGACGTACGAACCACTCACCACGCTCCCGCTCCGGCGGGCGGTCTGCCTCGTGCTTCGGGAGAAGGCCGAGATCGTCCACCATGACACCTCAGGCGCGGTCCTCCACTCGGCGACGATGACGGTCGAGGTCCCCTCCGTCATCCGGCTCCGCCGCTACGTGCGCATCCCGTTCCGGACCCGCGTCCCCCTCACCCGCGCCGCGCTGATGCGCCGCGACAACTTCCGCTGCGTCTACTGCGGCCGCCGCGCCGAGACCATCGATCACGTCCATCCGCGCAGCCGCGGCGGCAAGCACGTCTGGGAGAACTGCGTCGCGTCCTGCATGACCTGCAACCACCGCAAGGCCGACCGCCTCCTCGAAGAACTCGGCTGGACGCTCAGCGTCACCCCCGGCGTCCCCCGCGGCGCCCACTGGCGCCTGATCGGCCTGATCCACGACGGCGACCCCCAATGGGCCGCCTACGTCACCGAACCCGCGGCTTAACTCCCAGGGATCGGATCGAGGGCGCAGCGACACTAGCCACCACCGCAACCCCGCAACGACCTCAACAGTTGCGATCGCGTCCGAAGGCAGGTTTCGAGCCTGCGAGAAACCTGATCGCGCAGCGAGCCGCCAGGCGAGACGAAGCGATGCAGCGATCGCGCCGCGTTTCTCGACGATGGAGGCCCGCCAGGGCCGAAGGAGGAGAGAAATGCTATAAACAGGCGTGCCTCGTTATGACTATCGTTGCCGTGCTTGCGGGTCGACCTTCGAGGTCTCCCGGCCGATGATCAACGCGTCCGATCCGGCTCGGTGTCCGGACGGGCATGATGACACGGTGAAGCTTCTGTCCACTGTCGCCGTTACCGGCACGTCTCGCGGTGCTGTAAGCCCGCCGAGGCCTGCGGGTGGGGGCGGCTGTTGTGGTGGGGGCTGCTGCTCCTAGCCCCCGGCCTGTGCGTCGCGCAGGTTCTTGGCGGTCGTGGCGGCGTCGTAGCCGTCCGGGACGCCGTGGAGGAAGACGGCCGTGCCGTCCATGTGGCCGGTCCGCATGGGCAGGATCGCCTGGTAGGCGTCCGACTCGTACCAGGCCCGGGCCTTGTCGATGTCGGGGAACTCGATCAGCACGTAGCCGCCGTCCAGCGGGCCCTCCTTGACCTCGGGAGCGCTTCCGTGGACGAGGAAGCGGCCCCCGAACGGGTCCATCGTGGCCTGGATGCGCTCCATGTACGTGAAGACGTCGTCGTGGAGGTGCGGCTGCGGGTGCAGGTGGGCCAGGGCGTAGGCGGTCATCGCGATCTCCTTGGGCGAGTGGTCGGGTAGGTCCCACTCTGGTCCCCTGGGGGAACGGGGGCGATTACCTCGGAGGTAGTGGTCAGCCGTTGAGGCGGTCGAGCTGGGAGACGTCGCGGGCCGCGCCGGTGGATGCGGAGGTGGCCATCGCGGCGTAGGCGCGCAGGGCGGCGCTGATGGGGCGGTTGCGGTCGCGGGGGCGGTATCCGCCGAGGTCGGCGAGGAGCTTCTCGCGGCGGATGTCGAGTTCGTCGGACGGGACGTCGAGCTCCAGCGTCCGGTTCGGGATGTCGATGACGATGCGGTCGCCGTTCTCGACCAGGGCGATGATGCCGCCGCCCGCCGCCTCGGGGGAGGCGTGGCCGATGGACAGGCCGGACGTGCCGCCGGAGAACCGGCCGTCGGTGATCAGCGCGCACGCCTTGCCGAGCCCGCGGCCCTTGAGGAAGCTCGTCGGGTACAGCATCTCCTGCATGCCGGGGCCGCCCTTCGGGCCCTCGTAGCGGATCACGACGACGTCGCCGGCCTTGACCTCGCCGCCGAGGATGCCCTCGACGGCCTGGTCCTGCGACTCGAAGACGACGGCGGGGCCGGCGAAGGTCCACAGCTCCTCGTCCACCCCGGCGGTCTTGACGATGGCGCCGTCGGGGGCGATGTTGCCGCGCAGGACGGCGAGGCCGCCGTCGGCGGTGTAGGCGTGCTCGACGGAGCGGATGCAGCCGTTCTCGCGGTCGAGGTCGAGCGACTCCCAGCGGGCGCTCTGGCTGAACGCGGACGTGCTCCGGACGCCCCCGGGCGCCGCGTGGAACAGCTCCACGGCCTCCGGCAGGACGTCGGGGGAGCGGACGTCCCATTTGGCGAGGAACTCGTCCAGCGAGGCGGAGTGGATCGAGTGCGTGGAGGCGTGCAGCAGCCCGCCGCGGTGCAGTTCGCCGAGGAGGGCGGGGATGCCGCCGGCGCGGTGGCAGTCCTCGACGTGGTACTTCCCGGTGGCGGGGGCGAGCTTGCACACGCACGGGACGCGGCGGGACAGCTCGTCGATGTCGGACAGGCCGAAGTCGACGCCGGCCTCGGTCGCGGCGGCGAGCAGGTGCAGGATCGTGTTCGTGGAGCCGCCCATCGCCACGTCCAGGACCATGGCGTTCGCGAACGCGTCGTAGGTGGCGATGTTCAGCGGCAGGACGGACTCGTCGTCGTTGTCGTAGTAGCGGCGGGCGACGTCCACGACGGTGCGGCCCGCGTCCTCGTAGAGGCGGCGCCGGGCGGTGTGGGTGGCGAGGACGGTGCCGTTGCCCGGCAGGGCCAGGCCGATCGCCTCGGTGAGGCAGTTCATCGAGTTGGCGGTGAACATGCCGGAGCAGGACCCGCAGGTCGGGCAGGCGCTCTCCTCCATCTCGAGGAGCTTCTCCTCGGAGAGGGACGCGTCGGCGGACGCGATGATCGGGTCGATGAGGTCGAGCTTGTTGCCGCCCATGACGCCCTCGACCGGCTTGCCCGCCTCCATCGGCCCGCCGGACACGAACACGGCCGGGATGTTGAGCCGCAGCGCCGCCAGCAGCATCCCCGGGGTGATCTTGTCGCAGTTGGAGATGCAGACGAGGGCGTCGGCGCAGTGCGCGTTGACCATGTACTCGATGGCGTCGGCGATCACCTCGCGGGACGGCAGCGAGTACAGCATGCCGTCGTGGCCCATGGCGATGCCGTCGTCCACCGCGATCGTGTTGAACTCGCGGGGCACGCCGCCGGCCTCGCGGACGGCGCCCGCGACGACCTTGCCGACCTCGTCCAGGTGGACGTGGCCGGGAACGAACTGGGTGAAGCTGTTGGCCACCGCGACGATCGGCTTGCCGAAGTCCTCGCGTTCGACTCCGCTGGCCCGCATGAGCGCGCGGGCGCCCGCCATGTTCCTGCCGTGGGTGACAGTGCGTGACCTGAGCGGTGGCATATGGGTGACCTCTCCAACGTGGGGCGTGCCGTGACGGCGGTCGCCGGCCCGCGCGTGGTCCGGCGCGGCGGAGGGCGAGTCGCTTCGCTTGTGCTCGCAGCGGCGGATCGCGGCGCTGCCGCCGGTCCGGCGGAGGTCTGCGCGGCCGGCCGTGTCCCTCGATGCTACCAACCGCGCGGGGGCATGAAGAAAGCCGGGACGCGTCGTCCCGGCTTCCCGTGCGCCGGTGTGTCCGGCCTTCGCACCGGTACGCGGGGCGTCCACCGGTTCAAGGCCCGTCGCCGGGCGTGTGCGGGGCGGCCCGGGGAAGGAGGGCCGCCCGCGATTCTCAGTCGGGGTACTTCGGCGGCAGCGCGTCCTCCGCCGCCTGGAAGATGCGCTGGACGTCGCCCTCCGTCAGGATCGTCGGACGGCGGCGCAGGTACGCCCGCGCCCGGTTGCCCGAGTAGACGTCGACGTCCCTGACCCGCATGACCTTCCACGGGATGGACGGCCCGTAGATCGCCACCGAGGGCTGCACGGGCACCTCGAAGCCGACCTTCTCGGCGAGGATGTTGCTCGCCATCTGGGCCTCCCAGCGGGCCTCGTCCAGGCGGTCCTTCTTGTTGAAGGGGCCGTGGAAGAGCTTGAGGTGGGACATGGTGCGCACGGGGAGGCGCTTGTCCCACTTCTCGGAGTCGATGGCGTAGACGCCGCTCGGACCGATCACCAGGTGGTCGATCCGGCCGTCGCTGACGCCGTCGTCGTCGCGCGGCACGGCCCGGGCGTGGAGCACGAGGTACCCGTTGCGCTGCAGGGCCCTCAGCTGCTTCTCGGTGCGCCGTTCCGCGGCCGAGGACTTCTGCCAGGCGGTGACGGTGGAGTCCTTGCGGGACCGGCGGACGACGTCCGCGATCACGACCAGGACCGCGACGGTGAGGCCGAGCCGCCAGCCGAGCAGGACCGTGACGACGGCGCCCGCCACGACGGCGGCGCCGGCCCGCTGGATCCAGCGGCGCGTCCGCGGGTCGTCGAGCACCGCCGCGGCGATGCCCTCCTCGGGACGCTCCTTCACCGGAGACGGGTGATGGTGCTCACGCGCTTCCTCCGACCCCATGTCATCCGACCCCGCTGCGTTCGACTGGGCCTGGGGCTGGCCCCTGGCCCCCTGTGTGTTGCCCCGCTCCATGATCGCCATAGGTGACGCTCCGTATTCCTTTCCCATCGGGGGCATGATCCTCCGTGCGCACAGTAATCATCCGCGGGGTTGGCGACTAGTCATGCCGGGTTAATAGTTTTGTCGCCGTCCGTGGGTGATTCACTGACGTGTGGGATGGGTACGTAGGTATTCTTCTCCTTCCGCCGCTGCAGACGTGCCTGCCCTTTTTGATGCCCGCGCACACGGCGTCTAGCGTTCCGATTCGTGACACAAACCCATGACCTCAGCGCTACCCGGATGGCAGCGGCCGTCCGCACCGGGGAAGTATCCCCGGTCGAGCTCACCGACCACTACCTGGCCCGCATCGAGCGGCTCAACGAGCAGGTCGGCGCCTACGTGACGGTCACCGCGGAGCGCGCCCGCGACGAGGCGCGGCAGGCGGAGAAGGCGGTGCGGGAGGCCGCCGACCCGGCGGACCTGCCGCCGCTGCACGGCGTCCCCCTCCCGGTCAAGGACCTGAACATGGTGGACGGCGTCCGGTTCACCCTCGGATCGGGGGTGTTCACGGGCCTGACCGGGTTCGCGGACGACCACGTCGTGACCCGGCTGCGGCGGGCCGGGTCGGTGCTCCTCGGCAAGACCTCGGCGCCCGAGTTCGGGCTGCCCTGCTACACGGAGAGCGACGTCGCGCCACCGGCCCGGACGCCCTGGGACCTGTCCAGGTCGGCGGGCGGGTCCAGCGGCGGCGCCGCGGCGGCGGTCGCGTCCGGGCTGGCCCCGGTCGCGCAGGGCAGCGACGGCGGCGGCTCGATCCGGATCCCGAGCAGCGTGTGCGGGCTCGTCGGGATCAAGCCGACCCGCGGCCGGATCTCGCACGGGCCGATCGTCCCCGAGCTTTTCGGGCTGTCCACGAACGGGCCCATCGCCCGGACCGTCGGCGACGCCGCGCTCCTGCTGGACGTGATGGCGGGCCGCATGCCCGGCGACCTGTACGCGGCGCCGCCGGTCGAGGGGACGTTCGCGTCCTACGCCGGGCGCCCGCCGGGGCGGCTGCGGATCGCGCGGAGCCGCGAGCCCGCCGTGCCCGGCGCCGTGGTGCATCCCGACTGCGTCGCCGCCTACGACGCGGCGTCGGAGCTGTTGATGGAGCTGGGCCACGAGGTCGTGGAGATGCCGCCGGTGTTCGGGCCGGACCTCGTCCCGCATTTCGAGACGCTCTGGGCCGTCATGGCGACGATCACTCCCGTCGCCGATGGCGCCGAGCACCTCCTGCAGCCGCTGACGCGCTGGCTCCGGTCCCGCGGCGAGGCGACGACCGCGACGCAGGTTTTCCAGGCCCACGCCGCGCTGCAGGGTGCGCTGCGGGCGGCGTTCCCGGTGATGGACGAGTTCGACGCCATCCTGCATCCGACGCTGGCCGAACCGCCCGTCCCCGTCGGGTACTTCCACGACCAGGAGCCGGCCGAGAACTTCGAGCGGCAGAAGCGCTTCACGCCGTTCTGCGCGATGTACAACGTCTCCGGCCAGCCGGCCGTGAACGTCCCGCTGCACTGGACCGGCGACGGCCTGCCGATCGGGATCATGCTCGCGGGACGGCTCGGCGGCGAGGGCACGCTGATCTCGCTGTCCGCGCAGCTTGAGGAGGCCCGGCCCTGGATCGGCCGCGCGCCGGACATCTGGACGGCGTGACACCCGCCGCCCGGGGCATGGTGCAGGGGTGGTAGACGACGAACTGGCGGGGCTTGCGGGCCTGCACGGCGTGGCGACCCGGTACGCCGACTGGCGGGGACGCGAGGTGGAGGTCTCCCGCGACACCCTGATCGCGGTGCTGCGGGCCCTCGGGGTGGACGCGTCGTCACCGGCCGCCGTCCGCGACGGACTGGAGCATCACCGGGAGCAGCGGCGCTCCGGGCTGCCGAACCTCATCGTCCGCCGGCCGGACGGCGGTGTGAGCGACCGGATCCGCTCGGCGCTCGGGAGCCGCATGCGGCCGGGTGAGAGCTTCGAGGTGGACATCGCGGTCGGGGCGGCGGAGGTCCTGTCGCCGTTGGAGGCCGGCGCCTCCGGGGAGGCGTTCCGGCCGCTGGACGGGCTCGCGGACGTGCCGTCCGGCTGGCACCGGCTGCGCGTCCGGACGTGGTCCGAGGGGACGGTCGTGCCGCGGGGGCGGCCCGAGGGCTCGCCGTCGGGCCGGTATCGGGCCCGCGTCCGGCAGGGAGGCCGGACGATGTACGCGACGCTCCTGGTGGCCCCGGCGTCGCTGCGGCCCCCGCCGCGGATGTGGGGGTTCACGGCGCAGTTGTACTCGGTGCGCTCCCGCGCGTCCTGGGGGCTTGGCGATCTGCGCGACCTGGCGGATCTCGCGGGGTGGAGCGGGCGGGAGCTGGGCGCGGGCTTCGTCCTGGTCAATCCGCTTCACGCGAACGAGCCCGTCCCGCCGGTCGGGCCGTCCCCGTACGCGCCGATGAGCCGCCGCTTCCCCTCGCCGATCTACCTCCGGGTCGAGGACATGCCGGAGTACGCGGCGCTGCCTCCCGAGGACCGGGAGCGCTTCGCCGCCATGGCCGCCGACCTGCGCGCACGCGAAGGACCCCTCGACCGGGACGCGGTCTGGACGGCGAAGACGGCCGCGTTCGAGGCGATGTACCGGCTGCGCGGCCACCGCCGCGAACCGGGGCTCGACGACTTCCGCGGGCGCGAGGGCGACGCGGCCGAGGCGTTCGCCGTCTGGTGCGCCATCGCCGAGGAACAGGGCACGGCCGACTGGCGGCGCTGGCCCTCCCGGCTGCGGGATCGCGGCGGCCGTGCCGTCGCGGAGGGCGGGTACCGCGACCGCGCCCGGTTCTACGAATGGCTGCTGTGGCGGCTGGACGGGCAGCTCGCGGCGGCGCAGCGCACGGCCCGGGACGCCGGGATGCCGGTCGGGGTCGTCCACGATCTGGCGGTCGGGGCGCCGCACGGCAGCGCGGACGCCTGGGTGTTCGGCGGCGCGCTCGCGGACGGCGTCAGCGTCGGCGCGCCCCCCGACGAGTTCAACCAGCGCGGCCAGGACTGGGGGCTCCAGCCGTGGCGGTGGCGCGACTCCGCCGTCGAGGACTACCGGCCGTTCCGGGAGATGGCCGCCTCCGCGCTCCGGCACGGCGGCGGCATCCGCCTCGACCACGCGATGCAGGTGTCGCGCCTGTGGTGGATCCCCGAGGGCGCGTCCCCGGCCGAGGGCACCTACGTCCGCTATGACCGTGATGCCCTGCTCGCCTGCCTGGCCTGGGAGGCGGCGCGCTTCGGCGGCGTGATCGTCGGCGAGGACCTCGGCACCGTCGAGCCCGAGGTCCGGGACGCGCTGGCGGACCACGGCGTCCTCGGCACGTCCCTGCTCTGGTTCGAGCGCGGCGCGGACGGACGTCCCAAGCCCGCGAAGCAGTGGCGCGAGCTGTCCCTCGCCACGGTCGGCACCCACGACATGCCCCCGATCACCGGGTTCGTCCACGGCGACCACATCGGCCTTCGCGACCGTCTCGGCCTTCTCGCCCGCCCCCGCGCCGACGAGGAGGACGACCACCACCGCGTCCTGTCCGGCTGGCTGGCGCTGCTCCACGCCGAGAACCTGCTCGCCACCCCGCCCGACCAGATCATGCGGGCGCTGGCGGAGGGCTCCTCCGGGCACGACGAGGAGATCGTGACGGCCCTGCACGACTTCCTGACCCTGACCCCGGCCCGCCTCATCGGGATCTCCCTGGCCGACGCCGCGGGCGAGCGCCGGACCCAGAACCAGCCGGGCACCGTCGACGAATACCCCAACTGGCGGGTACCGCTCGCCGACGCCGGCGGGAACCCCGTCCTCTTGGAGGATCTTCAAGCCGGCGGAGCGCTGCGGCTGTTCAGGCGAGGGTCGATGTGATGCGCTTCGTCACGTCGTGCAGGAGCGTGTCGGGACGCAGGTCGTCCGCCGCGATCGCGGAGAAGAGCGCGGGCAGGCCGGGCAGCGGATAGGCGTCGCCGTCGGCGCCCGCCAGCGCCGCCTTGCCCAGCGGCTGGTGCGACAGCGACCTGCGCGCACGGGCCCAGGCCCTCTGCACCTCCTCCGGTGACGGGACGCCGAAGCCGTGCCCGACCGGAGCGGCGTGCCGGAGCTTGACCAGGGCGCCCTCGGTGAAGTCGGCGGCGAGCTTGCAGCGTTCGGTGAGATCGGCGCGGACGAGATCGTCCAGGCGGGTCATGACCGTGCACGGGGTGCGGCAGCGGGCCGCGCAGTCACCGAGCGCGGACGCGACCTGGCTGTGCTGGCGGTCCAGGTAGTTGCGCCAGCCGGACGGCGGTTCCTTGGACACGCGGAGGGTCCGATCGCACGCCGAACGCTCCGGGCGCGTGTGGTCGCACATCCGGGCAGAACCGGGCTCGACCGGAACCCCGAACCGGCTGCCCTCGCCCTCCACCGACGCCCCGATGAGGGCCGGGTCCCCGGCGTGGCCGAGGACGGGCTCCCAGGCCAGCATCGGCAGGTACTCGCCCGCGATGTGGACGGCCGCGACCAGCGCGGCCATGTCGCGCCGGTGCCAGCGGATCGCGATGACCTCCAGCAGCAGCCGGTAGGCGGGACGCAGGCTCGCGAGCGCCCCCCTGGGCCGTTCCCGCGGCTCCTGCGGCATACGGCTCGCGCGGGCGCGGTCGAGAAGGTCCTGCGGGACCTCGCCGGCCGCCTCGGGCATGCCGAAGTCCTCGGCGTCCAGGTCGAGGACGCGCTGCCCGAACGCGCACAGGGCGGCGACGGCCTTCGCGTGGACGGCCGGGACGAGCGTGCCCTGCGTGATCAGCGCCTCCAGGTCCCCGAACGCGTGGCGCCGCGCCAGAGCGGTGAGAACGTCCTTCGCCGTCTCCACGCCGACCCCCTCCCCGTGACCATGCGATCGTCGCACGGTCACGGGGATCGTGCACAGGGTCAGACCGACTGGTCAGAACGGCCGGGCCCGCGACGGCGTCAGGCGGACGAGGCGTCCTTGGCGCGGGCGCGCAGGGCGCGGGCGACGCCGTCGCGTCCCTCCGACAGCAGCCGCGCCAGCGCGGGCGGCGGGCGCTCGTCGGCCAGGTACGACTCGGTGCGGTCGATCGTCGACTGCTCGATCACCAGGAAGGGGTAGGCGCCCTCGGCGAACGTCTGGGACATGTCGCTGGTCCACTCCTTCCAGACCCGTCCGACCTCGGCGAAGTACTTGTCGACGTAGGGCCGCAGCAGCTCGGCCTGGTCGGGCTCCACGAAGCCGCCCAGCGTCGCCCGGTAGACGGCGTTGGGCAGGTCGCCGGACACGATCCGCTCCCACGCCGCCGACTTGGCCTCGGCGGACGGGATCGCGGCCGTGCAGGCGGCGGCGTGCCGCTCGCCCGCGGCCGTCCTGTCGCGCTCGTGCTCGGCGTCGATCTCCGCCTTGCCCGCCTTGCCGGTGACGACGAGGCGGCGCAGCAGCGACCACCGCAGGTCGGTGTCGACGGTGAGGCCGTCGAGGACCTGGGAGCTGTCCAGCAGGCCCTGGACGAACGCCAGATGCTCGTCCGACACGGCGGACGCGGTGAACGCCTGCGTGTAGGCGAGTTGGAGGTCCGAACCGGGGCCGGCGTCGCGGGCCAGCTCCGACAGCGTGTCCGCCAGCAGCGCCAGCCCCTCCTTGCGCCAGGCCGGGTCGGCGTACTGCTGGACGGCCATGCGCGCCTGCCGCAGCAGCGTCTGTGTGACCGAGATGTCCGTGACGCCGCGGATGCCCGTCGCGACGAGCCGGACGTAGTCGCGGGTGGCCATCTCCGCGTCACGGGTCATGTCCCACGCCGCCGACCAGCACAGCGCCCGCGCCAGGCTCGCCTTGACGTCGCCGATGTGCTCGATCAGCGTCCGCTGCGAATGCTCGTCCAGGCGGATCTTGGCGTAGGTGAGGTCGTCGTCGTTGACCAGGACGAGATCGGGCCGCTTCCGCCCGATGAGCTGCGGCACCTCTGTCCGGGCGCCGACCACGTCCAGCTCGACCCGCTCCCGCCGGACGAGTTTCATGTGGGGGGACGCCCCCCCACGCCCTCCGGCGGAGCCTGTGCCCTCGGCCGTCCTGTCGTAGAGGCCGATGGCGAGGCGGTGCGAACGCAGCGTCGGGTAGTCGGGCTTCGCCTCCTGCAGCACCGCGAACGACGTGAAGTTCCCGTCGGCGTCCACCTCGTACTCGGGCCGCATCGTGTTGACCCCGGCCGTCTCCAGCCACTCCTTCGACCACGACGCCAGATCGCGGCCGGACCTCTCCTCCAGCGCGCCCAGCAGATCGGCCAGGACGGTGTTGCCCCACGCGTGCCGGTCGAAGTACCGCCGGACGCCCTCCAGGAAGTTGTCGAGCCCGACGTACGCGACGAGCTGCTTCAGGACGGACGCGCCCTTGGCGTAGGTGATCCCGTCGAAGTTCACCTCCACCGCGCGGATGTCGGGGATGTCGGCGGCGATCGGGTGCGTGGACGGCAGCTGGTCCTGCCGGTACGCCCACGCCTTCTCCAGGTTCGCGAACGTCGTCCAGGAGCCCGTCCACTTGGTGGCCTCGGTCTGGCACAGGACGCTCATGTACGTGGCGAACGACTCGTTCAGCCACAGGTCGTCCCACCAGCGCATGGTGACGAGGTCGCCGAACCACATGTGCGCCATCTCGTGCAGGATCGTCTCGGCGCGCCGCTCGTAGGCCGCGTCGGTGACCCGGGACCGGAAGACGTAGTCCTCCAGGAACGTGACGGCGCCCGCGTTCTCCATCGCGCCCGCGTTGAACTCGGGGACGAAGAGCTGGTCGTACTTGCCGAACGGGTACGGACGGCCGAAGACCTTCTCGAAGTAGGCGAAGCCCTGGCGGGTCACGTCCACGATCGCTTGCGCGTCCAGGTGCTCGGCCAGCGACGCCCGGCAGTACACGCCGAGCGGGACGACGGTGCCGTCGTCGCGGCGGTACTCGTCCCGGACGACGTGGTACGGCCCGGCGATGAGCGCGGTGATGTAGGTGGAGATCCGCGGCGTCGGCAGGAAACGCCACGTCCCGCCCCCGGCGCTGTCGCCTTCCTTCTGGGAGGCGGACCCTCCGGACCCCCCGGTCGTCTCGGCGGCCTCGTTGGTGACGACCTCCCAGCTCTCCGGCGCCCTGACCGTCAGCTCGAAGGTCGCCTTCAGATCGGGCTGGTCGAAGCAGGTGTACATGCGGTGCGCGTCGGCCGTCTCGAACTGCGTGTACAGGTAGACGCTGTCGTCGACCGGGTCCACGAACCGGTGCAGGCCCTCACCCGACCGTGAGTAGGCGCAGTCGGCCACGACACGGAGCTCGTTCTCCGCGGCGAGACCGGGCAGCGGGACCCGCCCCTTCTCCGGGTCGTAGGACGCCGGATCGAGCGACTTCCCGTTCAGCGTCACGTCGCGCACGATGGCGCCGTGCAGGTCGATGAACGTCGACGCCCCAGGCTCGGCGCTCCCGAACCGCACCACCGTGGTGGAACCGAACCGTTCCTCACTCGCCGTCGTCAGGTCGAGCTCGACCGTATACGAGTCGACGGTGAGGAGCCGGGCCCGTTCCCGCGCCTCGTCGCGCGTGAGGTTGCCTGCCACATGAACTCCTTGGTCGGCTTAATCGCTTGGTGCCCCCATGTCTACCAACCCGGCGCCGAAACGGCCCGCCCGCCACGGCTTGCGAACCTTCGCGCCGCCGGGAATCAGGACGGCCGGGGCCCGGTTGTCGCAGGGGGAGACCCCTGAATCGCGCCTAGGAGGCGACGTTGAGCAAGGACGCTGTCACACCGGTGGACTTCTGGTTCGACCCCCTGTGCCCTTGGGCCTGGATCACTTCCCGCTGGATTCTGGAAGTGGAGAGGCAGCGCCCGATCCAGGTGCGCTGGCACGTGATGAGCCTCCGCGTCCTCAACGAGGACAAGGACATCCCGGAGGAGTACCGGCGCGCCCTCGAGGACGCCTGGGGCCCGGTACGCGTCTGTGTCGCCGCTGAGCAGAAGTACGGGAACGAGGTCCTCGGACGCCTTTACACCGAGATGGGCACGCGCCGCCACCACGAGCGGCAGAAGTTCGACCGGGCCTTCTTCGAGGCGTCGCTGTCGGCCGCCGGGCTGGACCCGGCGCTCGCGGACGCCGCCGAGTCCACCGATTTCGACGAGGCCGTCCGCGCGTCCCACCAGGACGGCATCGACCGGGTCGGCCAGGAGGTCGGCACCCCGGTGATCGAGGTCGAGGGCAGCGCGTTCTTCGGCCCGGTCGTCACGCCCATCCCGCGCGGCGAGGCCGCCGTCAAGCTCTGGGACGGCGTGGTCGCGGTCGCGAGCACCGACGGCTTCTTCGAGCTCAAGCGCACCCGGACCCGGGAGCCGGTCTTCGACTGAGCCGGGGGGTTCCGGTTATTGCAACTATCTTGCAACTGCGATGAACAGGCTTCAAACTGTCCCTAGCGCACAATCGGGTTAGGGGCGGTGAAGCATGCACGTACCGGACGGGTTCCTCGACGCGCCGGTGTCGGTCGCGGCGGGGGCGGTGGCGGTGGCCGGCATCGGGGTCGCGTTGCGCGGCGCCCGGCGGGAGCTGGACGACCGCACCGCGCCGCTCGCCGGCCTGACGGCCGCGTTCGTCTTCGCGGCGCAGATGATCAACTTCCCGGTGGCGTCCGGGACGAGCGGGCACCTGCTCGGCGGCGCGCTGGCGGCGATCCTCGTCGGGCCGTACACGGGCATCCTGTGCGTCTCGGTCGTCCTGCTCATGCAGGCGCTCCTGTTCGCCGACGGCGGCCTCACCGCCCTCGGCGTCAACATCAGCGTGATGGCGCTCGTCACGGTCCTCGTCGGCTACGGGACGTTCCGGCTGCTGCTGCGCGTCCTGCCGAAGACGAGGGCGTCGGTGGCCGGCTCCTCGTTCGCCGCCGCCGTGATCTCGGTGCCCGCGTCGGCCGTCGCGTTCACGCTCCTCTACGCGGTCGGCGGGACCGCGGACGTGCCGATCGCGAAGGTCGCCACCGCGATGGTCGGCGTCCATGTGCTGATCGGCGTCGGCGAGGCGCTGATCACGGCAGTGACCGTGTCGAGCGTGCTCGCCGTCCGGCCCGACCTCGTGCACGGGGCGCACGACCTGATCAAGCCGCTGGAACTGCGCACGGCCGAGCCGCAGGCCGGCGGCCCGGCCGAACCGTCGCGGGCCTGAGGGAGGACGACATGACCACCAAGCGGTTCTTCATCGGGTTCCTCGTCGTCTCGCTCGTCCTGGCCGGGATCGTGAGCTTCTACGCCAGCGCCGACCCCGACGGGCTGGAGAAGGTCGCCGAGGACAAGGGCATCAGCGCGAAGGAGAAGGACCACTCCCTCAAGGACTCGCCGCTCGGCGACTACGGCGTCAAGGGCATCGACGACTCCCGGCTGTCCGGCGGTCTGTCGGGCGTGATCGGTGTCGGCGCCGTCCTGCTCGTCGGCGGCGGGCTGTTCTGGGCCGTCCGGCGGCGCGGCACGTCCGCCCCGGCCGCGGAGCGGGAGAAGACCGCGGCGGCTGGTCGGGGCTGATGGGCGCGGGCCACGCGGTCGGCGTCACGCACCGGCTCTACGTGCCGGGCGCCTCGCCGGTGCACCGGCTGCCGCCCCAGTGCAAGCTCGTCGCCGTCCTGGCGTTCGTGCTGCTGGTCGTCGCCACGCCGCGCGAGCGGTTCTGGGCGTTCGCCGTGTACGCGCTGCTCCTCGCGGGCGTCGCGGCGACCGCCCGGATCCCGTTCCGGACGGTCGCGAAGCGGGTCGTCATCGAGGTCCCGTTCGTCGCGTTCGCGTTCCTGCTGCCGTTCGTCGCGACCGGCGAGGAGACCGCCGTGCTCGGGGTGGGCCTCAGCGAGAGCGGGCTGTGGGGCGCCTGGAACATCCTCGCCAAGGGGACGCTCGGCGTGGTCGCCTCGATCCTGCTGGCCGCCACGACCGAGCCGCGGCTGCTGCTGCTCGGCATCGAACGGCTGCGGATGCCGCAGCTCATCACGCAGATCGCCACGTTCATGCTCCGGTACGGGGACGTCGTCGCGGCCGAGCTGGGCCGGATGAAGGTGGCGCGGGCGTCCCGCGGGTTCGAGGCCCGCGACCTGCGCGCCACCCGCGTCCTCGCCACGTCGGCCGGGGCGCTGTTCCTGCGCTCGTACGAGCGGGGCGAGCGCGTCCACCTGGCGATGCTGAGCCGCGGCTACGACGGGCGCATGCCCCTCACGCACGACGTGGGCGCGACGGCCGCGCAGTGGACGGCCGCCGCCGCGCTGCCCCTGGCGGCCGCTCTGGTGACGCTGGCTGCTTGGATGACCCCATGACCGCGGAGCCCGGTGAAGCGCCGTCCCTGGAGGTGAAGGGCCTCGCCTACGCGTATCCGGACGGCACGCAGGCCCTCTACGGCGTCGACCTGACGATCGGGCGCGGCGAGCGGGTCGCGCTCCTCGGGCCGAACGGCGCCGGGAAGACCACGCTCGTCCTGCACCTGAACGGGATCCTGCAGGGCGGCCTGGGCGAGGTCAGGGTCGGCGGCCTCGCGGTCGACCCGAAGGACAAGAAGGCGCTGCGGGAGATCCGCCGCCGCGTCGGCATCGTGTTCCAGGACCCCGACGACCAGCTGTTCATGCCGACCGTCCGCGAGGACGTCGCGTTCGGCCCCGCCAACCTCGGACTGCGCGGCCCCGACCTGGACCGCCGGGTGCGGGACGCGCTGACCCGCGTCGGCATGCTGGACGTGGCGGACCGCCCGCCGCAGCACCTCAGCTTCGGCCAGCGCCGCCGCGTCGCCGTCGCGACCGTCCTGGCGATGGAGCCGGAGATCCTCGTGCTGGACGAGCCGTCGTCCAACCTGGACCCGGCGAGCCGCCGCGAGCTGGCCGAGATCCTGCTGAGCCTGGACGTGACGGTCCTTATGGTCACGCACGACCTCCCGTACGCGGCGGAGCTGTGCCCGAGGTCGGTGATCCTGTCCGGCGGGGTCATCGCCGCCGACGCGCCGACCCGCGAGGTGCTGACCGACGCCGGGCTCCTGGAGACCCATCGCCTGGAGCTCCCCTTCGGCTTCGACCCCGCCGCGGCCCTGCGCTGACGGCCGCCCCTCTGCCGCCTGCCGGCGCCCTTGGCTGACTGAGGCCGCGACTCGGGGTTGACGGGACTTTCACAGGCCCGGCCCGTGCTCGTGGGCCTTCGCGGCGAACGCTCGGCGAGGTGAAATTTCGGTTCGGGGTTTCGGCTTGCGCCCGTCCCGGAGCCTTGCCAGACTCAGGTCGACCAGAGGGAATGGTAATGGTTTTCATCACCGAAATGGGGCATTCGTGAAGGTTGCGTTCGTTGGCAAGGGCGGCAGCGGCAAGACCACCCTGTCGGCGCTCTTCGTCCGGCACCTCGCCGGGCGCGGGCTCCCCGTGGTGGCCGTCGACGCCGACATCAACCAGCATCTCGGCGTGGCGCTCGGACTGGACGAGGACCGCGCCGCCAAGATCCCCGCGCTCGGAGACCGGCTCCCCGAGATCAAGGACTACCTGCGCGGCGACAATCCCCGGATCGCCTCGGCCTCCGCCATGGTGAAGACCACCCCGCCAGGGGCTGGCTCACGGCTCCTGCGGTTCCGCGGCGACGACCCCATCCACGAGGCGGGCCAGGAGGTGGGCGCCGGCCTCGGGACGGGCGGTGCCGGGATCACGCTCCTCGCCACCGGCCCGTTCAACGACGACGACCTCGGCGTGGCCTGCTACCACTCCAAGACCGGCGCGGTCGAGCTCTACCTCAACCACCTCATGGACGGGCCGGGCGAGTACGTCGTCGTCGACATGACCGCCGGGGCCGACACGTTCGCGTCCGGGCTGTTCACCCGGTTCGACCTGATGTTCCTGGTGGCCGAGCCCACCCGCAAGGGCGTCGGCGTCTACCGGCAGTACACCGAGTACGCCCGCAACTACGACGTCGCGATCCGCGTCGTCGGGAACAAGGTGCAGATCGAGGAGGACGTCGCCTACCTGCGCGACCACGTCGGCGGCGACCTGCTGACCTGGGTCGGCCAGTCCGCCGCCGTCCGTGCGATGGAGCAGGGCCGGCAGGGCGTCCCGCTGGAGGACGGCAACGCCGCCGCGCTCGACCGCATGCTCGCCGAGGTGGACGCCCGCGCCAAGGACTGGGAGAAGTTCCAGCGCCAGGCCGTGGAGTTCCACGTCAAGAACGCCCGGAGCTGGGCGAACAAGGCAACGGGTGAAAACCTGGAGGAGCAGGTCGATCCGGGGTTCCATTTCCCGGCCGCCTACGCGGGGTGACGAACGGCTACCGGCGGCCGGAGATCAGCACTACCCTTCGGGCATGACGATGCGGCGGATGTTCATGATGGCGGCCGGCGCGGTGCTCCCGGTCGCCGTGATCGCCCTGCTCTTCGACAACCAGTGGGTCGTCGACGCCATCAGGGAGAGCGACTTCGAGTACGACGAGGGCATCGGCCCGCTGGTGTCGTACTCCCAGACCCTCGCCTGGCGGCTCACCCCCGGCCGGGGGATGGAGTGGAGCTACGTCCTCGTCATGGACTTCGCCGTCCTGCTGTTCTTCGTCCTGCTCGGGCTGCTCGTGGTCGGGGGCGCCCGGATCATCGACCCGAACCGCGGACCGCTCGGCGCCGTGATCGTCGGCTGGTGGGCCGCGATCGTCGCCGGGGCGGTCTCCGGGCTGGTGTACGGGCCCCTCGCCCACTGGACGCTCGACTTCATGTCCGCGTCCGCGTCCCGGACCATCTTCTTCGCCATCGGCCAGGGCGCGACCGCCGGCGCCCTGTTCGGCTGGCTCGCGGGGCTCGGCGCCCTCGGCGGCTTCGTCATCTCCGGCCCGCGCACGGGGGCCCAGCAGCCCTACGGGGGCCAGCAGCAGTACCAGCAGCACCCGCCTTTCGCTCCCCAGCAGCCCGGTATGCCCGGCATGCCGATGCAGCAGCCCATGCCGCAGCAGCAGATGCCCCAGCCGCCGATGCAGCAGCAGCCGATGCAGCAGATGCAGCCGGGAATGCAGCAGCAGATGCAGCCGCATCCGTCGGCGGTTCCGTACGTCCCGCCGCAGGTCCCGCCGCAGCAGCAGCCGCCGTGGGGCGCCGCGCCCGTCCCGCAGCAGCCTGGCGCCCCCATGCCGCAGCAGCCAGGCGCCCCCGGTCCGCAGCAGCCGGGAACGCCCGTGCCGCAGCAGTTCGGCGCGCCGCCCGTCCCGCCCCAGCAGCCCGCGCAACCGGCTCCGGCTCCGGCCGCCGCCGAGCCGTCCGAGCCCGAGACCGCCGCGGACGACCCCGAGCCGTCCGAGCCCGGGCCCGAGGCCGCGCCCGAGGCCGCGTCCGGCGCCGAGCCCGAGCCGCCCGCTGACACGCCCGAGGACGACGACCTCGACCTCGCGGACCGGACGATCGTCGACCGCGGCCGCACCGACGACTAAGGCGCACCCCTGCGCGGGCGACGTGCGGGGCCTGCGAGAATCGGGCCCATGCGCGTGTTTCTTGGGACCGACCATGCCGGCTTCGAGCTGAAGGAGCACCTGGTCTCCTGGCTGAAGGAGAACGGGCACGAGGCCGTGGACTGCGGCGCCTTCGAGTACGACGCCGTGGACGACTACCCGCCGTTCGTCCTGCGGGCCGCCGAGCGGACGGCCGCGGAGCCGGGCACGCTGGGCGTCGTGGTCGGCGGTTCCGGCAACGGCGAGGCGATCGCGGCCAACAAGGTCAAGGGCGTGCGCGCCGCGCTGGTCTGGAACGAGGACACCGCCAGGCTCGCCCGCGAGCACAACGACGCGAACGTCATCAGCATCGGCGCCCGGCAGCACGATCTGGCGACCGCGACGCGGTTCCTGGAGCTGTTCATCGAGACCCCCTACTCCGGGGAGCAGCGCCACACCCGGCGGATCACGATGCTCGGCGACTACGAGACCACCGGCGAGCTCCCACCGCTGCCATAGGGCACGAGGCCCCGGGCTGGCCGGGGCCTAGGTCTCGTTCGGGGGAGACGGCTTGCGGGCGCCGCCGCGCTTGCCGAGGCGGCGCCGCTCGTTCTTGGCGGCCTTCGTCCGCCTGGCGGGCTCGGCGGGGCCGTTCGTGCCGGAACCCGGGCCCGAGCCCGGTTCCGGGCCGCTCACCTGGCCGTTCCCCGATCCGCGGTCGGCGCCCGGTGCCTTTTCGCCGTCCGGCTTCGGACGGGAGACGTCCCGTGCCCGCATCGCCGCGTCCACCGTGATCCGCATGCCCGGCTGCCCCATCGAAGCGCCTCCTCGTCCACAAGCCGCGTACCCGATAATACGGAGCTGGACCGGTGCAACAGGTCACCCGTGGTCCGGATGCCGACCGGTGACGGTGATTGCTCGATACAGTGCCGGAGTCATGCTTCAACGACTGGTGCAGCTTCTACCGCCGCGAGTGCGCGACGTGCTGCGAAGGATTCCGCTGCTCGTGGCGTTCTACCGGTGGCTCAGGCGGGGGAAGCTGACCCGGGAGCGGTACGTCTTCGCGGCGCTGGCGGTTCTCGCGATCGCGATCGGGCTCGCCACGTCCACCGACTCGCGCGGGCTGGCCCCGTCCGGCGCGCTGGTGCTGATCGTGCTCGGCGGCGGGCTGCTGCTCAGGGTGCGGAGCCTGGTCGCGCTGCTCGGCGTCGTGGTGGCGGTGACGGCCTACAACGCCTGGCAGGACGTCGCCGCGATCGGCCCCGGGATGGTCGCCACGCTGTCGATCACCGCGGTGCTGGCGCTCTCACTCGCCCGGACGAGGCAGAAGCTCGGCGTGCAGGGCCTGCGCGGCGACTCGATGCTGCTGGAGCTCCGCGACCGGCTGCAGCGCCAGGGCGAGATGCCCGAGCTGCCGGACGGCTGGGGCACGCAGGTCGTGCTGCTGCAGGCCGGCGGGTCGTCGTTCGGCGGCGACTTCGTGGTGTCGTCCTACGAGGGCGACTCCCTGGAGGTGGCGCTGGTCGACGTGTCCGGGAAGGGCACCGACGCCGGAACGCGCGCGCTGATGCTGTCCGGTGCCTTCGGCGGGCTCCTTGGATCGGTCCAGCCTGATCATTTCCTCCCCGCGTGCAACGCCTACCTGCAGCGCCAGCGCTGGGACGAGGGGTTCGTCACGGCCGTGCACGTCGTCGTCGACCTGACGACGGGGGAGTACACGGTGGAGTCGGCGGGGCATCCGCCGGCCGTCCAGTTCGACGCGGGCAGCGGTGCCTGGCAGGTCAGCTCCGCCAAGGGCGTGGTGCTCGGCGTCGTCCCCGACCTGAAATGCGTCCCCGAGCACGGGACGCTGCGGCCAGGCGACGCGCTGCTCCTCTACACCGACGGGCTGGTCGAGTCGCCGGGCAGCGACCTGGACGCCGGCATCGACCGGCTGCTCGGCGAGGCGGAGCGGCTCGTCCCGCAGGGGTTCGGCCGCGGCGCGCGGGAACTGGTGGAGACGATGGCCGCGGCCCGCGACGACGACTGCGCGCTCGTCGTGATCTGGCGCATCTGACGCCCTCGCGGCTTCCCTAGTGGCGCCTGTGCCTGGCAAGCGGTGAGAGCCGCTGGGCGCTCTTGTCCTGCGTCCGTCCGGCGAGGATGGCCCCGATCACCACCGTGCCCGCGGCCGCGCCGAGGCCCGCCAGCAGGCGCGCCCGCGTGGACGACATCGCGCCCGCCACCCCGATCGGTGTGAACGCCTTGGTGTCGGTCTCCACGCGCCCGTCCGGCATGTCCGGGTTGGACGTGCTGGCCTGCCTGGGCGCGGCGCAGACCGACGTCCCGGCGAGCGCGGACGTCCGGATGGACGTGGGCCAGGCGTCGGCCGGGGGCTGCTCCACGAGCGCGAGCAGCAGGTCGGACGCGGTCGGGCGGTCCACCGGGTTCCTCGCCAGCGCGGCCCGCACCGCCGGGACCAGCGACGCCGGCAGCCCGGACAGGTCGGGCTCGTCGGACGCCGTCCGGAGGGTCGCCGGGTCGCCGCCGATGGGCATCCGCCCCGTCCCCGCGTGGGCGATGAGGCAGCCCCAGGCGAACACGTCGGCCGCCGGTGTCGCGGGGCCGCCGATGAGGACCTCCGGCGCCATCCAGCCCGGGGTGCCGAGGACCCTGCCGGTCGCCGCCGTCACGCTGATGGAGTCCTGGCTGCGGGCGATGCCGAAGTCGATCACCCGGCAGCCGGACAGGGTGAGCATGACGTTCGCGGGCTTCAGGTCGCGGTGCACCAGGCCCGCCGCGTGGATCGCCGCGAGCGCCGACGCCACCCCGACCGCGACGCCGTGCAGGTCGGCGCCCGGCAGCGGGCCGTCGCCGACGAGCCGGTCGTGCAGCGAGACGCCGCCCACGTACTCGGTCACGAGGTAGGGGCGGCCTTCCTCCTCGCCGTGCGCGAGGACCCGCGCCGTGCAGAACGAGGCGACGCGGCCCGCGAGGTACGCCTCGTCCAGGAAGCGCCGCCGGTAGGACGGGTCGCCGGCGAGGTGCGGGTGGATGGTCTTCACCGCGACGCGCCCGCCGGACACCGGGTCGGTGCCGAGATAGACCGTGCCCATGCCGCCCGAGCCGAGCCGGCCGAGCAGCGGGTGCCCGCCGACCTCGCGCGGATCGGCCGGTTCGAGCGGCCTGATGTCTCCGTCCATGGATCTTTCCGGCCCCCTTGCTCTCCTCGTCCCCTGCATCCCCGTTCGGCGGCGGATTATTGGGCGTCTTCGCAGGAAGTGCCGGAAACGTGATCGTCACGTCGATGTCGCGCCCCGTGCACCTGCGCACGGCAGAGTGGGCGGTGGTTCGGCAGCACGGCCCGGTCCCGCCGGATTCCTCCTCGGCGCGCGGGCGGCGGGCGGCGCCGGATCTGATGCCCGCACGGGCGGCTCCCCAGGGGTGGGAGGCGCCGTCCGCGCGGGCATCCGTCTGCGCTGGGGCTGTGCTCGGACGATGTTTCGCAGGGCAATGACCAGGTAACAACCAGTTCTGCGTTCTCCCCCCACGTGCTGGAACGCGGCGCGGGCCCGGTGCCGCGTGCGAGCCGGAAGGGGGAGGGCACCGGGGTGCGGATTTCCGGGGGCTGGCTGTCACCGTCGACCTGGTCGGTGCGGACCCGTGTGACGGCCGCCGCCACCTTCATCGTCCTCATCCTGCTGGTGGCCGGCGTCGTGCTCTTCTACCAGGCCGTCCGCGGCACCGTGTACCGCGATCTGCACGAGCGCGGCACCTTCGTCATCACCGATCTGACCGCGCTCGTGCGCAACACCGACCCGCGCGGCACGCTGCCCGTCGACGACCCGGACTTCACGCTCCTCCAGGTCGTGAACACGGAGGGCGGCCTGGTCGCGTCGAGCGAGTCGCTGCGCGGGCGCGGCCCGCTGGACGCCCCGCCGCCGCGCGTGCCGGGCCGTCCCGTCCACCGCACCGTCGACATCCCGGGCAAGGGCGCGGTCTACCTGGTGACCGAGAGCGTGCGGACCCCGGCCGGCTGGCGGATCGTGCACGCCGGGGCCCCGATCAGCTCCTTCACCCAGTACAGGGGCCCGTTCATCGGCCTGCTCGCGGCCTCGGTGCTGGTCGCCACGGCCGCCGTCGGCTGGATCGTGTCGCTGGCGGTGCGGCGGGCGCTGCGCCCGGTGCGGGTGATGAGCGCCGAGCTCGCCGAGATCACCGGCCGGGGCACGGGACGCCGGGTGACCGTCCCCGGGCCGGACGACGAGGTGTCCGAGCTCGGCGAGTCGGTGAACGTGACGCTGAGCAGGCTGGAGGCCGTCATGGCCCGGCAGCGGGGCTTCGTCGCGGACGTCTCGCACGAGCTGCGCAGCCCGCTCACCGGGCTGCGCGCCCAGCTGGAGGTCGCGCTGGAGCGCCCGGACGACGAGGACTGGCCCGCCGTCGCCCGCGCCGCGCTCACCGACGCCGACCGGCTGCAGAGCATCGTCAGCGACCTGCTGATCCTCGCCAAGCTGGGCGCGGGCGTGCACGTCGCGCGGGAGCGGGTCGATCTCGGCGAGCTGGTCCGCGCGGAGGCGGGCCGGCGCCCCCGGCGGATCCCGGTCGAGATCGACGCGGGCGAGGGGATCATGGTGCGGGCCACGGCGCACCACATCGTCCGGCTGCTGACGAACCTGCTCGACAACGCCGAGCGGCACGCCGCGTCGCGGGTGTGGATCTCGGTGTCCACGGACGGGGACGACGCCGTTCTGCAGGTCCTGGACGACGGCGCAGGGATCGCCCCCGAGGACCGCGAACGGATCTTCTGGCGGTTCCAGCGGCTCGCCGAGGGCCGCGAGCGCGACCGCGGCGGCACCGGGCTCGGCCTGACGATCTCCCGCGACATCGCCCGCGCGCACGGCGGGACGCTCGTCGCCGCGGACAGCGACAAGGGGGCGAGGTTCGTGCTGCGCATCCCGCTCGACAAACCGTCGACCTTCCCGGCCTCCTGACCTGCCCGGGCCCGGCCGGCCTCAGGCGATGGGGGGACGGCGCGTCCCATGCCGGGTGGCCTGCTCGAAGGCGTGCCCGATCCGCAGGACGGCGAGGTCCGCGCGATGCGGCCCGACGATCTGCAGGCCGACCGGCAGCCCGTCCCCGGTGAAGCCGGCGGGGACCGACAGCGCCGGGCAGCCGGTCGCCGAGACGAGGAAGCAGGACCGCATCCATTCCAGGTAGTCGGGCATGGGGTGCCCGGCGACCTCGTCCGGGTACTCGATCGCGGCGTCGAACGGGGGCACCTGGCTGACCGGCAGCAGCAGCGCGTCGTACCGCCCGAAGAACTTCCTGACCCGGTGGAACAGCGCCGTGTGCAGCGTCTCCGCGCGTCCGATGTCGCTGCCGGTGAGGGCGCGGCCCGCCTCGATGTTGCCCGCGAGTGACGCCTTGAAGTCGGCGCGGCGGTCGTCGAGGAGCGGGCCGAGGGCGAGGTCCCAGTGCCAGGCGCGCAGCGTCCGGAAGACCTCGTCCGCGCCCGACAGGTCGGGGCACGCCTCGTCCACCGCGCAGCCGAGCTCCTCGAACGCCTTCACCGCCGGTTCGAGGACGCCGGTGACCGCCGGGTCGACGGGCACCCGCCCGCCGAGGTCGGGGGACCAGGCGAGCCGCAGCCCGGCGACGTCGCGGTCGAGCGGGACCGCGAACGCCGCCCCCGGCGTCTCCAGCGCGATCGGGCTGCGCGGGTCGGGGCCGGCGAGCACCGACAGCAGCAGCGCCGCGTCCCCCACGTCGCGGGCCATCGGGCCCTGGACGCCCATCGTCGACCAGCCCGCCGGCACCGGCCACGACGGTACCCGTCCCGGCGACGGGCGGAACCCGACGACGTTGCAGAACGAAGCCGGGTTGCGCAGCGAGCCGCCCATGTCGCTGCCGTCCGCGACCGGATGCATCCCGCACGCCAGCGCCGCCGCCGCGCCGCCGCTGCTGCCGCCCGCCGACCGCGACAGGTCGTAGGGGTTGCGGGTGACCCCGAACAGGGGGTTGAACGTGTGCGACCCGGCGGCGAACTCCGGCACGTTCGTCTTGCCGATCGTGATGGCCCCGGCGGCGCGCATCCGCTCGATGACGAGCTCGTCGGCGGCCGGGACGAGGTCCGCGAAGATCGGCGAACCGGAGGTCGTCCGGATGCCCTTCGTGGCGTGCGTGTCCTTGTGCGCGACGGGGAGCCCGTGCAGCGGCCCGGCGTCCGCCCCGTTGGCGAGCCGGTCGTCGGCGTCCCCCGCCTGCTCCAGCGCTCGCTCCGCGACCAGCGTCACGATGGCGTTGACCTGCGGGTTCGTCCGCTCGATCTGGTCGAGATGCGCCCGCACGACCTCGCGGGCCGACAGCTCCCGCACCCGGATCCGGCGGACGAGCTCGCGCGCGGACGCGAAGTGGATCTCCTCTGACACCGTGCTCCCCTTCTCCCGGCTGCGCTCCCAGTGTCCACCCCCGGCACCCGGGTTGACCTGCCCGTGTGGTCATGATGGGTCCGTGACGGAACGACCCGGGGCGCGCGAGCTGCTGCGCCGCGTCCTGGACGCGGACGGCTGGACGTCCTGGGACACCCCGCCCGCCGTGCGCCCCGGGTCGTTCCGTCACGGACCCATCATGAC